>JBEKMC010000109.1:0-11562 GCA_050008715.1 Acidimicrobiales bacterium | reverse complement strand
CCCGCCGTCGGCGGGGTCCAGAGCCATTCGGCGACCTGCTCGAAGCTCGCGCTTCGGGCGGCGGCCTCCGCATCCCAGCCCCGGTACCAGAGCTTGCCGGCGGGGTCGAGGAGCGTGAGGGCCGAGTCGATGACGACCTCGAGGCTGCCGGCGCGGCCGCCTGCACGAGTTCGAGACGCCAGCCGCGCCACCTCGGCCGGGTCGAAGCGGCTCTCCCGCCCCCCCACCTCGCGCCGACGCGTCAGCATCCCGCGGGAGACGTAGGCGTACAGCGTCTCCCGTTTGATGCCAAGACGCCGGGCAGCCTCAGCGGCCGTGAGCCAGCCGATGTGCTCCGAGCGCTCGGCGGCGGTGGCCATCGCACGACAATACATTGATGCAATCAATATTGACAATGTATGGAGTGAAGACGAAGATCGCTCGCATGGAGCCCAGCGACAGACAACCGAGCGAGAAGAACCAGAGACTGCGCCGCCCGCTGCCGGCCTCCCCGAAGACCGTGGCGGACCTCATGACGAGCCCGCCGGTGACCGCAGCCTCGTCGGACACCCTCGAACAAGCGAGCCTGCAAATGAGCCGCCACGGCGTTGGTTCGGTCCTCGTCCTCGACGACGGCCGCCTCACCGGGATACTCACGGAGCGAGATCTCGTGCGCGCCGCTGCCGCCGGCGTCGTTCCCGCCTCGGCACCCGTCTCGGACTGGATGACCGCCGACCCTGACTCGGTCGCTCCGGATCTCGAAGTCGTGGACGCCTGGCGCAGCCTTGCCGCCCACGGCTATCGCCACATCCCGGTCGTGGACGGCGGCGACGTCCGGGGTGTCGTGTCGATCCGCGACCTCGTACGGGTGGCACAGCTCCGCCCTGTCGACGGGGTGTTCACGGACGTTCCCCGCGGCCTCGAGGGCGTCGTGGCGGCGGAGACCTCGGTCGGTTCAGTGAGAGGTCTCGAAGGCTTCTACCACTACCGCCAGTACTCGGCCGTCGACCTCGCCGTGAGCCGGAGCTTCGAAGACGTCTGGCAGCTGCTCTTCGATGGCGAGCTGCCCGGACTCGACGAGGCAGCCCATTTCGCAGCCGAGGTGGCGCCGCTCCGTAGCCTGCCCGCCGGCGTGGCTGGGCTGCTCGGCGAGCTCGTGGGGGTGTCGAACGGAGCGCCCCCGCTCGACCAGCTCCGTACGGCTGTCTCGTTGTTGGGGACGTCGGAGGGTTTCCGGGCGACGCACGACCTGCAGCGGTCGGAGATCCGTGCCGACGCTCTTCGGGTCTGCGCAGCGGTGCCGACGATCGTGGCGGCCCTGTGGCGCACAGGTCGAGGTGAGGAGGTCGTCGAGCCGAGGGAGGATCTGAGCTACGCCGCCAACTATCTCTACATGCTCTTCGGCCGTGAGCCGGAGGAGCCGCACGCTCGCGCCGTCGAGCGATATCTCATCTCGACGATCGACCACGGTCTGAACGCCTCCACGTTCACCGCCCGCGTCGTGACCTCGACCGGGGCAGACGTGGCGGCCGCCGTCGTGGCCGGGATCTCCGCCCTCTCCGGGCCGCTCCACGGTGGAGCGCCGAGCCGGGCCCTCGACACCCTCGACGCCATCGGGACGCCGGACCGAGCAGATGCCTTCATCCGGGCAGCGGTGGAGCGTGGAGATCGGATCATGGGTTTTGGCCATCGTGTCTACAAGACGCTCGATCCCCGCTCCGAGATGATGCGGGAGACGGCGGAAGGACTCGGCGGACCGCTCGTGGACTTCGCCGAGCAGGTCGAGCAGACGGTCGTGCGGGTGCTCGACGACATGAAACCCGGCCGCCAGCTCTACACGAACGTCGAGTTCTACGCCGGCGTGGTGATGGAGCTGTGTGGCATTCCCCGTGAGCTGTTCACGCCGACTTTTGCGGTCAGCCGCACCGTTGGGTGGTGTGCCCACCTCCTCGAGCAGGCGGCGGACAACCGCATCATCCGGCCGAGCTCCCGCTACGTCGGTCCTCCCGCTCCTCAGCCGGTGCCCGAGGCTGCCACGTCGTAGCACGAAGCAGGGTCGCCGACGTGTCTCGGTGTTCGGCTGACCTCCGAAGTAGCGTCAGGCGGTGCCCGATGAGCGTGACGGCGGCGCCGTCGACGACCCGATCGGCACCACCACGCCCGCCGACGCCCTCGACGCCCCGAACCCGACCGACGCCCTGAGCCTCGACGGCCCGAGCCCGACCGCCGGCGGCCCAGCACCGGTCGATCGATCCGAGGCGGAAGATCCTGCCATCGAACGTCATCCAAAGACGACCCCGCTCCGGATTGCAGATGACGTGAGATCTGACCTGAAGGAGGCGAGCGACGAGCGCCTCGTCCTCGCGATCGCCCGATGGCGGGACGACGCGCTCGCCGAGGCATACCGGCGCCACGCCGGAACTGCGTTCGCGCTCGCGAAACGGCTGCTCTGGGACGGCGGCGTTGCCGAAGAGGTCGTGCAGGAGGTATTCGTCAAGCTGTGGCACGACCCGGAGCGTTTCGACCCGGCGAGGGGCACCTTGCGGTCCTTCCTGCTCGCGCAGACCCACAGCCGGTCGGTCGACCTTCTGCGCTCCGAGACCGCCCGCAGGCGCCGCGAGGAGCGCGAGGCACGGATGACGGCGGAAGCGGGCTATGACGTCGAGCACGAGGTCGGTGACATCATGCTCGCCGAGCACATCCGTGACGCCCTCAGCGAGATCCCGGATTCCGAGCGGAAGCCGATCGAGCTGGCGTACTTCGGCGGCCACAGCTACCGGGAGGTTGCGGCACTGCTCGGCGAGCCGGAGGGTACCGTGAAGAGCAGGATTCGAGCCGGGTTGAAACGGATGCACCGGACACTGTCGGCAGCGGGCGTGCTCATCGGGGGCGAGCTGTGACGCACGACGAGATCACCGAGCTGCTCGGTGCCTACGCCCTCGACGCCGTGAGCCCGGAGGAAACCTCCGAGATCGATCAGCACCTGGCGGAGTGCCCTCGCTGCAGGGCAGAGGTCGCCGCCCACCGCGAAGTCGCCGGCGTGCTCGGCAACCTCGGAGGCATGGTGCCGCCCGGCCTGTGGAGCCGTATCGCCGACGAGCTCGCCATCGGCTCCGAAGGCCCGCTGCGCACCTCGGCGAGAGATGGCACCCCGCTCGCCCGCCCGACGTTCGCGGAGATCGGCTCGTCCGGCGCGGACGGCGACAAGCTCGCCGGCAGCGACGGCCAGACCCGGACGCCGCCCGCCCCGGCCCCGGCACCGGTCATCTCGATCGAGAGCGCCCGGCCGCTGCGCTCAGTCGGCCCGAGCCGTACCGACGGTTCCGGATCCTCCAACAATCGCCGCCGGCGCACGGTCCTCATGACCTCGGTAGCCGCAGTGGCGGCCGCGCTCGCCGTCGTCGTCGGGGTGCTGTCGAGCCGGGTCGTGAGCCTGGACAATCGCGTGAGCGCGCTGTCGACGGGCATTCTCGCCGGCGGTACGAAGGCTCAGGTGGCAGCGGCTGAGAACGACCCGAGCAGCATCACGCTCGACCTGAGGAGCACGAATGCCTCCTGGTCGGCGAAGGTGGTGGCGTTGCCGAGTGGGCAGGCGTTCCTCGTCCCGGGCACGATGCCGTCGATCGGGGCCGGCGAGACGTTCCAGGCCTGGGCCGTCGTGAACGGCAAGTACGTCTCTCTCGGCGTCCTCGGCCGCGCACCGGGCGATGTCGCACTGCAGTTGCAGCCGGGCATGTCGTCGCTGCTCGTGAACACCGAGCCGCAGGGTGGCTCGGCACAGCCGACGAACCCGGTCTTGATCTCGAGCCCGTTGCCGGCCACCTTGTAGCCCTACCTGAGGAACTCCCGGGCCAGATGCTCGAACATCGAAGCCGACATCTCGAGTGACTCGACGTCGACGCGCTCGTCGTCACCGTGGAACATGATGGCGAACTGCTCGAAACTCAACTTCTCCGAGAACATCCCATACCCATACGCAGTCGTCCCGAGCCGCCGGAAGAAACGTGCGTCCGTCGCCCCCACACTGAAGAACGGCACGAGCGGCGCCCCCGGGTGGAATCGACCTGACACCTTCTCCATCGCCCCCCACAACGGGGTGTCGACGGGCGACGACGTGGCCGGGTCGTTGATCATGAACAGGATCTCGACCTTCGGCCACAGGTCGGGACCGATGGCCTCGGCGACGATCGACCGGACTTCCGCCTCGCTCTGTCCCGGGAGCGTGCGGATGTCGACCTCGAGCTCGACGGTGTCGGGGATGACGTTGATCTTCGTGCCGCCGTGCAGGATCGTCGGGGCCATCGTGAGGTGGGTGCAGGCGTGCGCCTGCCGGGCCATGCCGAGGTCGGGCATGAACTCGAGCAGCTCCTCGATGCCTTTCGGGTCGAGGAGCTGGCGCTCGATCTCGGCCGGCCATCCCATGCCTTCGATGAACCGCCGCCACGCACCGTGGATCTGGGCGGTCGGGCGAAACGTCGCCAGGCGACCCACGATCGCCGCCGCCGTCACGAGAGCGTTGTCGGTTCGCAGCGGTTGAGAGGCATGACCGGCTTCGCCGTGGATGCGCAACCGGCACCAGCAGCTGCCTTTCTCTCCCACCATGACCGGAAGCCGCCGGCCGGCCGGGCCTTCGAGCGGGATGCCCCCGGACTCGGTGATGAGGTAGTCACACTTCACGGCATCGGTCTCGTGCTCGGCGAGCCATCCGGCTCCGTGCGAGCCGAGTGCCTCCTCGTCGGCGACCGCCGCCAGCACAAGAGTGCCCTTCGGGCGGAAGCCGCTTCGGGCCAGGCGGTCGAAGGCGACGGCCATCGACGCCGTGATGTTCAGCATGTCCACGGCGCCACGCCCCCATACCTCCCCGTCGACGAGCTCGCCGCCGAACGGGTCTCGCGACCACGTGTCGGGGTTGGCGGGCACGACGTCGGTGTGCCCGAGCCAGCACATCGAGGGAGCGCCGGGGTCGGATCCCTCGATCCGTCCGACGAGGGAGGCCCGCCCGGGGCTGGGCTCGTACACCTCGAAATCGACGCCGGAGCCGTCGAGCTCCGAACGCAACAGATCGACGCTGCGCCGCTCGTGGCCCGACTCGGCCGAGCCGTCGTTCACGCACTCGTTGCGGATCATCCGCTGGATGAGATCGACGACTTCGAGCTGCTCGGTCACGTCACGCTCTCCCCACTCTCCTCTGCGGCCCGAGCCTCGACCATCCGCCACATGACGACATGGGGGATGCCGTAGGTCTCGAACTCGTCACCCCATGGCCTCAACCCGGCCCGTTCGTAGAACCGCTGCGCCGGCACCCTCGCATTGCACCACAAGAAACCCCCTCCACGCTCCGCCACATGCCCCACACAGGCTCCCAGCACCTTGGCGCCGATGCCGAGGCTGCGCAGGTCCTCGCGCGTGGCCATGCCTCGCAACCTCCAGGTGTCGGCCGTCCAGCCGGGCGCCACCTCTTCGAGCAGTCCCGCCGGGGGCGCCTCGTGGCGCACGTTGCCCGTGCCCACGAGCTCGCCGGTCGATATCTCGGTCGCCCCGTAGATGCCGGTGTCCTCGCCGTCGTCGCCGAACTGATCCATGTCCTCGATCGCAAGCATGGGGCGCAGGACGTCCCGGCGAAGGCGGTACGTGAGAGCGGGCTCCACCGGTTGCACGACGATCAGATCGGCCATATCGCCGATCGTACCGAGGTGCGTGGGATGATCGAGGTGTGCGGAATGATGCGGAGGGTTTCTCGAAGGTGGCGCCGCAATACGAGCGCGGCCGCCCCGAATACCCCGCCGAGGCCGTCGACTGGATCGCCGAGCACACCGGCCTCGGTCCCGGCAAGGTTGTCGTGGACCTGGCCGCCGGGACGGGAAAGCTCACCCGCCAGCTCGTGAGCTGCGGTGCCCGGGTGATCGCCGTCGAGCCGCTCCCGGAGATGCTGAGCGAGTTGATCTCCGTCCTGCCGCAGGTGGAGGCCGCCATCGGCGAGGCCGAGGCGACGGGCTTGCCGGACGCGGTGGCGACCGTGGTGACCGTCGGGCAGGCGTTCCACTGGTTTTCGACGCCCGAGGCGCTGCGGGAGATCGCCCGGATCCTCGAGACCGGTGGCCATCTCGCACTCGTGTGGAACCGGCGGGACCCGACTCAAGCCCTGCAGGCCGAGCTCACCCGGGTGCTCGCCCGGTACCGGCACGACGCGCCGTCCTACGAGTCCGGCGCATGGGTCGAAGTGATGGAGCACTGCGGGTTGTTCGAGGAGGTCGGCGAGCAGCGATTCCGCTTCTGTCAGCTCCTCGATGCCGACGGGCTCTGCGACCGGGTCGCCTCCACGAGCTTCATTGCGAACCTGCCGCCGGCCGAGCATGCCGACGTGCTCGAACGGGTCCGGGAGTTCGCCTCCGACGACGTGGTGGAGCTGGCGTACGACTGCACGGTGTACTTGTTTCGAAAGCGTTGAACCGGGGCGAGTGATGTCCCGACCAGCCCGGTCGATGACATGATGTGCGCGTGATGCTCACCGGCCAGTCTGCCCTCGACGACGCTCCTACGCCGGACTTTGCCGTCCCACCGCCGGCGGCGGTCTCGGCCGCGCCGGCCGCGCCGATCGCCGACGCGCCCGATGCCGACGCGCCGGTCGCCGTGGCCGCCCCGGCCGCGCCGATCGCCGACGCGCCCGATGCCGACGTGCCCGATGCCGGCCGGCTCGGGATCGCCACGGCGCGTGAGCGCACCAGCCATGTGAGCCAGGTCGTCACGCTCGTGGCTGTGCTCGTGCCGCCGCTCGGCCTGTTCTCGGCGATGGGGGTGTTCTGGGGCGTGGGTTTCCGGATGACCGATCTCGTCCTGTTCGGGGTGTTCTATGTCCTCACGGGGCTCGGCATCACCGTCGGGTACCACCGCTATTTCACGCACCGCTCATTCGAGACTGTCGCCCCTGTGAAGGTCGCATTGGCCATCCTCGGCGCCATGACGCTGCAGGGTCCCGTCACGCAATGGGTCACGGACCATCGCAAGCACCACGCCCGGTCAGACCAGGCGGGCGACCCACACTCTCCTCACCTGTCGGGCGACGGCCTGCTCGGGTCCATCAAGGGCCTCTGGCACGCCCATATGGGTTGGATGTTCTCCACGAAGGGAATGGAGCGCTCGATCGCCTACGGCCGCGACCTCTACGAGGACCGGACGATCCGCTGGATCGACCGGCTCTATCTCGTCTGGGTAGCGCTCTCGTTCGGCCTGCCGTTCCTCGTCGGAGCTTGGGTCGGGGGTTCCTGGGCACTCGGCGTGGAGGCGATGGTGTGGGCGGGACTCATCCGAGTGTTCGCCTTCGAGCACTCGACCTTTGCGGTCAACAGCATCTGCCACACGTTCGGCCGGCGGGCGTACGAGGCAAGGGACCAGAGCCGCAACAACTGGGTGGTGGCCCTGCTCGTCTTCGGTGAGGGCTGGCACAACAACCATCACGCCTTCCCCCGTTCGGCCCGTCATGGGCTCGAGCGATTTCAGCTCGACCTGTCGTGGTGGACGATCCGCGGGCTCGAACGACTCCGGCTTGCCCAAGCGGTCAAAGTGCCCACGCCGGCCCAGGTCGCCCGCGTGCCCCGGGCGGCGGCGTAAGCGGCGGCGGGCTCGTCGGGCAGCGACTTGGCTGTGGTTTCGGGTCGGATCCGACCCGAAACCTATGCCAGGTTGGCGTCGCCGGCGGGCAGAGAGCGCGTGGTGCCAGAGGGGTACTCCGTCCTGTCGCCGCCAGGATGGAGCACCCAGGCTGACCGCCGGCCGGCAACGACGAATCGTCGTTCGCCCGCGCCCCCATCGGTGACAATGGCGGTGTCCTCGTCCACGCCGACGACGGTCACACCGTCTGGCACTCTGCTCGCGTAGCGTTCGGTGAGATCCGGCGCCCAACGCGCCATGCGGTCGAAGTGCGGGATGACGGCGATCTCGGGGACGGTGGCAAGGCCCGTGGGCGCCACGAGGCGGGTCGTGCCGATGTCCCGCATCGCCCGCATGTCCTCGGCTACGTAGCTGAGAGCGCAGGCGCCCGCCGAGCAGCCGGCCAGTGCCGCCCCGGCTCGCCAGGCCGCCAGGATCGCTGTCCACACGAGGCTGTCCCGGAGGACGTTGGCGAGGTATCCGGGGTTGCCACCGGACAGGTAGACGAGGCCGGCGCCGGCGACGAGGGCGGCGAAGTCGTCCCGAGCTGCGTCGTCCTGCGTGAGCACCGGCAGGGGTACTGGATCGACGCCGAGACGCTCGAAGTGCCGGTGGCCGAGCTCGAGCCAGTAGCCGACTCGCTCCTCACCCTCCTCGGCCGAGGCCGTCGGGAGGAACACGGCCCGCTGCGGCCGGCCGGCGAGGAGCCCACGATCCACGTCGATCATGACGTCGAGGTACTCGCCACTGCCGACGAGGGCGATCGGGCCGGGCGCCGCCTGCGGCGCGGGCTCGAAAGGGGCGGGTTGTCCGGAAGGTGCAGGCACCGGCCTTACGCTACAGAGCGACAACCATGTTGACCGTCACCGACCTCGAGCTCGTCGTAGCCGGTCGCCAGCTGCTGCAGCCGGTGACCTTCCAGGTCGCGCCCGGCGACCGGATCGGCCTCGTGGGACGCAACGGCGCCGGCAAGACCACGCTCGCGAAAGTGCTCGCCGGCGAGGGGCAGGCCGCCAACGGGCAGGTCCGCTGTTCTGGCGCGGTCGCCTACCTCCCGCAGGACCCACGCACGGGCGACCTCGAGGTGAAAGCGCTCGACCGGATCCTCGGTGCCCGCGGCCTCGACCACGTGGTGCGGCAGCTCGACGTCGCCCGCCATGCCATGTCGGACGAGGACCCGGAGCGCCAGGACGACGCCATGAGGAAGTACTCGCGGTTGGAGGAGCGTTTTCACTTGCTGGGCGGGTGGACGGCCGAGGCCGAGGCCGCCTCCATCGCCTCCAGCCTCGGCCTTCCCGAGCGCGTCCTCGCTCAGAGCCTCGGGACGCTGTCGGGTGGTCAACGTCGCCGGGTCGAGCTGTCCCGGGTGCTGTTCTCCGAAGCCACCACGCTCGTCCTCGACGAACCGACGAACCACCTGGATGCCGATTCGATCGTCTGGCTGAAGGGCTACCTGAAGTCGCACGACGGCGGCCTCATCGTCATCAGTCACGATGCCGACCTGCTCGAGTCAGTCGTGAACAAGGTCTTCCACCTCGACGCGACCCGCTGTGAGCTCGACGTCTACCGGGTCGGCTGGAAGGCATACCTCGAGCAGCTGGCCACCGACGAGCGCCGGCGGCGCCGCGAGCGCCAGAACGCCGAGCGCAAGGTCGTGGCGCTGCGCTCGCAGGCCGACCGCATGCGGGCGAAGGCGACGAAGGCCCGCATGGCCCACAACCTCGATCGCCGCGCCGCCCGGCTGGAGTCCGGCATCGAGCAGGTCCGACAGTCGGACAAGGTCGCGAAGCTGCGGTTCCCGAAGCCGAGCCCCTGTGGCCGGACGCCGCTCACGGCCTCCGACCTCATGAAGTCGTACGGCTCGCTCGAGGTCTTCTGTGGCGTCGACCTCGCTGTCGACCGCGGCAGCCGCGTGGTCGTCCTCGGCCTCAACGGGGCGGGGAAGACGACCCTGCTCCGGCTGCTCGGCGGTATCGAGACCCCGGACGCCGGCGAGGTCCATCACGGCCACGGCCTCAAGCTCGGGTACTACGCGCAGGAGCACGAGACGCTTGTGGCCGGCCAGTCCGTCTGGGACAACGTCCGGCACACCGCCCCACCGGAGGTGACCGACGTCGAGCTACGGCGCATGCTCGGTTCTTTCCTCTTCGGCGGTGACCGGATCAACCAGCCGGCCGGCACGTTGTCGGGAGGCGAGAAGACGCGTCTCGCCCTTGCCACGCTCGTGGTGTCTTCTGCGAACGTCCTCCTGCTCGACGAGCCCACGAACAACCTCGACCCGGCGAGCCGCGCCGAGGTGCTGAAGGCACTACGGACCTATGAAGGGGCCATCGTGCTCGTCACCCACGACCCCGGTGCAGTCGACGCCCTCTCGCCCGACCGTGTCATCCTCATGCCCGACGGCGTCGAGGACTCCTGGAGCGACGACCTCGAGGATCTCGTGGCGCTGGCGTAGCTCAGCTCGGGCTGAGCGGGCGGCGGTAACGGATCTCGACCGCTTGGCCGCCGCCCCGCTCGAAGATCTCGGTGGCGCCGTCAGGTCGCCATGCGAACCGCTCATAGAAACCCCTCGCCCGCGTGTTCGCCTCGAACACCCACAGCACCGCCTCGGAGTAGCCGTCGTCGGCAAGCCGCTGCAGGGCGACGGTCATGAGGGCGCTCCCGACACCGCTGCGCCAGTAGTCCGGGTGGATGTAGATCGCCCAGACCTCCCCGGTGGCGGCAGCGCCGCCGCCGTCGTCCCGGCTCGGGCCGCCGGAGAGCCAGCCGACGACGTCGCCGTCGTACTCGGACACGAGGTGGAAACTGCGCGGATCATCCGGTAAGGCGATGTGTATTCGGTGGCTGGCAGTCCGGCTCGCTCGGTCCTTGGCGAGGTCGTCGAGGTATCGGTCCGGCATGATCCCCCGGTAGGCCGATTGCCACGCTGCCACGTGGGCATCCGTGATCGCTTCGGCGTCGGCGATCGTGGCGGTGCGCACGGTGATCTCCGGCGGGCGGTCGGGCTCCGGGCTCGGCTCCATGTCCCAGTCTCGCCGAAGGGTGGGAGGTCTGGTGTTCACGAACACGTGTTCGTATACTGCTCCACATGGCCATGACGGCTGCGGCCGCTGCGCAGCTCGCCGAACTTAACGGGCAGGTTGCCGAACTAAACGGCCCGGTCGCCGAACTTAACGGCCCGGTCGCCGAACTAAACGGCCCGCTCGCCGAACTTACCGGCCAGCTCGCCGAACCTACCGGCAGGGCGACGGAACTGCGCCGCCTCGGCACGAAGGTCAGGCCGACCACGTTCGCAGGCGAGCGCCTCTTGCCGGTCTCCCGGGCGCTGCAGGAGATCCTGCCGGCCGGCGGCCTCCAGCGCGGCTCGACCGTCGTGGTCGACTCCCGGCGATCGTCGGGGGCCACGACTCTTGCGCTCGAACTGCTCGCCGGCCCGTCCGTGGGGGGTTACTGGTGCGCTCTGGCAGGGGTGCCGGAGCTGAGTGCCCTCGCGGCTGCCGAGCGCGGGATCGATCTCTCCCGCCTTCTCATCGTGCCCTCGCTCGGTGGGGCGGAGCGCTGGATGCAGGTTCTTGCCACGCTGTTCGACTCGGTCGATACCGTGCTGTTCTCCCCGCGGACGTCGGTACGGCAGTCGGAGGCCCGCCGGATCGCCGCCCGCTCGCGCGATCGCGGATCGGTGCTCATCGTCCTCGATCGCCAGGGCCACTGGTCGGGCCCGAGCGACCTGCGCTGCACGGTGACCGGTTCACAGTGGTCAGGCCTGTCGCGGGGACATGGGTTGCTGGCATCACGGCGGTACGAGCTGGAGGTGAGCGGGCGCGGGGCGGCCGCTCGTCCCCGCCGGGCGCCGTTGCGGCTACCGGCGTGAGCCTTCCCCGATGACACCCTCCCCATGATCCGCACGCTCGTGGTCTGGTGCCCGGACTGGCCCCT
>JBEKMC010000108.1:0-11635 GCA_050008715.1 Acidimicrobiales bacterium | reverse complement strand
TCGGACCGCATCACGGTCCTTCGAGGCGGCAAGCAGATCGGTACTCTCTCGCGCGCCGACGCGACACGATCCCGCCTCGTCGAGATGATGGTCGGCCACGAGCTGTCTGCCGACATCCGGCCGGCCGTGGCCCCTGCCGGCGAGAAACGCCTCGTCCTCACGGGCCTCAACGTCAAAGGCGACCGTGGCCAGGACGCCGTTCGGGGCGTCGACCTCGAAGTCGATGCCGGCGAGATCGTCGGGATCGCCGGCGTGTCCGGCAACGGCCAGCGCGAGCTCGCCGAAGCCGTCGCCGGCATCCGTCCCCCCGTGGGCGGCTCGGTCCGCATCCTCGGGGAAGAGGTGGCAGGAGCGCCGCCGGCCCGGATGCGTGCCGCCGGTCTCGCCTACGTGCCCGAGGAGCGCATGCGGGACGGCATCGTGCCGGACTTCAGCGTGGCCGAGAACCTCCTGCTCGTGGACAACAACAGCCCGACGTTCTCCCGCTTTGGCTTCCTCAGGAGCCGGGTGATCCGTCGGCACTGCCAGGAGCTCGTCGACGCCTTCAACGTGAAGACACCGAGCCTCGACACGCCGGCCCGGAACCTGTCGGGCGGCAACATCCAAAAGCTCATCATGGCCCGGGAGCTCTCCGGCAGGCCCCAGGTGCTCCTCGTGGCGCAACCGACACGGGGCATCGACATCGGCTCTGCGCAATACATCCACCAGCGCCTTGTCGAGCAGCGCGACGCCGGCACAGCCGTGCTCATCATCTCGGAGGACCTCGACGAGGTCATGTCGATCTCGGACCGCATCCTCGTCATGTACGAGGGCAGGATCATCGGCTCTGCCGACCCCCGCACGAGCACGCGGGAGGCTATCGGCCTCATGATGGCGGGCGTGAAGTCCGAGCCGGAGCCGTCCGTCGCCTGAGCGCGACACGCCGGCCAACCCGCTGAGCGAGTTGGCCGGCGGCCCAAGCATCAACCAGGTATGAAGCGGGTGCCCGTCTTGCCGTGAAGCGCCAGCTCCACGTTGGCGGGATCGGTCACGATGGCCTCTTTGCCGCCGTGGTCGAGGTAGTTCAGGACGGCCAGCACCTTCGGGGCCATGCTGCCACCGGCAAAATGGATCCCTTCCTCGAGGTGGGCGCGAGCCTCGGACGCCGTCATGCAGTCGACGAACCGCTGCTCCGGGCGGCCGAAGTCGAGGGCGACCTTCTCGATCGCCGTGGAGATCAGCAGCAGATCGGCACCGAGCTCAGTGGCGAGAAGGGCCGAAGCGAGGTCCTTGTCGATCACTGCGGCCACACCGTCGAGGTCGCCGTTCTCGTCGGCGATGACCGGGATGCCGCCGCCGCCTGCGGTGATGACGACGAGGCCGGCATCGACGAGGGCACGGATGGCGGGCATCTCGACGATCCGAATCGGTGTCGGCGATGCCACGACGCGCCGCCAGCCCCGGTTGGAATCCTCGATCAGATCCCAACCCTGCTGGCGCCGGCGCTCGGCCATCTCCTCGTCCATGAACGTTCCGATGGGCTTGCTCGGGTGAAGGAAGGCCGGGTCGTCGGCCCGTACTTCTGTCTGGCAGATGACAGTTGCGGCGTGGCGGTCGATGCCGTAGCGGCGGAACTCGTTGCAGAGGTTCTGCTGCAGGGCGTAGCCGATCGCTCCCTGGGTGTCGGCGCCGCATACGTCGAGCGGGACCTCGTGCAGCTCGCCGGCTGCCAGCTCGGAGCGCCTCAGGATGAAGCCGACCTGTGGCCCGTTGCCGTGGGAGATCACGACGTTCCAACCGTCACGGATCATGCCGACGATGTGGTGACACGTCTCCTGGGCGGCGATGTACTGGTCGTGAACGGACTGGTGTTGCGTGTCCTTGATGAGCGAGTTGCCGCCGATTGCGACGACGGCCGTGCGGGACGGTGTCTCCATCTCGATCAACCCATCGTGAGGGCCATGGCGGCCTTCTGGCCGTGCAGGCGGTTCTCGGCTTGGTCGTACACGGCGGACTGCGGGCCGTCGATGACCTCGTCGGTCACCTCGACATTGCGGTCAGCCGGAAGCGGGTGCATGAAGATGGCGTCCTCGTGCGCCGACTTCATGTGCCGGGCATCGGTCATCCACGAGCGGTACTTGTTGATGAGGCGCGTGTCCTCCGCCTCGTCGGTCGTCGTGACCATGGCGCCCCAGCTCTTGGCATAGACGACGTCGGTGTCGACGAAACCCGCCTCGAAGTCGTCCATCATCTCGAAGCCGGCGTGCGCTTTGCGGGCGTTGTCCTTCGCCTGCTCGACGATCTCCGGCATGAGGGAGAACTCCGGCGGGTGCACGAGACGCACGTTCACCCCGAACCGCGGGAGCAGGAGGATGAGGCTCTGGGCGACGCTGACGGGCTTCAGGTACGAAGGGTCGTGCGCCCAGCTGACGGTGACGGTCTTGCCGCGCGGATCACCGAAGCGCTCGATGATCGTCATGAGGTCACCGAGGGCCTGATGGGGGTGGTAGACGTCGCACTGCATGTTGAGCACCGGCACGCGGCTCGCCTCGGCCACGTCACGGAGGTACTGGTTGCCGATCCCCCAGTCGCAGTGGCGGATGGCGAGGCCGTCGTTGTAGCGGCCGAGGATCTCGCCGATCTCCTTCGGCGTGTCGCCGTGGGCGATCTGGGTCGTCCGGCTCTCGATGAACTGGGCGTGCCCGCCGAGCTGTGCCATCCCCGCCTCGAACGAGGCGCGGGTACGCGTGCTCGAGAAGAAGAACAGCATGGCGAGGACCTTGTCCCGCAGGAGCGGGTGGGGAATGCCGAGGGCACGCTCGCGCTTCAGGTGGAAGGCGATGTCGAGCAGCGTGTCGACCTCGTCCTTCGTCCATTCCTGCAAGGTGATGAGGTCGCGTCCGCGAAGGTGGGTCTGCATGGTCTTACTCCGTTGCTCCGAGTACGAGGGATAGAAGTGCCATCCGCATGACGACGCCGTTGAAGGCCTCCACCCAGTAGCGGGCGTGGCGCGTGCTGTCGACATCCGGCGGCAGCTCGTCCATGCGGGGAAGCGAGTGCAAGATGATCGAATCCGACTTCGCCTTCTCTCGAAGGATCTGACGGGTCACCTGGTAGGCGGCGGGGGTGCCGCCGTGCTCGCCGGCAGCCTCCACGCGCGACTGCGTGTAGTCGGCTTGCACGACGGGCTCCATGTAGATGACGTCGGCGTCGGCGATGCAGGAGGCGACGCTTTCCATCTCGCGGTATTGCACGTTCACGGCGTCGAGCTCCGACTTGAACTCGGGCAGGAGCGACATCTCCGGCGGCCCTACGACGAAGGCCTCGATGTCGAACTGCGACATGGCGTACAGGATCGAGTGCATCGTGCGCATCCGCATGTCGCCGACGAGGAGCACCTTCAGGCCGTCGAGCGTGCCCCTGGCCTGCCAGATCGTGTAGAGGTCCGTGAGGACCTGCGTCGGGTGCTCCCCCCAACCGTCACCACAGTTGATGACGGGCACCGACGACCACTTCGCCGCTTCGGCTGGCGCGCCCTGCTGGAAGTGACGCATGGCGATGACGTCGCCGTAGTACTCCAGCATGTGGACGGTGTCCTTGATCGACTCCTGGTAGAAGTCGCCCGCTCGCGTCATCTTCGCATCGGAGAACCCGAGCACGTGACCGCCAAGGCGGTGCATCGCCGCCTCGGTGGCGAGCCGTGTTCGAGTGCTCGGCTGGTAAAACGCCGTGAGCAGCGTCTTGTGCTTGAGGAGATCTCCGTTCCGGCGTTCCGCGGCGTACGGCCGTAGCCTGTCAGCCACCCGGAAAATCTGGAAGAACTCCTCCCGCTCCATATCCTTGAGGGACAGAATGTCCCGACCTAGAAAGCTTCGCATCTCAGCATCTTGCCTGTTGGGAGGCCCGTCGGACTAGGGCCATTGGACCCGTTTGCGCCGGCAACCGCCCCGATACAGTGGCCGGATGCCGGCCACTCGGGCTCGGCGATACACCTGAATCAAAGGAGTCAGGCCTTGGCTCGGCACGAGCAGGCAGCCAGGTCGCTGTGGGTGCGGGGCGTCACAATCATCGATGGCACCGACGCAGATCCGGTCGTCGGCGACGTCGTGGTCGACGACCGGGGCGTCATCGCCGCGGTCGGTCCCGCCCGCCGGACGGCGCCGTTCGACGTGGCGGCGACGGTCGACGGCAACGGCCTCGCTCTCGCACCCGGGTTCGTGGACCTCCACTCCCACTCCGATCTGTACACGTTGCTGAGGGACGAGCCGAGGAACCCGCCGATCGGCGACTCGCCCAAGCTCGTGCAGGGATGCACGGCACAGGTGTTCGGCCAGGACGGGATCTCTGCGGCCCCGGTGTCGGAGGAGGACTTGGCCGACCACGTCGCCTTCCTCGCAGGACTCGACGGGACGATCCCGCCGGAGTCATGGACGTGGCGCTCGTTCGGCGAGTACCGACAAGCCGTCGCTGCCAGTTCGGCGACCCGTACAGCCCTGCTCGTCGGGCATGCAACCATTCGGCGCCTCGTCATGGGAGACGTCGCCCGCGAGGCGACAGCGGCCGACATCGCCGCCATGCAGGAAGCCTTGGCAAGGGCGCTCGACGAGGGAGGGAGAGGTTTCTCGTCCGGTCTCGTCTATGTCCCTGCGGCATATGCCACCACCGACGAGGTTGCAGCCTTGTGCGAAGTCGTTGCGGCCCGCGACCTGCCGTTCTTCGTCCACGTGCGGTCGGAGAGCGACCGCGTCGTCGAAGCGACTGACGAGGTACTCGAGGTGGCGGCGAGGACCGGCTGCCACCTGCACTACAGCCACATCAAGGCTGCCGGCCGCGACAATTGGCACAAGGCATCGGTGCTCATCGACCGCATCCGTGCCGCCCAGGAGGCCGGCGTCGACATCTCCGCCGACGTCCATCCCTACATCGCCGGCTCGACGTCGGCGATCGTGCTGCTGCCGCCGTGGGTGCAGGACGGCGGTCATGAGGCCGCCATCGCCCACCTCGCCGACCCGGGCATCCGCGCCCGGTTGCGGACACAGCTGATGGAGGACACGACGTCGTGGGACAACTGGTGGCGGTTCTCCGACGGATGGGTGGGATTGAAGGTCGCAAGGTCGCGCGACGCCGAGCTCGTCGGCCGGTCGTTCGCGGACGTGATCTCCGCCGCCGGCGTGAGTGACGTCGATTCGCAGGAGGGTTTCGACGTCGTGTTCGACTTGCTGGCGAGCGAGAACCTCGGCATGTCGCTGGTCTCGTTCAACAACGTCGAGGAGAACGTCGCCCGATTCATGAGCCAGAGCTACACCTCGATCGGCACCGACGCCGTCGTCGACCACGGCGGCCACCCGCACCCGCGGCTGCACGGGACGTTCCCGAGGGTCCTCGGGCGCTACGTACGCGAGCTCGGGACGCTGTCGCTTCAGGAGGCTGTGTGCAAAGTGACCTCGAAGGCTGCCGCCGTCGTCGGGTGGGCCGGCCGCCTCGGTGAGATCCGGCCCGGGCTGGCGGGTGATCTCGTCCTGTTCGACCCGGACGTCATTGCGGACCGGGCCACCTTCGAGTCACCGTGGGAGTACCCGGTCGGCATCGAGGGGGTCTGGGTCGGGGGCTGGCGGGTCGTGGAGCGATCAGAGCTCACCGACGACTCGGACGTCGTCGCCGGCATCCCCCCACACGGCACGGACGGCGATGCGGATCAGCCGCTCACCGGCGCCCCCACAGGTGAGCGGGCAAGGTAGCGGCCCCAGCCTTCCTCGCCCTCGTAACCGCCGTCGTTCGAGACGACGCGCCCGCGGCTGAGCACGAGCTCCGGCCAGCCGACGGCCACTCGGCCGCCGTAGGGAGAATGGTCGACGGCCATGTGCAGGTCGGCGGCCTCGAGGGACTGGCGCCGGGCGGGATCCCATACGACGACGTCGGCGTCGGCCCCGACGGCAAGTGAGCCCTTCGCCGGCCAGAGCCCGAAGATCCGGGCGGGCGCCTCAGAGCAGACTCGCACCCAGTCCGCCGTCGTGATGCGACCCGCCCGGACGCCCTCCCACACGAGCGCCAGCCGTGTCTCGATGCCCGGGAGGCCCCCTGGGATGTCGGTGAAATCGCTCACTCCGCCGGCATTGCCGGCGACGCCCCTGCGTCGATCGGCCCGAGTGAACGGGCAATGATCTGTGGCGACGGTGTCGAGCGTCCCTTGGGCGATCGCCTGCCAGAGGGCATCCGCGTGCCATCGATCGCGTAGCGGTGGCGTGCACACGAAATCGGGCGCATCCTCGCCTTCCAGCGCGGAGCTGTCGAGGTAGAGGTACTGCGGGCATGTCTCGGCGCGAACGTCGACGCCCCGGGCGCGCCCCTGCGTGACGGCTGCGAGGGCCGGCGCCGACGAGACGTGGACGATGAAGATCGAGGCGCCTGCAACTTCGGCGAGGGCACATGCCCGACCGACCGCTTCGGCTTCGAGGGCGGGCGGACGCGTGTTGGCGTGCTCGATGACGGCCGTGCGCCCGGCCGCGAGCGCCTGCCGGCGCAACTCCTCCACGCCTCCGCCGTTCTCGCAGTGCAGGGCGACGCGGACCCCGTGGCGCCGTGCGGCCTGCATGAGGCGGAGCACGGTGCCGTCGCTCACCTGCAACCGGTCCGGATACGCGAGGTACAGCTTGAACGACGTGATGCCGGCCTCCGCGCCGGCGGCCACGACGGCCTCGGGCACGGCTTCGGTGAAGGTGAGGTGCAGTCCCCAGTCGATCGTGGAACGCTCCGCCCAGCTTCGCCACATCCCCACCGTCGCCATCGGGTCCTCGCCTCGTTGCACGGTGACGTAGTCGATGATCGACGTGGTGCCGCCCATGGCGGCTGCTCTCGTCCCGCTCGCGAAGTCGTCCGACACGCGAACCGCTCCGACCGGCATGTTGAGATGCGTGTGAGCGTCGACACCACCGGGGATCACGAGCTTGCCCGTGGCGTCGTGGACCGTTTCGCCGTGAAGGGGGCGGAGGTGGCCGACCTCTGTCACTCTCCCGTCGCCGGCGATGCGCACGTCAGCGGAACGCTCGCCGGCTACGTCGACGACGGTGCCGTGACGGATCAGCATGGAGGCTGGCGCCGCTTCGCCGGAACCATTACGACCGGAGGCATTACGGCCAGAGGCATTACGACCAGAGACATTACGACCCGAGGCATTAGGACCGGAGGCGTCACGGCCAGAGCCGGCGGGCCCGGCGGGCGAGCTCCTCATGGGCAGCGCGCAGGTCAACCCCGAGGAGCTCCCCGTCACTCACGACGGCCTCGCCACCGACGAACAGGTGGCGCACACGGCGGTCCGGCCCGAGGACAAGACCGGCGATCGCGTCCGGCACGTCGGCGAGGTCTTCCCCTGGCCAGACGGCAATGTCGGCGGGCGCACCCGGCTCGAGCCGCCCGAGCTCCGGGCGCCCGAGACAACGGGCACCGCCGGCGGTTCCGAGCTCGAGGGCGTCGGCGGGCGAGAAGGCGCTCGCCTCCCCGTCCCGCAGCCGTGCGAAGTAGAGGGCCTGGCGCAGCTCGGCTTGCAGGACACCGGCCTCGTTCGAGGCGGCGCCGTCGACACCGAGGCCAACCGGGGCGCCCGCCGCCACGAGCTGGCGGACGGGGCAGATGCCGGAACCGAGGCGCCCGTTCGAGCTCGGGCAATGGGCGACGCCGGTCCCGGCGGCCCCGACGCGGACCGCCTCGGCTGCATCGAGGTGGATGGCATGTGCGAACCAGACGTCCGGGCCGAGCCATGAAAGGCGCTCGACGTACTCGAGCGGCCTGCAGCCGAAACGCCCAAGGCAGTCGCGCTCCTCCGCCACCGTCTCGGCGAGGTGCGTGTGCAGTCGCAGCCCGAGCCTGCGAGCGAGGCCGGCCGACTCGGTCATCAGCCGCTCGCTCGTCGAGAAGGGGCTGCACGGCGCGACGACGACGTTCACGTACTCGCCGTCGTGCAGCCTCGCAGCTACCGCCTCGGTGGAGGCGAGGATGGCCTCGACGTCCTCGACGATGTCGTCCGGCGGCAGCCCGCCGGCGCTCTCACCCAGATCCATGGAGCCGCGGGAGAGATGCAGCCGGATCCCGACGCTGCGTGCGGCGGCAGCAATGGCGTCGAACACCGTGTCGTCGCCGCGAGGAACGACGTAGTGGTGGTCGGCAACCGTAGTGGCGCCGCTGCGGGCGAGCTCGGCGAGGCCGACCGTGGCCGCCGCTGCAACGTCGTCCACCGAGAGCTCGTTCCAGACCGGGTACAGCTCCTGCAGCCAACCGAACAGATCACAGCTCGTGGCTCGACCGCGTGTCATCCACTGGTACAGATGATGGTGGGTGTTGACGAGCCCCGCAGTGACGATGTCGCCGTCACAGTGCAGCTCGCGGTCGGACGGGCGGCGAGCCACCGAGCCGATCTCGCTGATCCGGCCGTCCTCGACGGCGATGTCGCCCGGCACTCGGGCTCCCCGTATGACGAGCCTCCCACCGCCGAGCGGCGAGACGGGGTGCTCGATCAACGTCGCGCTCCGGTGAACAACACGGCGGCGCTCTCGCCCGGGCCGATGACCCCTTGTTGACGCAGCGCCACGAGCCCTGCCAGCCCGGCGGAACCAGTGGGATCGACTTCGATCCCCGTCGTCTCGAGGGCGAGGGCGTTGGCGGCGGCCAGCTGCTCCTCACCGACCACGACCGACCGGCCGCCGGTGACGAGCATGGCTTCGACGACGGCGAGCCAGTCGTAGGTCTCGTCGTCGAGGATGCCGTGGGCGATGCTGTGCGGCGCCGTCTCCCACGGCCACATGAACTCGGCACGGTGGTGCGCAGCGTGGCGAAGGGTTCTGTGGACCGGATCGGGACCGGTCTCGGTGTCGAGGACCGCAGCCACCCGGTCGAATGCGCGTTTGAGCGGCCAGGCGCTTTCCGTCTGGACCGTGTGGAACCGGGGCTGGCGCTCGATGACCCCGAACGAGACGGCCTCCCCGAATGCCGCCGCCACCGCGCTCGCGAGTGCCCCCCCGCCGACTTGGACGACGATGTGGTGCAGCGGCGCGTCCGTGGCGGCCAACTGCGCCACCATCTCGTAACCGAGCGTCTGACCACCTTCGATGGCGAGCCCGTTCTCGTTGCCTTGACAGGTGAACGGCAACGCACCGTCGGCGATGGCTGCCCGCATCCGGTGGTACGTCGGGTCGCCGGGCACGCCCGGCTGTCGCTCGCAGACCGTGATGCGCGCACCGAGCTCTGACAGCCGGCCGACGACGACGGGATCGGCGTCGGTGGGGACGAACACGAGGAGCTCGCGCTCCCCCGCCGCCGCCACGACCGCCGCCGCCAGGGCGGCGTTGCCGCAGCTGGCGATGGCGAGCGGACGCCGCTCCGACGCATCGGCAAGCCCGAGCCGTTCTACGACGGCCAGGTGCAGACCGAGGCCGAACAGGTGCCGCCCCTTGTGCGAGCCGGAGACGTTGCCCGTCTCGTCTTTCACGTACAACGGTCCGAGGAGCCCGCACCGCTCGCCGAGGGCAACTTGCATCGTGAGCGGCGTCGTGGCGAAGCCGTGCCCGTCGACCTTGGCAACGGCGTCGTCGAGATCGCCCACGAGGCGTACGTACGCATCGTCAGTCATGCCGCCGGCCACCGCCAGGTGCTGCGAGTGCAGCAGGGAGCGGAAGGCGACGAACGGGTTGTGCTCGCCGTCGGTGACGGACGGGAACGCCAGCGCCTCGATGTCGAGCACCCTGCGCATCACGTGGTCGTTCCCGTCACCGGCGTTGACGCACGTGAACGGGTACGGCTCGCACGCCTCGGCGACCGAGCCGCACCCGCGGCACACCATCATGCTGGGCAGTGCTGCCTGGCGAAGGCTCACAGCTGCTGGAGGACACCCGTACGGGCGTTGAAGTCCCGGATCATGTCGTCCCAGACGCCCACCATCGGGTGGATCCCCTCCCAGAAGCCGGCTTCGTGCCTCGACCTGAACTCCTCCACCGAGAGACCCTGCTGCTCGACCCAGGTGAAGTACCCCAGATTGAAGATGCGCTCACGCTCCGCCCGGGTCAGCTCGAGGAGGTTGTCAGTGCCGGCACCGGCGAGGTACTGGCCGAAGATCTCTCCTGCGGCCACTTCGTCGAAACCGCCGGGATACTCCTTCGCGAGCGCCAGATGACGTTCGCTGTCGTACATCGTCGCACCGTCCGTCGCCACCGTGGTGACGACGTCATTCGGACCGAGCTCCTCGTACTTGGCGAGCTTGATGGCTGCAAGGACGTTGCAGATGCTCGACAACCCGAAGGAGTTCAGCGCATCGAGCGTCGCCTCGCTCACGTGGTGACGGGCGGTCAGGTAACGGTGGCCGATCTCGGTGTTGAACAAGATGTTCAGGTGGTCGGTCGCATGATCCGACACGGCGACGACGAAGTCCGTGTTCATCACGTTGTGGATGAGGGGGATGTGCTTGTCGCCGATCCCCTGGATGTTGTGCTCACCGAAGCCGTTGTTCAGCAACGTCGGGCACTCGAGGGCCTCGACGGCGACGATGGCAGCGCCGAGGTGCTCTTTCAGGTAGTCGCCGGCGCCGATCGTGCCGGCGGAACCGGTGGCGGAGACGAACGCCCGCAGACGGAGGCCGTCACTGCCGTCGGCCGCCATCGACGAGAAGACGCGCTCGATCGCCCGTCCGGTGGCGTGGTAGTGGACGAGGTAGTTGGCGAATTCGGAGAACTGGTTGAAGATCACGTTCTCCGGGTCGGCTGCCAGGCGATTGCACTCGTCGTAGATCTCCTTGACGTTGCTCTCCGTGCCGGGCGTGCGGATGATGTCGGACGGGTCTGCCACCCACGACTCGAGCCAGTCGAATCGCTCTTTGCTCATGCCTTCCGGCAGCACGGCGACACCGCGGCAACCCATCAGCTTCGAGATGGCGACGCCGCCGCGGCAGTAGTTGCCCGTCGAAGGCCAGATGGCGCGGTGGCGCGTCGGGTCGAACTGCCCCGTGACCACGCGGGGGGCGAGGCAGCCATAGCTCGCGAGCACCTTGTGGGCGCCGATCATCGGGAACCGGTTCGCCAGGAGGACCACGATGCGAGCTTTCGTCCCGGTCAGCTCCGGCGGGAGCACGACATGCTCGGGCACGTCCACGAGGCCCGTGCGACTGGCATCGTTGTGCCAGTGCACCCGGAACAGGTTGAGCGGATGTGCCTCGTCGGCGCCGACGTCCTTCAGCCGGGCTCGCACGACATCGGGGATGAGCGAGGGGTCAGCCAGTTCGGCGAACGTCGGCAGCGCGATCTGTCGTTCCCGAAACCGCTCCACGGTCCTCTCGTACACGTCGGTGTCGACGACCTCTTCCTCCAGCCCTAACCGCTTCACTGAATACCTCCATCCATGGCGTCATCGCCATCGTCGTGCGGGACACTGCGCGTCTCGCCTGCCAACTGTTCGTAGTACTGCCAGCGCTCGTCGACGTCCGCCTGGGCCAGAGCGAGGAGATGCCGGCTGTGATCCGGGTCGCTGTGCGCAAGCGTCGAGAAACGCAGCTCCGCCAGCTCGAAGTCCCTCACCGGGATGGTCGGGGTCTTCGAGTCGAGCTGGAAGGGCCGGGTGCCCGCGGCGGGGCTCGGGTGGAACCGGTAGAGGGGCCAGTGCCCGCTGTCCACCGCAGCCT
>JBEKMC010000107.1:0-11795 GCA_050008715.1 Acidimicrobiales bacterium | reverse complement strand
GTCTCGTTCGGAGCCGTCCCGGTCGACGAGGCCCGAGTCGCCGTCGGGCGCGCCGTGTACGGCCTTGTCCGCCCCGCCCGGCCGCTGCCCGAGGCTTCAGTGGTGATCCACGGCATTCGGCCGGTCGACCTCGACGGGGCGCCGCTCCTGGCGGAGGCCATCCGGCCGCTCGTCGACGCCATGACCGGCCGGGTGCTCGTGGCGCACTCGGCGTCGATCGAGCGTGCATTCCTCGGGGCCGCCATGCGGAGACGGAGGGGTCATTTGCGCGGGCCGTTCGTCGACACCGAGATCCTGGGTCGCCTTCTCATGGCTGAGCGGGGCGCAAGCGTTCCGCCGTTCCTCCCCTTGCGGGAGCTCGCCGCCTACCTGGGGCTGCCCCAGCACCGCCCGCATCACGCCCTCGGCGACGCGCTGACGACGGCGCAGGCGTTCATCGCTCTCGCCTCGCACCTCGAGGCGACGGGCATCGCGACGGTGAAGTCGTTGACGCAAGCCGTCGAACGACTCAGATGGCTGAAACGCTGAGCCTCGCTGCCGCGCCCCGCTGGCGCGCGCCGGCGCCGCACGCCACACCGACCGCCGGCGCCGCACGCCACACCGACCGCCGCGCCGAGCCGAGGGCGGCGCCGGGCAGGTCTAACGTCGGTCTTGTGACCGCTCGCAAAGAGAAGCGGTCGCGAAGTGACCTGGAGAGACACGATGACGAACCCGCCTACGGCCAACCTGCCGCTTGCCAGTCCACGCGACGTCGACCTCGTGATCGGCGGGGGGACCGTGCTCCCGATGGGCGGAGGTGTGGCCATCGTCGACGGCGCCGTGGCAATCGACGGTGCGGAGATCGTGGCCGTGGGACGCGCCGTCGACCTCGCCTCCTGGCACGGCCGGCGCCGGATCGACGCCGGCGGCGGGGTGATCATGCCGGGTTTTGTCAATCCGCATACCCATATCGGGTCCAACATGCTGCTGCGCGGGCTCGACGAGGACGTTGCCCTGTTCGAGTGGCTCGCCTCCATGTGGCGTCTCAAGCGCAACTTCGACCACGAGACGCTCTACTGGGCGAACCTCGTCGGCCTCATCGAGATGGCGAGGTCCGGCATCACCTGCTTCAACGAGCATTTCGATGCGTATGCCGTGGAGCCGCAGCTCGAGGCGCTCAACGTCGTGCCGCTCGGGGCTACGTTGGCCTACGGTTTCGCCGACCACGGAATCTACGAGTCCATCACCGACTGGTCGTGGCGGACGATTGCCAGTTTCGGTGACATCGTGGCCGCCCATGACGGCGCTCGTGACGGCAGGGTCAGGTTGGCGCTGGCGCCCCACGCGACATACTCGTGCAGCGAGAAGATGTTCCGGGCGGTGAGGGACGCCGCCGACGACGTCAAAGTGCCGATCCACGTTCATCTGGCCGAAGGCAAGCAAGAGGTTGCCTACGTGGCCGAGCACTACGGCACCACGCCGGTGCAGTGGCTGGACTCACTCGGCTTCCTCGGCCCGGACGTCACGTGCGCACACTGCACGCAGCTGGATGCCCGCGACATCGAGATCCTGGCGGAACGGGGTGCCCGCATCGCCACTTGCCCGGTGTGCAACGCAAAGCTCTGCTCCGGCACCCTTCCGATGCGCCAGGTGCTCGAAGCAGGCATCACGATCGGCCTCGCCACCGACGGTCCGGCCTCTCACAACACGCTCGACATGTTCCAGGAGATGAAATTCGCCGGGATCATCCACAAGCAGGTCGCCGAGGATCCGCGGTTTCTGCCCACCGGGCAACTGCTGGAGCTGGCGACGACCGGCGCCGCCGCCGCCATGCAGCGGCCCGAGCTCGGACGTCTCGCTCCCGGCCACCCGGCCGACGTCATCGTCGTCGACCTGGACGGCGCACACGTGCAGCCCGTCTACGATGTGACAGCCGCTCTCGTGTACTCGTGCCGGGCGGACGATGTCCGTGTGACGGTCGTGGGCGGGCAGGTCCTGTACGAGAACGGGGTGGTGGCCGGCGTTGACGAGGCCGAGGCCGTCGCGACGTTCCGGCGGCTGGCTCGCCAGTTGAGGGACCGCAGCATCTCGACATGACGGCATGACGGCGAGGAGGCAGCGATGGATCCCGAGACGGTGGCGAGGGACGTGGCGAGGGACTTCGCTGACGCCTGGAACCGGCACGACATGGGCGACCTGGCTCGCCTCTTCGACGAGGATGCCTCGTTCGTGAACGTCGTCGGCATGCTCATGCGCGGGCGTGACGAGATCGAGCACCAGCACGCCCTCGCCCACGCCGGCCCCTATCGGAGCTCGACTCTCGTGACGACGCTGATCGAGACGAGGGTGCTGGCCGCCGACGTCGTCGTGTGCCACATCCGCTGCGAGGTGAGCGGGGACGAACGCCGCCCGGGCGAGACGCGGCCGACACTGCTCACGTTTGTCATGACGCCGGCCGCCGGCGATGCTTGGAACATCGCCACCGGGCAGAACACGCCCGTCACCGTGCCGGTCTGAGGCGTCTCAGGTCTGCAGATCGAGGACGGCGCCGGCGAGCCAGTCGAGCTCCTCGCCGACGTCCCCCATTGGCCCAGCGGGGCGGAGCACGAACTTCGAGAGCCCTTCGTCGGCCAGGGCACCGATGAGCGCCCGGAGGCCCTCCCGGCCGACCGGGAGCAGCGAGGTGGGATCTGCATCAGGTCGCCGCTGGGCGAGTTGCGCCAGGCTCTCCTGCGAGGGCGCAGTCCTGGCATATGGGATCGAGAGGCCGAAGTGCTCGGGGTCGATCGTTCTGCCGGCGGCGGTGGCGGCGGATTGGATACGGCCACGTGCCGCTCCTGCCTCGCTCGGCGTGAGGGCAGCGCCGAGCCAGCCGTCGGCGAGTCGTCCGGCGCGCTCCAGGGCTCGCGGACCCATCCCACCCAGCCAGAGCTCGAGCGGGTCCTGCACCGGTCGAGGGCTGACCGTGATGCCGGTGAAGCTGAACCGTTCGCTGTGGTGGTCGACCGGCTCGCCCGACCAGAAACCCCGCAACAGCGGCAGTACCTCGTCCAGATAGGCGCCCCGGTCGGCATCGAGCACGCCGAGCGCTTGCCGTTCTGCCCGGTGGCCGATGCCCGGAACGATCATGAGGAGCAGGCGGCCGTCGCTCAACTGGTCGATCTGGGCGAGCTCCTTCGCGAGCAGCATGGGATGGCGGCCGATCGGGACCACGTTCGCGCCGAGCTTGAGCCGACTCGTGCGAGCGGCCGCGAAGGCGAGGCCCACCGTCGGATCGATCGCAGGCGCGAGCGGCACGTCGGAGAGCCAGATCGTGTCGAAGCCTCGCTCCTCGAGCCCGTCGACGAGCGACACATAGGCGTCGGCCGACCAGGGGCCGCCCCCGGGCGCTACGGCAATCCTGAGCTTCACGTGCCCCCTCCTCCGGCTGGCGGGCGCCTTCGGCGACCCACGGCACGGCATAACAGACACGGGCGGACGGTCCGCGCGGCGAAGTTGCCGGCGATGCTTTTAGGCGGGGCCCTCAGGCGGGGCCTTCAGGCGAGGCCCTCAGGCGAGGCCGTAGGGCATCTGCTCGCCGGCCTCGATCTCGATCAGCCGGTCGTACTTGGCGACTCGCTCGCCCCGGGCGGGTGCCCCGCTCTTGATCTGGCCGCAGCCGCTCCCGACGGCGAGGTCGGCGATGAAGCTGTCCTCGGTCTCTCCGGAGCGGTGCGAGATCATCTGAGTCCAGCCGGCGTCGCGGCACAGCTGCATGGCTTGGAGGGTCTCGGTGACCGTGCCGATCTGGTTGACCTTGATCAGGGCCGAGTTCGCCACGCCCGCCGCGATCGCCTTTGTGATGATGGCGGGATTGGTGACGAGGATGTCGTCGCCGACGATCTGGGTCGTGTGGCCGATGCGGCTCATGAGGCGCACCCAGCCGTCCCAGTCGTCCTCGGCCAGACCGTCCTCGAGGCTCCAGACCGGGAAGTCTTCCGTCATGGCGGCGTAGCGGGCGATCATGTCGTCTGTCGAGAGGGTCTCGCCGGCAACGTGGTATGCGTGGTCCCGATAGAAGCCGTTTGCGGCCGGGTCGAGTGCGATGGCGACGCCGTCTCGCCCAGGGCGATAGCCGGCCGTCTCGATGGAGGACACGAGGAGGCGCAACACGTCTTCCGGAGTGTCGATCTCAGGGGCGAAACCTCCCTCGTCACCGAGCCCGGTCGCGAAACCCTTGTCGGACAGCTGACGCCGCAACGCTGCGTACACTTCCGCACCGGCTCGGACCGCCTCCGCCAGTGTCGGTGCGCCGAGGGGCGCCACCATGAACTCCTGGAAGTCCAGCTTGTTCGGGGCATGTGCGCCACCGTTGAGGACGTTGAAGTGCGGAACCGGCAGCCTCGGCGTCACGCCGGCGGGCGTCAGGGTCCGCCAGAGCGATTGCCCGGACGAGGTCGAATGCGCGCGGGCGGCTGCCATCGACACGCCGACGATAGCGTTGGCACCGAGTCGGGCCTTGTTCTCGGTCCCGTCGAGGTCGATGAGGGCACGGTCGAGCTCGGCGAGGTCGGCGAAGCTCCGGCCGACGACGGCGCCGGCAATCTCGCCCTTGACGTGGCCGACAGCCGTGAGCACTCCGGAGCCACCGAAGCGGCTGGGATCGCCGTCCCGCAGCTCGACGGCCTCGTTCGCGCCGGTCGAGGCGCCCGAGGGCACTCCCGCACGGGCGGTTGTCCCGTCGGCCAGGGTCAAGGTCACGGCCAGGGTCGGACGACCCCGCGAGTCGAGGATCTCGACGGCGTCGAGGTGGGTGAGCGTGAGCGTCATGATTTCTTCTCCCAGTCGGTAGCTCCAGCATCCCGGGTTCGTCCTCGCCGCGCCAGGGCACAAGGTCACAGACTGGGCGGGAAGGTGCCCCAGTGCTGAACGTGGACCTGTGGTGCTGCCCGAGCCGCCCGACCTCGGAGGATCGCCCGCCGACCGAGTCCGCCAGTTGGCGGAGCTCCTCGGGGCGGCCGAGGTCGTGCGGTGGTGCAGACGCCGGCACCGGCGCAGGCGCAGGTGCCGGCGTAGGTGCCAAGGCACGTCAGGCGCAGGTGCAAGGCAGGTCAGGTCAGGCGCAGGTGAAGGTGCAAGGCAGGTCAGGCGCAGGTGCAAGGCAGGTCAGGCGCGGGTGAAGGCGCAGGTGTTATTTGTCGGCGATCCAGTGCTCGCGGCGGAACATCCGTCCGAGCCGGGCGGTCAGCGTCGATCCGACGTCCTGGAGAGCGTCGACGTGGTACACCGGGGTTCCTTCGGGCGCGGGGAGATTGGCCGCCTCCTCCTCTGTCAGCGAGCAGTGCACCGCCGCCGTCGTGATCTTGCTGATCCGATCCCGATCGACAAAACGCAGGCCGGCGCTCGTATGGACCACAATCCCGTCGAAGAGATCCAGTTGGGGGACCTGCAGGACGTGGCCGACGGTGCCGATCCGTTGACCGCTCGAGCACTCCACGGGCGTGCCCACCGCAAGTGCCAGATACGAGATTTGGTCGTCGTCGCTCATGGTCCTCCAGTGGGCTCGGATCGCCCTGCCTTGTTGGCAATTCTAGAGGCCCGACGCCCGTCGTCCGGGGCGCCCTGTGACGGAAGCCGTCGCGAGCCTTTAGCCTGTCCCGATGAGGATGTCGAGGCTCTTCGGAGCGACACTGCGAGAAGCGCCCGCCGGCGCAGAGACAGCCGGCTACCAGCTGTTGTTGCGTGGCGCCTATATCCGCCAGCTCGGCCAGGGCATCTTCTCCTACCTGCCGTTGGCGTGGCGAAGCATGCGCCGGATCGAGCAGATACTGCGGGAGGAGATGGATGCCGCCGGCGGCGTCGAGATGTCGATGCCCCTCGTCAATCCGGGCGAGCTCTGGAAGAAGAGCGGGCGCTACGACGCCATCGGGCCGGAGCTGGCGCGATTCTGCGACCGGCGCGACCGGCCGATGGTGCTCGCCCTGACCCACGAGGAGGTGGCGGCGTCGCTTGCCGCCACCGAAATCCAGTCGTGGCGGCAGCTTCCGAAGCTCGTCTACCACATCCAGCTGAAGTTCCGTGACGACCCTCGGCCGCGGGCCGGGCTCATGCGGGCCCGCGAGTTCACCATGAAGGATGGCTACACGCTCGACCGGGACGAGGCCGGGCTCGACGTTCAATACGCCCGGCTGCACGACGCCTACCTGGCGATCTTCGAGCGTTGTGGGCTGCCGGTGCTGCCGGTGGCGGCCGACGTTGGTCTGATGGGCGGGTCCGAGGCGGAGGAATTCATGTACCTGAATCCCATCGGCGAGGACACGATCGTCCTGTGCGACTCGTGCGGCTACGCGCAGAACCGGCAGGTCGCGACGGCCGCGCCCGTCATCGCAGCAGCGGAGGAGGCGCTGCCCGTCGAGCGCGTCGCAACACCGGACACGACGACGATCGAGTCGCTCTGCCGTCTGTTGGGCATAGCGCCGGAGCGAACGGCCAAGGTGATCTTCGTGGCGACGTCCGACGGCCGTTTCGTGGTGGCCGTCGTGCGGGGGGACATGCAGTTGAACGAGGCGAAGCTCGCGACGCTCGTAGGTGCCGCCGAGCTGCGGCCGATGACGGCCGAGGAGATCCAGTCGATCGGATGCGTGCCTGGCTACGCCTCGCCGATCGGCGTCGGCGGCCGTGCCATGGTGGTCGTGGACGAGGTGGTGGCCAAGTCCGCGAACCTCGTTGCCGGGGCGAACGAGGCCGGATGGCACCTCCTCAACGTGAACGTCGGGCGGGACTACGAGCCCGACCGGCTGGCTGACATCACCGCCGTCGACGACGGAGCGCCTTGTGTCGTGTGCTCATCGCCCCTGCGGACCGTTCGTGGCGCCGAGGTGGGCAACATCTTCAAGCTCGGGACTCGGTACTCGATCTCACTCGGCGCCCGCTATCTGGCTGAAGATGGCACCGAGCAGCCGATCGTGATGGGTTCCTACGGGATCGGGGTCGGGCGCTTGTTGGCTTGCCTGGCGGAGGAGCATCATGACGATCGGGGTCTCGTCTGGCCGGCATCGGTTGCCCCCTTCGACGTGTACGTCTGCGCCATCGGCGAGGACGGTCTGGAGGCGGCGGAACCCATCATGGAGTCGCTCGAAGCCTGTGGCCTCGACGTCCTGCTCGACGACCGCGGCGAGCGTCCCGGCGTGCAGTTCACCGATGCCGAGCTGATCGGCTGCCCGGTGCGCCTGACCGTCTCCAAGCGGTCGCTCGCCGCCGGCGGCGTGGAAGCCAGCATGCGCAGGGACCCGGAGGGTGCCCGGGACATCGTGGCTGCTGGCGACCTAGTCGAGTGGGTGCGGTCACACCTCGCCTGAGAGCAGCGGCAGCCACCGAGCCCGCACCGTGGACGGCTCCTGCATCGCTATCCGTCCGGTGGCCCTGCGTAGCCGCCGGCCGGCGCGTCCGGCGGTCCTGTGTAGCCGCCGGCCGGCGCGTCCGGCGGTCCTGTGTAGCCGCCGGCCGGAGCGTCCGGTGGCGGCGTGTTGGGGTAAGCGGTCTGCACGGAGGGGGCTACTTCGTCGCTTGACGGTCCGGTGATCTCGTCTGCGCGGTGTGCGCGATGCACGTCGGCTCGCCGGATCACCTTTCGTAGCTGGAGAATGCGGACGGATCCCAAGGCCAACACGAGCAGGGCACCAAGGGCGGCGGCGACGAGCAGAGCGACCGCTAGGGGAAACGTTCCAGTCGCTGTCACGAACGTCACCCGTGTACGCCGCAGGTTCTGGAAGACGAACACGAGGATGACAGCCAAGAGCAGGAGTGCCGGCACGATCCGCACCCATGCGCGGCTGGCGCGGGTGGCGGGAACGGTCGGTGCGCCCTGCACCGGCTGCACGTCGGGCGCGTCACCGGGATATTCGACTGGCTCGTCAGGAGCTACTGGCTGTTCAGACGGCACGGGCCTCGGTACCTCCGTCTCGGCAAGAGCTGGTGCGATCGATTCTCGGTTGACAACGGGATCCTGATCTTCCCACGCTGCGTTCAGGTGCGCTGTCGGGCATCTGGGTTGACAAGGAACGTACCCGTGAACGTCCGGGCTATCGAGGGCTCACAACCGTCGGCACGCTCTGCGGTTCGGCCCACGTCGCCTCGGGCGAGACGATGCAGGCGTCTAACATCGACGCCATGACGGCGCCTCGTCGAAGCGGCGGCGCCTTCGGCCGCACCTGGCGGGTCCTCGTCGGCCGGCCGCTTCGGACCTCTGAAGTCTCGAAAGAGCGCATCACCCCGGTCGAAGGGCTCTCCGCCCTGTCGCTCGACGCGCTCACGTCGGTCGCATACGGGCCGGAGGCCATCATCGTCGTGGTGGCGGTTGCCGGCTCGGGGGCACTGCACCTCGTCCTGCCGATCACGTTGGTCATCGTGGCCCTGCTGGCGATCCTCGTGTTCTCCTACCGCCAGGTCATTGATGCCTACCCCGGGGGCGGGGGCGCCTACGCGGTCTCGCGGGCGAACCTCGGCGCCCATGTGAGCCTCGTGGCGGGGGCGTCGCTCGTGGTCGACTACACCTTGACGGTCGCGGTGTCGATCGCGGCGGGCGTCGGCGCCTTGACTTCAGCCTTCCCGAGCCTCACGTCGGCCACCGTGCCGATCTGCCTTGCGATCCTGGCCTTCGTAACCGTGCTCAATCTTCGCGGGCTCGGCGAGACAGCGCGTGCCTTCCTGCTCCCCACGATGGTGTTCATCATCGGGCTGCTGGCGGTCATCGCGGTGGGTCTCGTCCATCCCCTCGCTCTGCACGTCCCGCAGCCCGGGCGCTCTCTCCTGCCGGCCCACGCACTCCAGACCGTGGGCATCCTGCTGGTGCTGAAAGCCTTCTCGGCCGGCTGCAGCGCACTGACCGGCGTCGAGGCGATCGCCAATGGCGTGCCGCTGTTCAAGGAGCCTCGTGCGGTTCGCGCGAAGCGGACCGAGATGCTCCTCGGCCTCATCCTCGGTGCGATGCTCCTCGGCCTCGCCGTGCTCGCTCGGCGCTGGCACGTCGGACCACGGACGGACCAGACGGTGCTGAGTCAGATCATGGGGATGGCCGTCGGCCGGCACTGGGCCTATTACATCGTGTCGCTCACGGTGACACTTGTGCTGGCACTGGCGGCCAATACGTCCTTCGGAGGGCTCCCGGTCCTTGCGAGCCTGCTCGCTCGGGACAACTACCTGCCGCACCTGTTCTCGCTGCGCGGCGATCGGCAGGTGTTCGCGAACGGCATCTGGGCACTGGCGATCTTCGCCGGCGTCCTGCTCGTCGCCGCCGGCGGCAACACCAACAGCCTCATCCCGCTGTTCGCCATCGGCGTGTTCACGGGTTTCACCCTGGCCCAGAGCGGCCTTGTCGTTCACTGGTGGCGCACGAGGAGCGCAGGCTGGCGCCGGCGGGCATCTGTCAACGGGCTCGGTGCGGCGGTCACGGCGATCGCGACGGGCGTGTTCCTCTTCACGAAGTTCACCGAAGGCGCCTGGGTCGTAGTCGTCGCGGTGCCGGCGTTCGTGCTGCTGTTCCTCCGGGTCCATGCCTATTACACGCGGACGGCACACGAGCTCGGCCTTGGGCAGCGGCCGCTCCGGCCCGAGTCCAAGCGGTCACTCGTGGTCGTGCCGGTGTCGTCCATCTCCAGGGTGACCGAGCACGCGTTGTGCGAGGCGCTCTCGCTCGGCCAGGAGGTGCTCGCCGTCACCGTCGTGCTGACAGAGGTGGACGAGCGCGAAGACCGCCCGGCTGAGCTGGCGGACGCGTGGGCGGACTGGGATCCCGGTGTGCCGCTTCGCGTGCTGACTACGGAGTACGCCTCGGTCGTCGAACCTCTCGTGGCGTTCATCGACGAGCTGCGGGCCGCCCGCGACGAGCAGATCGTCGTGCTCATCCCGGTGACGATCCCGGTGCGGGCCCGTTACCGGATTCTCCACAACCAGATCGACCTGCTCCTGTCGTCCGCCTTGAGAGGCCGCGACGACGTGGTGGTAGCCCGAGTCGGTCTGTCGGTGGCGGCGCTCGCCGGCGAGAACGCGGCCACACCGGCGGACGAGGCCACGCCGGCGGAACAACTCGACGACGCCGACGACATCCCGGTCCGCTCGTCGGACACTCCGGAGGCACCCGACCCCATGCCGGGCGACACCTGACCGGCTCGCCCGCCCGCATGCACAGCCCCACCTGGGACAGCCGGCCAGCCCGACCGGCTCAGTGTCGGCGCCTGGAAGCCGTGAGCCCAAGCCCTCGACAGGCCGAATGGCCCTGTTACGTCCGCCGAGGCGACCGTACCATCACACCGTGAAGCGCAAGTCAGTGGTCCCGCTCGGAATCGCCGTTGCTGTCCTCGTCGTGGGAACCGTCGTCGGGCGTCGTCGCGGCTACGGCTTCGGTGGCAACACAATTGTCCGCTGCCGGAATGGGCACCTGTTCACGACCATTTGGGTTCCGGGAGCGTCGCTCAAGTCAGTCCGGCTGGGCTGGTGGAGGTTCCAGCGCTGTCCGGTGGGAGGACACTGGACACTCGTCACGCCGGTGAGGGAAGCGAACCTGTCGGACGAGGATCGCGAGACCGCGGCGGAGCATCGCGACATCCGGATCCCCTGAGTCTCACAAGCCAGCTGGCCGGGTCTTCCTGGCCTTCTCTGCAGGCGACGACGGCATGTGCGAACATATGTTCGTGCGTGACGAGGCCACGATACTGCATGCGGATCTCGACGCGTTCTTTGCTTCCGTCGAGCAGCGCGACACGCCAGCGCTGCGCGGCAGGCCGGTCATCGTCGGCAGCGGCGTCGTCATGACGGCAAGTTACGAAGCGCGCGCATTCGGCGTCAGGACCGCGATGGGTGGCGCCCAGGCCCGCCGACTGTGCCCCGCCGCGGTGGTTGTCGAGCCGAGGATGTCGGCCTACGCCGAGGCCAGCAGAGCTGTCTTCAGCGTGTTCGAGCAGACGACACCGCTCGTCGAGCCGATGTCGATCGACGAGGCGTTTCTCGACGTCGCCGGTCTTCGCCGCATCGCCGGCACTCCCGCCGACATCGCCAGCCGCCTTCGTGTCGCCGTACGGGAACAGGTGGGCCTACCGATCACCGTCGGTGTGGCGCGGACGAAGTTCCTCGCCAAGGTCGCGAGCGGCGTCGCAAAGCCGGACGGCTTGCTCGTGGTCGCGCCCGTCGACGAGCTGGCGTTTCTGCACCCGCTCGGTGTCGAGCGGCTCTGGGGCGTCGGCAAGGTGACCGCCCGCAAGCTCCATGACCGGGGCATCGCGACGGTGGGAGAGGTGGCCGAGTTGAGCGAACCGCTGCTCGTGTCATTGCTGGGGCCGGCCGCGGGCGCCCACCTGCACGCCCTTGCTCACAACTCCGATCCGCGGCCCGTCGAGGTCGGCCGGCGCCGCCGATCCGTCGGTGCCCAGCACGCCCTCGGCCGTTCCCGCCACTCTGCCGACGAGCTCGACGCCATCGTCGTCGAGCTCGTCGATCGCGTGACACGCCGGATGCGGTCTGCCGAGCGAGTGGGTCGCACGGTCGTGCTCCGCTTGCGATTCGGTGATTTCTCGCGGGCGACCCGGTCACACACTCTCGAGCAGGCCACGGCCCATACTCACACGGTCCTCGTCTCGGTGCGGGGGTTGTTGAGCGGCGCCGCCGACATGATCGACGAACGAGGACTCACCCTCGTCGGCGTAGCCGTGTCGAACCTTGACGACCACGGCACCGTGCAGCTCACGTTGCCACTCGATGCCCACAGCACCGGGGCGCTGGACACGGCGATCGACGGTGTGCGCGGTCGATTCGGGTCGGCGGCGGTGACGCGCGCCGTGCTGCTG
>JBEKMC010000106.1:0-11888 GCA_050008715.1 Acidimicrobiales bacterium | reverse complement strand
TCCGGCGTCGGGTGTGACTCGAGGATGGCCGAGTAGACCTGGCGAACGGCCTCTGCCCGCCCTTCGGCTTCCTGTATGAGAGCCGCCTTGCGACCTTCTGCTCGCAGGCGGAGCGCCTCCCTTTCACCTTCGGCCTGGCGGACCTGCGCCTGCTTCTGGCCTTCCGAGGCGAGGATGGCGGCTTGCTTCTTGCCCTCGGCTTCGTTGATGGCGGCTTGCCGCTCACCCTCGGCCTTCAAGATGAGGGCCCGCTTTTGCTGCTCGGCTTCCTTCTGCAAGCTCATTGCCTGCAGGACGTTGGTCGGGGGCACGATGTCGACGATCTCGATGCGGTTGATGCGCACGCCCCACTTGTCCGTGACGGGCTCCATGTGGCCCTGCAGCTCGGCGTTGATGCGCTCTCGCTCCGTGAGGGCCTCGTCGAGTGTGAGGCCACCGAAGACGGCACGCAGCGCCGTGCGGGCGAGCTGGAAGATGGCCACCTCGTAGTTGCTCACCGAGAACAGGGCGGCCTTCGGGTCGACGACCTGGCTGAAGATCGTGGCGGACACGAGGACGCTCACGTTGTCCTTCGTGATGACGTCCTGCTGGTCGCCGGTGCGCGGCACCTCGCGGACATCGACCGTCTGCACCTGGTCGATGAACGGCACGAGGAGGGCGACGCCAGGGTTGCGCACCGAGTGGTACTGGCCCAGGCGTTTCTGCACGCCGACGGTGCCCTGCTGGATCAGCTTCACGGATCGGTAGAACGTGGAGAGCACGAGGATGGCCACGACCACAAGGACGACCACCAGCACGATCTCGGTACCCGACGTGGCAAGGATCATTGCACTCTCCTTAGGTGTCTTCGGGCAGCTCGAGCGGAGCCAGTCCGAGGGTTGGAAGGTCCTGAACGACGAACGTGGTGTTCTGCAAGTCGAGGATCATCACGACCGTGCCGGCAGGGATGGGCATGCCGTCGTGCGAGACGGCCTTCCACAGCTCCCCATCGAGCCGCACGCGTCCGGGGTGGGCCGAGTCGCCGGTCGTCTCCGCCACGATTGCCTCGTGGCCGACATGGCCGGCAATGCCGGACGTGAGCCGGTACTGGCCGGACGACATTGCCTTCACGAGGGACGGTCGCAGGAAGAAGAGGCCGAGAACGGCGGCGGCCACGAAAGCCGGGATCTGCACGAGGACGCTGACGCCCGCGATGGCCAGCACGGCGGCCACGACGGCGCCGAGCCCGACAAAGAGGGCGTAGAAGGCGCGGTGTCCGAATTCGGCCGCGAGGAAGATGGCGGCGATGAGGAACCACCAAAGTGCCTCACCCATCACTGCACCCCATCGACGATCCTTCCCGGCAACGGCCTGTCACCCGTGAACGGGAGCGGCCGTGCTTTCGTGAGGCTATCGGCAAGGTGACGATCGTGTGACTGCGCGGCGTTCGACGCTGGCGCCGTTCACGGGCGCTCGCTCGAGGACGCCGGGTCTGACGAGCCGATTGCGCCTGCCCCCGTCGCCGTCGTCGCCGTCGCCGTCGCCTGCGGCGCCGGCGTCTCCGCCGAAGCCGTGATGGCGGGCTCGACGGGGGTGCCGACCACGACAAGTGGCACCGGCGCCGGCAATGGACGTGGCGAACGAACGATGCCCGCAGCGAGCAACGTCAGGTTGGGAACGAGCGAGGTGCCCTCGTCGGTCGTGAAGACCACATAGATCAGCCCCATCGACACGACGTGGCCCTCGAAGGGGCCGCCGAGTGCCCCCGTGCGGACGCGGACGAGGTCGCCGGCTCGGAAAGGGCGGGCGACGAGCAGCACGATGCCAGCGAAGACGTTGCCGAGGCTCTGCTGGGCGGCGATCCCGAGCACGACGCCGGTGATGGCGCCCCCGAGGAGGATCTGTGACACGCCGATACGCAAGATGGCCAGCCCCAGGAGCAGGACGACGAGGAGCCCGACGATCGTGAGGATGAGGCGGACCGATGCCGCCGTGGCGGTGTCCGCCAGCGCGATCGCTCGGCCCAGGTGGTTCGCCAGCTGCCGCACGGAGTACGTCGCCAGCAGCAGCCAACCGCCGGCGAGGGCGTACGCAAGGATGCGGTGCAGCCGGTCCTGCGATGCGGTCTGCCCGCTTGCGCCGTGGAGCTCCCCACCGAAGTGGTAGCCGGCGACGAAGCAGGCAACCGCTGCCGCCGCCACCACGATCTCGACGATGAGGCGCCGACGTCGAGCCAACGGCCTCACGTCTCCGCCGGTTGACCCGTGCCGAGGTGCACGGTCGTGATCAGCGCCAACGACGGCGGCGGCGCCCGGACCTCTCGACGACGATCGCCACGACGAGCAGCACGACGCCGAGCGCCACGCCCGCCTCGCCGCGGTGGGTGTGCTTGTGGTGGTCGATGCCCTTCACCGATCCCGGTATGAACGACGGCAATGCATGTGCGGAGACGGTGAGGTACATGACGCCGGCCGCGACGGCGAGCACGCCGATGATGGCTACGACGATGGCGAGGGCGACTCGCGGATTGCGCATGCCCAGACGATAGGTGCACGGGGCACCCCGGGTCTACATCGTTGCCATTTCCCCGAGGTAGAAGCGCGTGCCCTGATCGTCCACGCACGCCGAGATGGTGCCGTACGGCTCCACCTCGGGAACGGTCGCGGTACCGCCGGCAACCCGTACCCGCTCGACGGCGGAGGCGATGTCGTCGACCCGGTACATCGGTACGCCGGCCGGCCGGTCATGCCCCGAGGAGATCCCGACGAGCGGGTCGACGTCGTCGACTTGCCAGCCATCCTCGACGTGGCCGGGCGAGAAACGCCAACCGAGCACGGATCCGTAGAAAGCCCGCGCCGCCGCCGACGACCTGGTCTCCATCGTGATGTATTCGAGGTCTCCCTGGCCGGGCGACGGCTTTGTGCCGCCGGCGCCGCCGATCGCACGGCCGTCCGACGGAGCTTCGAACACGGCGAAACGAACCCCGTCGTCGTCGGTGCACCCGGAGGCCAATCCGTAGGGCTCGAGGCGCGGCTCGTCGGCAGTGCCGCCGGCCGCCCGCACCCGTTGCACGGCCGAGGCGATGTCGTCGACGGCAAAGCAGAGGAAGAGCGTGCCGTACTCCTGACCGCCCCAGATGCCGTGGTGGACGTTGAGGCCCCGCACCTGGCGACCCTGCACTCCGCTCTCGGGCTCGTACTCCCATCCGAGGACGGAGGAGTAGAAACGCACCGCCCGCTCGGTGTCGGGGACGAAGAGCGAGACATAGCCGACGTCGCCGTGGCGCACGGCCGGGCGCCTCGAGGCATCGGTCGTCACAGGGCTCGTGCCGAGGGCGCCCTCGGTAGGCATGGCGATCCCGGCCTGGGCCGGCAGGGCCGAGATCATCCAGCGATGGCCGAACGGGTCGAGGATGACGCCGTTGCGACCATGGTCATAGTCGGCAGCCGCCCGGCTGAGGGTGGCGCCGGCCGCAACGGCCCGTTCCATCACGGCGTCGACGTCGGTGACCGTCAACAGGAGCGTGACGGAGGCGCCGGCTGCGGGTGCCGTCACACCGATCTCGGGGTGCTCCTCGGAGAGCATGAACTCAGCACCCTCGATGTCGAGCTCGGCGTGGCCGATGCGACCGTCCGGCATGACGATCGGCTCGCCGTGCAGGCGTGCCCCGAATGCGTCCGCATAGAAGCGCAGCGCGCCCTCGGCGCCGGCAACCGCGAGGTACGGCGTGAGCGTGTAGGCCGCTCGTGTGGCGGCTCCGACAGCGGGCCTCGTGCTTGCGAGGGCGTCGCGTTCACGCTGGTCCTCGATGGTCAGGTCCTCGATGGTCAGGTCCTCGATGTTCAGGTTCGACACGGTGACTCCTTTCGGGAGATCGAATGCTCGCTGGAGCCGCGAGCGCAGCTGGCTGGTGAAGGCCGGGTCAGGAGAGCGCGGCAGGGTATCGGCACGCAGCGAGAGGAACGGATCGCTCATTCGGATGCCTCCCCTTCCTCGTAGGCGCGCCGAAACGCCACGCGAGCCCGCACCAGTACCGCCTCGGTGGCCTGCACGGTCCGACCGAGCAGCGCCGCCACCTGGACAACGGGCAGGTCGTCGAGGTAGCGCAACGTGAGGGCGGCCCGGTACTGGGGCGCGAGGACCTGCAGGATCCCATGGGCGGCGGCGGCGTCGATCTCGGCCTCCCACGGGTCCTCGAAAGGCAGAGCGGCACCGGTCAGCAACTGCAACCGTCGTTCGTCTCTCGCCTCCCGCCGCCAGTGGTCGACGAGCTTGTGACGTGCGACGCCGATCAGCCACGGCACGGTCATCGGGACCGGCTCCGGGCGGCGGGCTGCATCGACGGCGGCGAGGAACGTCTCGGCAGTCAGATCCTCTGCCACGGCGACGCCGCCGCAGCGAGCCGAGAGGTATCCGTACACCTGTGGCAAGGCGCGGTCGTAGAACGCCAGGAAGGTCGCAGACGTACGGGCAGCCGCGGGCTCGGCATCGTCGGCGTGATGCACGCCTTCGGCCTCCGGCTGCTCGTTCACAGCTCTATCGTCGCTCGGGCGGGCGGGGATCCGACGGTCGGCGACAGGATTTCGCCAGACGAGCCCGTACGCGCCGCCTCGGCGCCGTCGTGGGCGCCCGGGATGGGATGCTCTGGGTATGCCGGACCAGCCCGAAACCGTCGAGGGGACGGGCCCGGCCGCCGTCGGCGGCACCGGCGGGCTGGTGGCGGGCAACGGCGCACGGCTGCGCCTGCGCGGCTGGCGCGACCCGCAAGTGGTGGGGTTGGCTCTGCTGGCGATGTCGGCGGGTTTCGGGCAGTTCGGGGTCGTCGCTGCCCTCGGCGATGTCGCCCGGACGTTCGGCCACTTGCAGTCCGGCGCCTCGCTCGCCGATCAGGCGGGCCTCTCCGGCACAAAACTCGGTGTCGGTCTCGCCATCATCCGCCTCGCTTCGCTGGGCGGCCTGCCCGCAGCGGGCCTGGCGGATCGGCTTGGCCGGCGGCGCACGCTGATCGTCTTCTGCGCAGTCGGCCTCGGCATCACCGTCGCCTCGGCGGCCAGCCCTGGTTACTGGTGGTTCGTCGTCGTCTTCGCCCTCGGCCGTCCGATGCTGAGCGCCACGAACGCGCTCGCCGGCGTGTCGGCGGCGGAGGAGACGAGCACGCACGACCGGGCCAAAGCGATCGCCCTCATCGCCGCCGGCTACGGGATCGGCACCGGACTGGTCGCCTTCCTCCACGGGCTGATCGGAGGACAGCTGGGCTTCCGTGGATTGGTCGCTCTTGCGGTCGTGCCGCTCGTGCTCATGCCGCTCGTGGCTCGCCGGGTGGAGGAGCCGGACCGCTTTGCCCGCCAGGCGGTTGCGCCCGAGCACCGACTGCCCGTGCTGAGCGCCGTGGCGCCCCAATTCCGCCGGCGCCTCCTGATCGTGTCGGTGATCGCCTTTGCCCTGTCGGTCGTCACCGGACCGGCGAACAGCTTCGTATACCTGTATGCGCAGAACGTCGTGCACGTGAAGGGCTACGTCACCTCGGCCATGGTGGCGGCGGCCGGTGTCACGGGCTTGTGCGGGCTCTTGCTCGGGCGGTACCTGGCCGATCGCATCGGGCGCCGGCCCACGACGGCGATCGCCATGACGGGCATCGCTGCATTTGGCGTGCTCACCTATTCCGGCTCCACGGCCGGCGTCCTCATCGGGTACGTGTTCGGGGTCCTGGCGGCTTCGACCATCGCACCGGCGGCGGGTTCCTTCGTGAACGAGCTCTTCCCCACGTCCGTGCGTGCCTCGGTAGCGGGGTGGCAAGTCGCTGTGGGAGTGCTCGGCGCCAGCGCCGGCCTGCTGGCGTTCGGTGCGATCGCGGATGTGGGGAATCGTTTCGGTGTGGCCGCGGCGGCGACGTTCCTACCGCCGCTGGCCGCCCTTGCCCTGCTGCTGCTTCTCCCCGAAACCCGCGACCGCGAGCTCGAAGACCTCTGGCCCACCCCCGACGTCAGGTGACCTCGGGGCGAGCGTGTTCGCCGTCCGAGGTACTCAGTCTGCACGGAGCCGAGCGATATGTACCATGGCCTGATCGATGCCGGCGACCACCAGGCGACCACCCGGCGACGAGCCACGGGAGGGACGACATGAGCCAGTCCTGCACGCACCTCGAGGAGATCAGGACGACCGATGCCAGTGGCAACGGCTGCGTCGAATGCCTGGCGACGGGCGGCTCGTGGCTGCATCTGCGCCGGTGCACCAGTTGCGCGCACGTGGGATGCTGCGACAACTCGCCCGGCCGCCATGCCACCGCCCACTTCCATGCGACTGGCCATCCGCTCATCCAGTCGTTCGAGCCGGGGGAGGACTGGTACTGGTGCTACGTCGACGAGCTTGCCTTCGAACGCGACGGCGAGGGGTCGAGCCCGTCCCACACGTGATGCCGCCGTCGACCAGTCCGGAGCCGGAGCGGCGGTCCTCACCCGGAGTAGCGCTCCGTCAAGGTGTCGTTTGCAGTGGCGCCCACGGCCGTGCAGGCAGTCGATGACGAGCATGAGATCGCGCTGACGACGTTGGATGCCGAGCCGGCGGGGCTGGGCATGGGTGCGAGGACCCACTTGGATCCCGTCCACTGCTCGCCGAGCGGGACTGCAGCGAACGTCCGCGTCACGTAGCTTCCGACGGCAGTGCACTGCTTGGCTGACGTGCAGTCGATCCCGTTGAGGGTTACGTCCGAGCCCCCTGTCGGCGTCGCCGGCGTCTTGATCGTCCAATGGCTGCCAACCAGCTGCTCGGTTATCCCCGAGCTGGCGAATGCCTTGTCGGTGGAGTCACCAACGGCCATGCACGTCGTTCCTGAACAGCTGACGCTGCTGAGCGAGGTATCGGGTGACCCGGTTGGCTCCGGAGTCGACAGGAGCTTCCAGGCGATCCCGTTCCATGCCTCCGAGACCGGCTCGTTGTCGAACGAGGCATTCTCGAAGTCGCCGACCGCCACGCATGAGATCGCAGAAGGACAGGCGATTGAGTCGAGCTGCGACTCCTCGGATCCGGCCGGATTCGGTGTCGACTGGAGGCTCCATCTCGTGCCGTTCCACGACTCCGCCCAGGTCTCCTCGACGCCGACCGAATTCTGGAAGGTGCCGACGGCTTCGCAGAACTTGACTGCAGGACATGAAACCGACGCGAGGATGCTGACACTCGTCCCGGCAGGCAGAGGAACGTTCTCGATCGTCCAGGACGCACCGTTCCAGCTCTCGGAAAGTCCCTCGTAAGTGAGGACGAGATGAGCGGCACCGACCGCCATGCACTGAGAGGCTGACCGGCACGCCAGGCCCGACAGGCTGTCGCCGGGCTCTCCGGCCACGACCGGGTTGTGACGGATCGTCCATGCATGCCCGTCCCACGTCTCGGACAGCACGAGGTGGTCGTAGGCGCCGACGGCCGTGCAGGCGGTGGCGGACGAGCAGGACACGGCTCCGAGTGCGCTCGTCGTCGATCCGATGGCGTCGGCGGACGGTCTGATGGCCCAACCTTTCGTGCTCCAGGTCTCGCTCAAGGTGACGGTCGCTCCTGCCGGATCGCCGTTGTCACCTACCGCCATACAGCCCGCGGCCGTCGGGCAGGCGACTCCCGTGAGATCGTTCGCCGTACCACCGGGCGGGTCCGGCGTCGTCTGCACGGACCAGACAGTGCCCGTCAGCGCTTCGGCCAGCGTGGTCGTACGATTCGCTGTCCCGCCCACGGCGATGCAGCTCTTTGCCGACCTGCAGGCAACAGCGGCGAGATCGTGGACTCCCTTCGGCGACGAACTTGCCGTCCACGTCTTGCCGTTCCACACCTCGATCAGCGCCGTGCCTGCATCGTCGAGGGCTCCCTCGCTGCCCACGGCGACGCAGCTGGTCGGGGAGGGGCAAGCGACGTCGTTGAGTCCCGTGTCCTGCGAAGGCGGCGTGGTCGGGTCGTGCAGCGTCCAGGCCTGCCCGTTCCAGGTGAGCGCGACGGAGAGCTCCGAGTGACCGCCGCCGATCAGCGCGATTCCGACTGCGACGCAGTCCTTCGCGCTCGAGCAGGCGATCGCAGCGAGCGAGTTCGTGACGGCGTTCGCACGCGGCGTGGTGAGGATCGCCCACGTCTTGCCGTTCCAGCGCTCGGCGAGGTTGAACCCGAAATTCTTCTTGGTGACCGACGATCCGACTGCCATACAGGAGGTCGCTGCCGTGCAGGCAACCCCGGTGAGCGTGGCGCTGCGCCCAGGATTCGCCGTCGTCTTGATCTTCCACACCTTGCCGTTCCACAGCTCGGCCAACGTGAAGGCGACGCCCTTGGCGTTCGTGTAGCCGCCGACCGCCCAGCAGTCGGCGCCCGAGATGCAGGCCACCCCGCTGAGGCCGCTCGAGGCGCTGCCGGCCGGCGTCGGTGTCGGCGTGAGCTTCCAGTTGGAACCGTTCCAGCTCTCCGCCAGGGTGGCTTGCTGCTGGTGGAGGTTGAGGGCGTTGCCGACGGCAATGCAGTCCTTCGCGCTCGGGCACGCCACCGCCAGCAGGGACCCGTTCGGAAGTGTCGGCTGAGGGGCCGCTTGCACGCTCCAGGCGGCGGCTTTTCGCTGAGTCGGCGAGGCTGCGGCGGCCGGTATCGCCACAACCGCCGCGGTCGCTGTCAACAGCACGACGACGAGACGCTGGCGCAACGCCATGGTGTACCCCCTCGCATCGGCGAACGATGTCGTGGCGGCAGTGTACCGAGCGGGCGTGCGAGTGCGTGGCGCCGCCCTCCAGGATGCACCTGGCAGCGGCGCTCAGCCCCCCGAGGCCTCGCGCGGCACCGGCTGCAGGTCGAGCACGTCGAGCGTCTTTGGGTCGCTGATCAGGTCGATGCCGACCACGCGGCCATTGCGCACGGTGAAGTCGAACACGGCCAGAGTGCGGCCGCCTACCGACACCAACGCTCCGGCCAGACCGTCGACCAGCGCAAGCCTGGCGGCTCGGGCGCCGCCGGCGAAGGCCTGGGTGACGGCGTCCACGCCGCGCATTTCCCTCTTCAATGCGGGTGCGCCCATGCTCGCCCTGCTGGCGGCCATTTCGACAGCTACCTCATCGGCGCGCACGACCACGTCCGGGTCCAGCAGTCGCAGCAGCCCGGCGAAATCGCCGTGGCGGGCGGCGGCGAGGAACGCCGCCACGAGGTCGCGCTGGGTGCTGGCGGACGCGTCAGGGACGGCCGGGTCCGACCGCACGCGCCGCCGGGCGCGGCTGGCCAGCTGGCGGGTGGCCACCGGTGTCCTGCCCGCGATGGGGGCGATCTCCTCGAACGGGACCCCGAACATGTCGTGCAGCACGAACGCCAGCCGCTCGGCGGGCGCAAGCGTGTCCAGCACCACCAGGAGCGCGAGGCCGACCGAGTCGGTGAGCATCGCCTCTTCCTCCGGAGAGGTCATGGCGACTTGCTCGTGAGCGGAGGCGGACGGGAACTCCCGTTTGGCCGCGCGGGAGCGCAAGACGTCCAGGCAGATCCGGCCCACGACGGTTGTGAGCCACCCTCCGAGGTTGTCTACGGCGTCGGCGTCCGCGCGGCTGAGACGCAGCCACGTCTCCTGCACGGCGTCGTCGGCCTCGTGGCTCGACCCCAACATCCGGAACGCGATCGCCCGGAGGTGCTGGCGGTGGGTCTCGAAGCGCTCGGCGAGCAGGTCATGGTCGCTCATCGTCACATCCTGGGGTTCGCTGTCGTCATATCTTCAAAACACACCGGGGCGATGTGACCCCACGACTTTAGGAGTGACCATGTCCGGCTCTTCCACCGAGGGAATCAAGACCGTGCTGCATCCCGTGTCCGACCTGGAGGCGGCCAAGGCCGTGTACTCAGCCCTGCTCGGCGTAGCGCCGCAGACCGACGCGCCGTACTACGTCGGTTACGACGTCGAGGGCCAGCACATCGGGCTCGTGCCCGGTGGTGGACCGCACGCCATGAGCTCGCCGGTGGCCTACTGGCACGTGTCGGACATCGAGGCGAAGCTGGCCGAGGTGACCGCAGCGGGTGCGACCGTGAAGGACTCGCCGAGTGACGTGGGCGGCGGCCGGCTGGTTGCCACTTTCTCCGACCCTGACGGCAACGTCCTCGGCCTCCTCCAGGACCGGTAAGGCGCGGGTCGCGGCCTGCGTGTCACGAGAAGGCTGGGCCGTCGCCCTCTGCCGATGACGGGGAACCCCGTCCTCCCCTGCGCGGCGTTCAAGACGTGCGTTATCTCGTCGAGAGCGTCACCTGCGTCGTGCCGGGTGGAGGGTGCCAAAGGAAGGCGATGACACCGTCGGAATCGCCGAGGACCTGGGCGTGCAGGTCGTCGCGGACATACGTGATCGCACGTTGGAGCCTCGTCGGCGTGGTGAGTGTCAGGCTGCCCGTGGCAAACACGAATACGACGGTGCGGCTCTGCACAGGCCGCGATAGGTCGGGGGCGAAGTAGTAGCAGTACTCGCGGCCGCAGAAGCGGCCCATGACGCCGATCGTGGAGATGACCTCGGCCTCAGGCGGTGTCCTCGCCAGCGTCGTGCGCAGCGCTGCGCCCGGACCGGCCGGCATCTGGTCGGCCACACTTCGGACCGACGCCGGTGACTGCTCGTATCCGTACGAGAGGGCAAGCAGCGTGACGAGCACGCCAACGAGTACAGCCGGCATCCAGCCAAGGCGGAAACGCTGCGCCACCCACACGAGGACCATGACCGTGCCGAGGAGCACGAAGGGGAACACGGCGAAGTTCTGGAACGACGAGACGAAGTTCCGGTGCGAATTGAAGGCGTCGATGAGCATCACCACCACGGGGACGCCGAAGCCCCAGGCAGAAGCGAGCCCGACGATGCCGACCAGCCTGATGAGCTTCAAGAGGTCCGCATGCCGGCTGTACAGGTTGTCCCAGGCGCGCCACGGGTGGGTGACGATGCCCTTGGCGACGAGCACCACGCCTCCCACGGCCGGGAGTGTCGTCCGGCCCGCCAGGTACGCGTAGTTCGAGAGGCCGGATCCCAGGTTGGCGTGCAGCACGGCGATGAGCAGGGTCCAGGCGACGCCGCCGACGACGAGGAGGACCCCCGAGCGTCGGGTGGCTCGGCCCGCAAGGAGGGCGGATACGCCGAGACCTACCGCCATGATGGCGGAGAACAATCCGCAAAGCAGGACGACGGCGACGAAGCACCACGCTCGACGGTGACGGCCACGCCAGAACTCGCGCCCTGCAAGCAGGAGGAAGAGCGCGGCAATCGGCTCCATGTGGACGTCGAAGCTGAGTGTGAGGTAAATGCCGGGGTTGCCGATGGTGACCAGGAGCACCACCGAGGCGACGGCGATCGCTGTCGAGCTCCCCACCCGCCTTTGCTCGAGGTACTCGAGGATCCATAAGTAGGCGACCAGGCCGCACCCGGCGATGGCGAGGTCCTGTATCCAGAGGAGGACGACAGGATGCGGGAAGACCAAGTGGATGAGCGCAAGGGGCCACATGATGAGCTCGAAGTCGGCTTTGACGAACGAGAACCCGTAGACCGTGTCGAAGGGGTTCAGGTGACCCTGGCCGATCAGGGTCCAGGCCTGGTTGTACGTCGCGAAGTCCTCGGCAAGGAGGTCGCGGTGGTAGAGGAGCGTCGACAGGGCTGCGAGCCCCACCAGCCAGAGGCCGAAGACCACCAGGCCGGCGAGCCGGAGGGTCCGCCAGTGGCGAGCTGAGGTCGTCTCGCCAAGTCCTCGGTGAACTGCCGTGCCCGGCGCCGGCTCGTCGCCGTCAGCGCAACTCGATCCGTCCCGCGCCCGGGATTCACCGTCGTGCACCGCTGGTCTCGTGTCCTGGTCCGTCCTGTGTGTGTCCCGGCGCGAAAGGAGCCCTCCGGAGAGGGCTCCTCCCTGCAAGTGTGTCATGAAGATCAGGTGGAGGTGGCGGGAATCGAACCCGC
>JBEKMC010000105.1:0-11952 GCA_050008715.1 Acidimicrobiales bacterium | reverse complement strand
GCGCCAGGAGCGCCCGCCAGCACGGCCGGCCTCCGGCCGGCGCCGGTCGCGTCTGCACGACGCCGTCGGTTACCGGGCGGACGAACCCCAAGAGGTCGGTTGACGGATCGGGCCGGCCGATCCACTGCGGTCGGGTAGAGAGGCGGGGCCGGTCGAGAGCGGCTACCGGGAATCCGGGCGGCCGCCCGGGGCGTCGTCGACGCCTCGGCTCGTCGTGAGCGGCCCGGTTGTCGGCGCGGCGTACTCGCCGATCCACTCGTCCTTCCAAGCCCGGTCGTACTGCTGGTCGTTGCAGCGCGGCTTGTAGATCGCGGTCAGCTCGCGGACGATCTCCTCCCGGTGGGGTCTCCCGCCTCCGGGGACGACGTAGGTGCAGATGTAGACCTTCCAGCGCGAGCCGGCCCGCCGTATCCAGCAGCCCGCACGTGGGTGCTTGAACGGGAAGTGCTCGGCGGAAAGGTCGTCGGAGTGACCGACGTAGATGACGGCGTACTGCTCGGTCTTGACGTCCGGATCGGGCTTGTAGGCGATGGCGTAGACGGCCGCCTCCGGCGGTGGTGACCAACCACCGAGCAGGCGCGGGCCTTCGAACGGGTACCCGGCGAGCGAGCCCAGCCTGATCATCCGTAGCCGACCCGGTCCTCCTCCTCGCTGACCGCCTCGACCCGTACGACGGGGCTCGGTGGCAGGCCGGCGCGAGCTGCGGCCCGGGCAAACTCCGCCCGCGCCAGCTCGATTGCTTCGTCCCGAGTCTCGGCCTCGACGACCAGCTGGGCTCCGTACCGGTTCGTCCCGATGCCGGAGGCGATGCCCGAGCTCGGCGCGACGGCGTCGGCGAGCTCCAATATCTCCTCGCGCGACAACACCCGCTCGCCCGCGACCTCGGCCTCCATGCCCACACTCCATCTCATCGACGGCTCCTAAGCGAGGGTCGGCAGCAAGGTCGCGAGCTCTTCCAAGCTGCTCAGATCGTGGCCGGAGAGCAGCAGGTCGATATGGGGAGCGGCCACCATCATCCCGAGTGTGCTCGGCCGGAAGGCCACGTTATCGCCCTTGTGGGGGTTCATCCATACGACGCGATGACTGAGGCGCGAGAGCCGTTCCATCGCAGTCGACAGCACGCTCGGGTCGCCCCGGTCGAGGCCGTCGGAGCAGATCACGACGATGCCGCCCCGGCACAGACCACGACGTCCCCAGTCGCGGACGAAGGCGTCCAGCGAGTCGCCGATCCGCGTGCCGCCCTCCCAGTCGAACACCTCGCTCGTCGCCAGCTCGAGTGCCAGATCCGGCCGGCGGTGGTCGAGCGCTTTCGTCACTCGGGTGAGCCGCGTCCCGAAACAGAAGACCTCGACCTTCGACGCCGCACGCGTGGCCGAGTAGGCGAATTGCAACAGGTTCCGCGAGTAGTCCGCCATCGACCCGGAGACGTCGAGAATCAGGACGAGAGGGCGCATCCGCACCCTTCGCCGGCGCCAGTACAGCTCGGAGGGCTCGCCGTGCATGCGCATCGACTGGCGGATCGTTCGGCGCATGTCCGGTGCGCGCCCCGAGCGTTGCGGCATGGTCCGGCGACTGCGGCGTGTCGGGGGGGTGAGGCGGATGCGGGCCATGATGCGCCGGAGCGCCACCAGCTCCTCGGGCGTGCAGGTGGCGAACGACTTGTGCTTGAGCGCCTCCGCGTCGGAGGCCATCAGGCCGAGCATCGCCTCCTCGTCGTGCCCGTCGCCTCCCGGCTCGGTCGACGGTCCTGTCAGCGTGGCGGCGGATTCGGCGGCCAGGCCGGCGTTGATGAACAGGACGTCCGGGGCCTTGGCGGGGCTTCCGAGAAAGTAGGTGTCGAACACCTCGTCGTAGACGGCGATGTCGTCGCGTCGCGACACGAGGGAGGTGCGCCCCGCCCAGTACAGATCCACGAGGTCGGACGGGTCCAACGGGGCCATGGCGGCGCAATAGGTGAGGACGTCGCCCGTGCCGACCGACAGTCCGGCCGAGCGCAGCTGGCGCGCGAAGCCGATGAGGACTCCGACGAGAAGGTCGTTCTCAGGCACCGAGGATGATCTCGTCCAGGTTGTCCCGCACGAGATCGAGATCGTCGCGTTCCTTGATGACTGCGCCGAGGGTGTCGACGGCGACCTGGGCGTCGAGGTCTGTGGCGCCGAGGACGTCGAGGGTGCGCACCCAGTCGATCGTCTCGGCGACCCCTGGCTGCTTGGCAAGGTCGAGCTGCCGGAGGCGATTGACGGCATCGACCACCTTCCGGGTCAGCGCCTCGGATACCCCGGGCTGGCGGATGAGGACGATCTCCACTTCGCGCTCGGGCGACGGGTAGTCGATCCAGTGATACAGGCAGCGCCGCTTCAGTGCGTCGTGCAGCTCACGGGTCCGGTTGGAGGTGAGGATGACCATCGGCGGGCTCTCGGCCTTGATCGTCCCGATCTCGGGGATGCTGATCTGGAAGTCGGAGAGCACCTCCAGCAGGAACGCCTCGAACTCGTCGTCGGCACGGTCCACCTCGTCGATGAGCAGCACCGCCCGGTCGCCGGCACGCACGGCCTCGAGCAACGGCCGCTCCAGGAGGAAACGCGGGCCGAACAGCTTGTCGACGGCGTCGTCGTCGGCGATCTTCTGCTCCGACAAAGCCCTGATGTGCAGCATCTGACGGGCGTAGTCCCACTCGTAGAGAGCCTGATTCGTGTCGATGCCTTCGTAGCACTGGAGGCGGATCAACGTGCGCCCGAATATCGTCGCCAGCACTTTGGCGACCTCGGTCTTGCCCACCCCTACTTCGCCCTCCAGCAGGATGGGCCGTTGGAGGGCGAGCGAGACGAACAGCGCCGTCGCCAACCCGCGGTCCGCCAGATAACCGCCTTGCTGCATGATCTCGGTCAGCTCGCCGACGGTAGCCGGACTGTCCATCCAGCCTCTCCTCGCCGTCAGGCCTCGGGGCCTGGAGCGCTGTGTCTCAGGCGCTGGTACTCAGGCCGCTGGCACCCAGGCCGCCGGGACTCAGGGGGCTTCTTGTGCACCGAGGACGAGATCCCGGAGGCTGCCCGCTCCCGAGCGCAGCTTTCCCTCCCGTTGCAGCTGCGCCCTCCAGGCGGCGCGGAGGTCTCCGTCCTCCCCGGCCATGGCCTCGAAACCGACCTCCACCATTCGCTTGCAGACCTTCGTCCGACCGCAGCTCGCGTCGAGCTCGGCCCGGCTCTGCCCTTGGCCGTCCCACACCCCGCGCAGTACCTCGAGGGCTTCGTCGGGCTGAGGCTTCATCGTAGGTACCTTTCTTTGAGCGTTGCTGCTGAGGACTTTATAGCCACCAATGCTTGGCGTGGTATAGGGACGCAGTGATCCGCCCGCTGGAGCATCGGCCGACCGGCTAGTGCCGGAGCTCCCGGACGAAGACCCGGCTCGTCGTGGCCACGCTCTCGGTCTGTTCGATGAGCGGCTTCACGAGCCGCTGCATCTGCTCGGTCATGCGTCGATGCTCTTCCGCCCAGCTGGCGATCTGAGCGGACATCTTGCGATGCTGCTCGGACCACTCGGCCATCAGGTCGGCGAGCCGCTGCTGCTCGGCGAGCAGCTTGTGCAGCGGCCCGGTGAGCGTCTCGGTCATTCCGGCCACCCGCTCCGCCAGCTCGCCGAGAGGCCCGGCGAGGAATTCCGGCGTGACGTGCGCGCCGGCCGTGGCCGCAGTCTGTGCCTCGTCGGCGGCGGCTTCCATGATGAGTGAAACGATGTGCTGGAACGACTGCAGCAGATCGCCGATCGGGCTCGTGCTCGGATGCTCTTCGGACATGTCGTCTCCTCCGTCCTGAACAGTGTGGCGCTCGGCGGCGGCGCCGTCCGCTCACCCCCGCAGGCGGGCGAGGATCTCGATCCGGTTCCCGAAGGGATCGTCCGTGAAGAACCGCCGTCTCGGGGCGAGCTCGTCGTCCCAGGTGACGCGATGACCGGCGGCGGCGACCCGAGCCGCCATCTCGTCAACGTCTGTCACGGCGACGGCCACGTGCGCCTTGACGGCTGGGCGAAAGTCCCGCTCCACGCCGAGGTGGATATCGGCCCGGTGACCGCCGAACCAGCAGCCGCCACGGGCGGCGAGCACGGGCGGTTTTGGCATCTCGACCATCCCGAGTACGCCACCGTAGAAACCCCGTCCCGCCTCCTCCTCGCCCTCCGGCATCGCCAGCTGCGCATGGTCGAGCGCCGAAACGGCCGCCGGCTGGGCCGAGCCGGCACGCCGCCCGACGGCGAAGACGCGGCGGTAGGGCAGCACGGTCCCATGGTCGGAGGGCGGATAGGCATCTCGGAGCAGGGCGCCGTACTCGCCGAGAAAGTCCTCGTGGTCTTCGGGCCGCAGCGCCGTGAGAACCGGCCGCAGCGCCGTGCCCTTCATCCACTCGAGCACGGCATCGCTCCCGTGCAACACCTGGCAGTAGGTGGTCTCCCAGACGCTTGCCTGCAGGCCCGCGCCGAGGAGGACGGCGAGGTACTCGGACGGCGCGTGCGACCCCGGCGAGGCGATGTCGCCGACGATCCGGCTCCAGCGGGGCTCCGAGACGACACCGGCGAGGAGACGGTGCGTCGGCTCGCCGAAGTTGCCCGGGACCTGCATGGCGAGCATTCCACCGGGAGCGAGGAGCGACGTGAGGCGTTCGAGCACGGGGAGATGGTCGGGCACCCACTGCAACGTGGCGTTCGACACGAGGACGTCGAGCGGCTCGTCAGGCTCCCAGTCGCGCAGGTCGCCGAGCTGGAATTCCAACCGTCCCGGGATCTGGCGCCGGCGTGCCTCGTCCAGCATCTCCGGCGAGCTGTCGACGCCGACGACATGAGCAGCAGGCCACGTCGCCAGCAGGTCGGAGGTCAGCGAGCCGGTGCCGCAGCCGAGGTCGGCGACGTGCCGGGCCCCGGGCACGTCGACGTGAGCCATGAGGTCGGTGAACGGGCGGGCGCGTTCGGTCCCGAACTGCTCGTACTGCTGCGGATCCCAGATCGGTGCGGCGACCTCTTGGCCGGCGGGTGACGTCATGTTGCCTCCTAGAGTATCTTGACGTAAAGATAAGCCTGCCGAAGGAGTCTCCTCCTGTCAAGATTCATTACATGAAGCTTGCGTCGCAATCCGACGAGGTGGACCGGCTCGTAGCCGAGTGGCAGCGAGAGCGTCCCGATGTCGACACAGCGCCGTTGCAGGTGCTGAGCCGGGTATCCCGCCTTGCTCGCCACCTCGACCGTGAGCGTCGCACCGCGTTTGCCGCTCACGAGCTCGAGCAGTCGTCCTTCGACGTGTTGGCAGCGCTCCGCCGTGCCGGCGTGCCGTACGAGCTCACACCGGGCAGCCTGCTGCGTCGAACGCTCGTGACGTCGGGCGCGATGACGAACCGCCTCGATCGACTTGAAGACCTCGGCTTCGTTCAACGCCTGCCCGACCCCGTCGACCGCAGGGGCGTGCTCGTGCGCTTGACGCCGGCGGGCAAGCGTCGCGTCGACGCCTGCCTCGCCGACCTGGTGGGTCGGGAGTGGCAGTTCCTCGCGCCGCTCGACGCGGCAGACCAGCGCCTGCTCGCCGACCTGCTGAGGCGCATGCTCGTCGACTTCGACCGTTCGGAGTAGGCCGTTCGCCGGCCCGGTCTCGACCGGCCCGGTCTCGACCGGCCCTGTTCCAACGAATGGTGAGGCCGTTCCAGGGAACCGGCGACCTAGGGTCTTCGTGATGGACGGAGCAGTATGAGACATCAGGGGTTCACGCTCTCGCGAAGGCCCCTCGTACCCATCGCCGTCGCCGTGGCGATCGCCACGATGTCCGTGACCGCGACGCTCGCCACCCCGGTGCTCGTCACCCCGGCACAGGGAGCTGTTCCCGGACGGACCAGCGGGACGTCCCCGGTGGTTTGGCAACCCACTCAGCTCCCGGTTCCCACCGGCGCCCTCCGCGACCGGGCGGGCTATGCCGGGCCGATCGCCTGTCCGAAGGTGGGCGGCTGCGTCGTGCTCGGCGAGTATGCGACGGCGGCGGGAACCGACGAGGATTTGATCGACACCGAGACCGCCGGCCTGTGGTCCTCTGCGGTGGCACCGCTGCCCCCCGGTGGCACCGCGGCCGCCAACCTCGGGCCGTACACCCTCGGTTGCACCGGCGTCGGCTTCTGCCTCGGGACGAGCCTGTATCAGACGGCGACGTCGGTGGCCCCGGAGATCCTCGAGGAGAACGGGGGACGCTGGACGGCTCTTGCCATGCCGATGCCGACAAATGCGAGCCGCTCACGAATCCCGAGCGTCGGCGCCATGGCGTGCCCCCTCCGGGGCGCCTGCGTGATCGTGGGCACCTACGACACGACGAGCGGCCTGAGCGAGGGTTTCGTCGTCACGCAGGAAAGCCGTCGCTTCGTGGCGGTCGAGGCACCGATCCCCGCAGGGCCGCGCAGGGACTCGAGCCTCGCCGGCGTCAGTTGCAGCACCGCGACCTTCTGCCTCGCCGTCGGCTACTTCGTCGCCGCCTCTGGCAGCCGCGAAGCGCTGGCCGTGAGCGACGCCACCGGCACGTTGGCGGCCTCCCCTGCAGTGCTGCTACCGAGCGGCGCGAACGCTCGGCCTCAGGCCGTCCTACAGAGCGTCTCGTGCGGCAGGTCCTCGCCCTGCGTCGCCCTCGGCGGCTACAACGACGCGGCCGGCGACCGGTTCGGTGTCATCGACACCGAGTCGAACGGCACATGGACCGTCCGCAAGATGCCGTCGCCGCCGGGAGCCAGGACCGCCAGTCCCTCGCCGCGTATCTTCGGGATCACGTGCAAGGCGGGCAACTATTGCCTGGCGGTAGGCCAGTACGTCGACGCCACGGGCACGCTGCAGGGTCTCGCACTCCTGGAAGAGGCCGGCCACTGGTCCGCTTCCATGATGCCGGCCACGCTCGACAGCAACGTGGTGGTGCGCGCCGTGGCCTGCATCAACGACACCCACTGCGCGGCTGCCGGCAGCCTCGGAACAGGCACCGGAGGGCAGGCCGGTTACCTGATGACGCTGAGCGGTTCGAGCCTGTCCGGCACTGTCGCACCGGTGCCGGCCAACGCCGCCTTGTTGCCGGACGTTCAGCTCGGCTACGTCGCATGTCCCTGGATCGCCACCTGCGTGGCGTCGAGCACCTACGAAGCCGCCGGCACCACCGGCGCCCAGCTCCCGCTCGCCGTGAGCGACTGAGTCGCCTCGCCCTAGTCGGCGCCGGCCGCTTTGGCCACGAGGGTGAGGATGTCGTAGGTCGCCACGGGCTTGCCGTCCTGGTTGCTCACGACGGCGTCCCAGCACACTTCCCCGTAATCGGCCCCGTCCCGCGGCGAGATCTCCTTGACGGTGAGCGTCACGGAGATCTCGTCCCCCGGGGATGTGGGCGTGAGGAACCGCAACCGCTCCAGGCCGTAATTCGCCAGCACCGGGCCCGGCGCCGGATCTACGAAAAGGCCCGCCGCGTACGAGAGCACGAGGTATCCGTGCGCCACGAGGCCACCGAAGAAGGGGTTCTTCTTGGCGGCCTCCTCGTCGGTGTGGGCGTAGAACGTGTCGCCGGTCAGCTCGGCGAAGCGGTCGATGTCCTCGAGAGTCACCTGGCGCGGCCCTGCGGTGATCGTGTCACCGATCGAGAGGTCGCCGAGATGCTTGCGGAACGGATGGACCCCTGAGGATCGGCGTGCGGCGCCGGTCACGTATCGGCCGGTCACCTTCGTCAGCACGTCTGGCGAGGCCTGCACCGCGACCCGTTGCATGTGGTGGAGGACGCCCCGTATCCCGCCGAGCTCCTCGCCGTTCCCCGCCCGGCCCGGGCCGCCGTGCACGAGACCAGGAAGCGGCGAACCGTGGCCGGTCGACTCACGGGCGTCGTCCCGGTCGAGCACGAGAAGGCGGCCATGAAAGGGAGCCAGGCCGAGGACGAGACGCCGGGCGACGTCCGGATCGTGTGTGACGATCGAGCCGACCAGACTGCCGCGGCCGCGGGCGGCGAGGGCGACGGCGTCGTCCAGGGTGCCGTAGCCCATCACGGTGGCGACGGGGCCGAAGACTTCGACCTCGTGCGGCGCCGCCTGCTCCGGGTCGTCGCAGACGACGAGCACGGGCGGCACGAAGGCGCCCCGCCGGGCGTCGCCGCTCACGACGTCCACGTGGGCCGGGTCACCGCAGGCGACGGTGGTGCCGCCGGCGCCGGACAACGCCCGCAGTGATCTCAGCACCTCGGATCGCTGTGACAGGCCGGCGAGCGGGCCCATCGTGACGCTCGGATCTGACGAGATGCCGACCCGAACGGCCGCCAGCCGCTCACGTGTCGCCTCGATGACCGCCTCCAGTCGAGCAGTGGGGACGAACGCTCTCCGGATCGCCGTGCACTTCTGGCCGGCCTTCACCGTCATCTCCGTCACGAGCTGATCGACGAAGAGCTCGAACTCCGGTTCGGAGGTCTTCGCGTCGGGACCGAGGATGGAGCAGTTGAGCGAGTCGGCCTCGGCGCTGAGACGGACGGCCCGGCCGGCGATGACGGGGTGGGTGCGCAGGCGGCGCGCGGTCGACGACGACCCGGTGAAGGCCACCTGGTCGTGCTCCTCGAGGGCGTCGAGCAAGCCGGCGGCATCGCCGCACAACAGCTGCACTGTGCCGGGTGGGAGCGTGCCGGACGCCACGACGTCCCGCATGACGCACTCGGTGAGGTATGCGGTCGCCGTGGCCGGCTTCACGATGGAGGGCATGCCGGCGACGAATGCCGGCGCGAGCTTCTCGAGCATCCCCCAGACGGGAAAGTTGAATGCATTGATCTGCACGGCGACGCCTGGCCGGCCGACCCAGAGGTGCTGGCCGACGAAACCGCCTTCTCGGCCAAGCGGTTCTGCGACCCCGTCCGTCAGGACCATGTCGTTGGGAAGCTCTCGTCTTGCCCGGCTTGCGTAGGCAAAGAGCACGCCGATGCCGCCGTCGATATCGATCCTCGAGTCGGCGAGGGTGGCGCCCGTCCGGTACGAGAGCTCGTAGTAACGCTCCCGCCGATCGTTCAAGTACTGCGCGAGCGCTTTGAGGGCGGCTGCCCGCTCGTGGAAGGTGAAAGCTGAAAGAGCACCCCCGCCGACGCGACGGGCGTACACGGCCATGCGCCCGGCGTCGATGCCACTCGAGGACACTCGGGCGACCGGGTCTCCGGTGTTGGCGTCGGCCAAGAGAACGCCTTCCGCACTCGGGGACTCCCAGCGGCCGAGGGCAAAGCTCTGCAGTACGTCGACCATGTCGGGGCGTCCTCCGGGAGGCATCGGTGTTGCGGGGTGTCACGGGTGGGCCGACCGTCCCTTCGGTGGGCGCGCTGCCATCTTCGCCCTGCGGATCGCGCCGGTCAAGGGCGGCGGCCTGCCCGATCGTCGGTTCGGTCTGCAAGACTTCGGACCATGTCGACGCCACCCCAGACCGATCCCCCGGTCCGTCCCGCAGGAGCGACGCAGCCCGAAGAGACGGAGGCAGGCGACCCCGTCCGGGTGGCCGTCGAGGAGGCGGTGGCGACGGTGACCGTGGAGCGACCCGGGCAGGCGAACTCGCTCACGACGGCGACCAAGGTGGCGTTGTTGTCGGCCCTCGAGACGGTCGCCAACGACCGTACGATCCGGGCTGTCGTCCTCACGGGCAGTGGGCGCGCCTTCTGCGCCGGGCAGGATCTCGCCGAGCACGCGGAGGCGCTGGCGTCGGATCCGGCCCATGCCTTCGACACCGTCGGCGAGCACTACAGCCCGATCGTGCAGAGCCTCGCAACGATGCCCAAACCCGTGATCGCCGCCATCAACGGGACGTGTGCGGGAGCCGGTATCGGTTTCGCCCTCGCCTGTGACCTGCGAGTCGCCGTCTCCGGTGCCCGGTTCGCTCCTGCCTTCACCGGCATCGGCCTGACGGCCGACTCCGGCCTGTCGATGACGCTTCCCCGGGCGGTCGGCTGGTCGAGGGCGATGGGGCTGCTCCTGCTCGGCACCGTCATCGATGCAGCGGAGGCGCAGCGGATCGGCCTCGTCCATGAGGTGGTGGCGCCGGAGGACCTCGCCGGTCACGTCGCGGAGCTGGCAGGGCGCCTGGCAGCCGGACCCACGCAGGCATACGTGGCGCTCAAGGAGGCCCTCTGGTACAGCGCTTCGGCCGCCCTCGGCGACGTTCTCCGGCTCGAGGGTGAGCTGCAGGCTCGACTCGCCACCACGACCGACCACCGAGGCGCAGTGGAGGCATTCCTCGAGAAACGCCGCCCGGACTTCACCGGAACCTGATGAGCGATCCGGCTGGCGATGGACGGCTTGGGAGTTGTGGGGTGATCTTCGACGCAGGCTTCGAGCAACTGTCGGGGGCGGATCTGCGGGCGCTACAGGAGCGACGGTGGCGAGCGCTCGGCGAGCGTCTGGCGTCGCACCCCTTTCACGCCCCCCGGCTCCCCGGCGGCACCCCACTCGAAGGGCTCGCCGATCTCCCATTCATGACGAAACAAGACCTCTGGGACGCCTACCCCTTCGGCCTCCTGGCGGTCGGGCGTGAGCAGCTCCGTCGCGTGCACGCAACCTCGGGCACACGCGGCAGACCCACCGTGGCCGCCTATACGGCGGCCGATCTCGAGGTGTTCCGGACGGTCAACGCCCGGGCGCTGGCGGCAGCCGGCGCTGCCCCCGGCTCCCTCGTCCACAACGCCTACGGCTACGGCTTGTTCACCGGCGGGCTCGGCCTCCACGGGGGAGCCGAGCTGCTGGGCTGCGCGGTCGTCCCGATCTCCGGCGGCCAGACGGCCCGCCAGGTCGTGCTCGTGCGTGACCTGCGCCCGGAGGTGTTGTGCTGCACCCCGAGCTACGCCGCCCTCCTCGGCGAGGCGCTGCAGGAAGCAGGCGTGACCCCAGGCGAGAACCCTCTCCGCGTCGGGATCTTCGGCGCCGAGCCGTGGACCGAGCAGCTGCGACTTCGCATCGAAACCCTCCACGCCATCACCGCTCTCGACATCTACGGGCTCTGCGAGGTGATCGGTCCCGGCGTGGCCTTCGAGTGCTTGGAGTCCCGCGCCGAGCTGGCCGCCGGTGGTGTCGGCGGGCTGCATGTCAACGAGGACCATTTCTTCGTGGAGGTCATCAACCCGCTGACCGGCGAACCGGTGGGCGACCGGGATACGGGCGCCCGGAATATGGGCGCCCGGGATATGGGCGACGGGGAAGTGGGCGAGCTCGTGTTCACGACGCTCACCAAAGAGGCGCTGCCCCTTGTCCGCTACCGGTCGGGCGACCTCTCGAGCCTCAACCGAGAGCCGTGCGCCTGTGGCCGGACGACGGTGCGCATGTCGAGGCTCGTCGGTCGCAGCGACGACATGCTCGTCGTCCGTGGCGTCAACGTCTTCCCGTCCGAGGTGGAAGCCGTTCTGCTGTCCTCGCCGGAGCTCGCGCCCCACTACACGATCGTGCTGGACTCGACCCGGGCGATGCCCGAGATGGTCGTGGTGTGCGAGCTCGCCGGCGCCTCGCCTGCCGCCGGGGTTCCCGATGCAACCGGGGTTCCCGATGCCACCGGGATCCCCGATGCCGCCGGGATTCCCCACTCGGCTGGGGACGCCGGCGCCGGCGAGCTCGCACACCGGCTGTCGGCTCGGCTGTCGGCCCGTCTCGGCATCTCTGGGCGCGTCGTCGTCGGGCCGCCAGGGTCGGTCCCGCGAACGGAGGTCGGCAAAGCCGTGCGCCTCGTGCGAAGGACACCGGAAGCCGACGGGCTGCCGCCCGAGCTCGCCCGGCTGATCGGCGCCCCGCGGTGATCGTGCCCGGCGAGGTCGGTGTCCTCGGCGGTGGCCGCATGGGGGCCGGGATCGCCCACGGCTTCCTCTGCGCCGGCAGCCGTGTGCGACTTGTCGAAGTGGACGACCGCTCCGCCGCCGCCGCCCGGCAGCGGGTGGAAGCCGTTCTGCTGTCCTCGCCGGAGCTCGCGCCCCACTAC
>JBEKMC010000104.1:0-11962 GCA_050008715.1 Acidimicrobiales bacterium | reverse complement strand
CCGAGATCACGAGCGCCGCCGCACAGGCCGGGCGCCAGGGGGACGAGATCGAGCGAAGCGCTTGCGTCCTCGTCGTGCTCGATCCCAGCTCCAACGAGCGACCCGTCCCCGAGGGGATTCGCCCGCTTCACGGCAGCATGAGCGAGATCGCGGACGGCCTTTTCCGGCTGGCCGCCGCCGGCGCCGACGAGGCGATCCTGGTCGTCAGCCCGATCACTCAGCGCACTGTTGAGAAGCTGGGCCAAGCCCTCGCTCTGCTCGATGCCGACGGTTCATAACGTCGGGGGGCCGACTCGTCGCCATACTCGCCCCGCCGTCGGCGGCCGGAGGAGCCGGCGCGCTGATCGCAGCCGGGCGCGTCCGGCCAGCCCGATCCACGCCTACGGACCTGCCCCGAGCCGGCAGCGGCGCGACATCGGACTGATGGGGTGCTCAACGAGTTGCTCGACGACAACTGAGGCGGCGATAGCGCTCGTCCTGCCGGCCGTGTCGACATTCTTCAACGCGGATCGCTTGGATCCTCCAGAGCTTCGTTCGCTCGACGCGTTACATCTGGCGGCGGCCCTCGAGCTCGGCGACGACTTGGAGGGCGTCGTCACCTACGACGGCCGCATGACCGCCGGCGCCAAGTCCGCCCAGATCCGAGTGGTATCGCCGGGCGCCTGAGGGGCGACCCGAGACGCGCCCGCCACACGAAGGGCCGGCTGAACCATGGAAGCGGGACAGGCCCGGTACGGACCACGGTGCTACCCTCCGCACCGATGAACGTGACCCCACGGTCGCGCTTCTTCACGCGAGGAGGATCGTCAAATGAGGGCGAACCGTCATGTGCTCGGCCCGTTCTTCGCGGTTGGCTCGCTCCTTCTGTCGAGTCTCGCGATTGCGGCCTATGCTCCAGCGTCAGCCTCAGGCGCATCGTCGGGCCATGCTTCCCGAGCCTCGAAGTCATCGGCCCCTGTGAGTTCAACCTCGGGGGTCCGGGTCCTCGGGTGGGGTTTCAACCTGCCATGGGCTATTAGGTCGGACGGGACCCATCTCTGGGTCACGAACTTCAACAGCCAATCAGTCGTCGAGCTCAATGCCTCCACAGGAGCATTGGTGAAGGTGCTGTCGGGTCGCAGCTTCAGCGACCCGTATGCGATCACCTCGGACAGGACCCACGTCTGGGTGGCGGACGGTGCCGCCGATTCGGTCAGCGAAATCAATGTCTCAACCGGGGCGCTCGTGAAGGTGATCTCGGGCCCGGCCTTTGGGTTCAAGTCCTCTGAAGGCATCGCCTCGGACGGGACCCACGTCTGGGTGACGAACTCGGACGGCAACTCGGTGACCGAGCTCGATGCTTCGACGGGGTCGTTGGTGAAGGTGCTCGAGAGCACGAAATTTGGATTCAACAACCCTTATGGCATCACCTCGGACGGGACTCACGTCTGGGTGACGAACTCGGCCGGCAACTCAGTCACCGAGCTGAATGCTTCGACGGGGTCACTGGTGAAGGTGCTCTCGGCGCGGAACCTTGACTTTGCCACCCCTTATGCGATTGCTTCGAACGGGACCCATGTCTGGGTGACGAACTACGACGGTAACTCGGTCACCGAGCTCAATGCGTCGACGGGTTCATTGGTGAAGGTTCTCTCGGGCCAGATCTTCCGGTTCGACACACCAGGACCGATGACCTTGGACAAGAGACATATCTGGGTGAACAATGTGAGTGGGAACTCGATAACCGAGCTCGACGCTTCCACGGGTTCATTGGTGAAGGTGCTCTCGGGCCCGTCCTACGAGTTCAACGACTCTTACGGAATCGCCTCGGACGGGACACGCGTCTGGGTGGCGGACGATCTCGCCAACTCGGTCACCGAGATCAAGGCCTCGACGGGGGCGCTTGTGAGGGTGCTCTCGGGTCCGTTCAGCAGCCCGTTTGGCATTAGCTCTGACGGGAGCCACGTCTGGGTGACGAACTCCAATAATTCGGTCACCGAGCTCAGTGCGTCGACCGGGGCAGTGGTGAAGGTTCTAACCAGCGCGAGCTACGGATTCAATGGGCCGGCGGGGATCAGCTCCGACGGCAAGCACGTCTGGGTGGCGAATATGCAAGCCGACTACTCGGTCACCGAGCTCAATGCCTCGACCGGGGCGCTTGTGCGGGTGCTCTCGAGTCCGAGCTATGAATTCGCGGGCCCGGAGTACATAAGCTCAGACGGGTCTCACGTCTGGGTGACGAGCTCCCTTTATATCAACGACAGTTACGTCACCGAAGTCAAGGCATCGAGCGGGTCGCTAGTGAGGGTGATCTCGGGCTCGCACTTTGGGTTCGACTACTGCGGCGCCACCACTTCGGACGGGACCCACGTTTGGGTGGCGAACCTCTTTGGCAACTCCGTTACCGAACTGAATGCCTCGAGTGGGTCGCTGGTGAGGGTGATTTCGGGTTCGAGATATGGCTTCAATCACCCAGGGGCCATCGCCTCGAACGGGACACATGTCTGGGTGACGAACTCGGCCAGCGACTCGGTCACCGAGATCTCCGGCTCGACCGGTGCGCTCGTAAGGGTGATATCGGGTCCTAAGTTTCGCTTCAAATACCCGGTGGCCATCACGTCCGACGGGACCGACCTGTGGGTGGTAAACGGCAACGGCAATTCGGTCACCGAGTTCAGTGCCTCAACAGGGGCGCTGGTCAAGGTGCTCTCCGGGTCGGCCTATGACTTCAACGAGCCTCACGGCATCACCTCGGACAAGGGCCATGTCTGGGTGACGAACGAGGGGGGCCAGACCGTCACCGAGCTCCCGGCTTCATAAGTTGTGGCGGTCCGAGGGTGGCCACCTATGGCCCGGAAGCAGAGCGGGAGACCCAGGTCGAGTGCCGTCGTCCTCGGATCAGACGAGCGGGTCGAACATGATCTCTCGGACCTCCTGCGCGCAGCGGCAGGCGACGGCGAACTTGGCAGCCCACGCCAGTGCCTCTTCGCTTGAGGGCACGTCGACGATCGCGAACCCGCCGAGAACAGCCTTGGTTTCCGGGTAGGGGCCGTCGGTGACGATCCCATCGGTAGCCACGATGCTCGCCCGCTGGCTCTCCAGCCCGCCGCCGAAGACCCACACTCCTGCCTCCTGGGCCGCCCGCACCACCCCGTGCGCGGCCTCGCCCACGGCGGGCCCCTCCTCCTCGGGGAAAGTCATCGCTCCATCATCGAATGAGATCAGGTACTTGGTCATCTCATGAGCCTCACCTTCCAACGGGGGGTTGCCCTTGTAGGCCACGCGAGCGAACATACCCCTGGTGAGTTCCCAATCCATCGAGCGAGGGTCTGCGAGGTGTCGACATGCCGAAGGCCTACTGGATCGACCAGTACTCCGAAGTCCATGACCCAGACAAGTTGGCTGCGTACGCGGTGCTCGCCGGTCCGGCAATCGAAGCAGCCGGCGGCCGTTTCCTCGCGCGAGGTGTTGCCGCCTACGCCTTCGAGAGCGGGAAGCTCGAGCGGACCGTCGTGATCGAATTCGCGAACGTCGAGGCCGCGCACGCGGCTCATGAGAGCGCTGCCTACAAGAGAGCGCTCGCGGCGCTCGACGGTGGAGTCACCCGCGAGATCCGGATCGTCGAAGGCCTCGGATAGCGAAGTTCATCGCTCTCAAAGCACCGAGACCCTATAGCCGGCCGCCGCCGATGTGTCAGAGTTCCACTACCGCCCACTCGGCGAGCGAGGACCGGCAGGGCCTGAGCGGCGAGATAGCGGGTCTGGCAAACTTCGCTCCATGACCGGCTACGTCGTTGCGAACTATGACATTACAAACCAGGAGGGATACCAGGCGTACCTCCAGACCGTGGCGCCGACGCTGACTTCGCACGGCGCCGAGATCCTCGCCGCTGACTATGAGACGGAAGTCAGAGACGGTGCCCCGGGTCGAGTAACCATCGTGATTCGGTTCGACTCCCCGGAGGCTGCCCGCGGCTGGTATGAGTCACCTGAATACCAGGAGATCGTTCACCACCGGACGGACAACTCCGATGGGTTCCTGGTCATCTGTGAGGAACGCCGCCGTCCGTAACGAGTCCCGCGAGGGCGGCGTCGGCAAGGGGGGTTCATGGCAGACGATATAGAGGCCGCTCCGACCCTGGACGCCTCCGACATTGCGCTCATCGCCGAGCTGGGCGTTCGACGCCGGGTGAGCGAAGGGGAGTACTTGTACCGAGAGGGCGACGTCACGTACGACTTCTTCGTCCTCGTGAACGCCGAGGTCGACATCGTCCTGTCAGTCGACGGTCGTGAGAACGTCATCGCTTCTCACGGACCAGGTCGGTTTCTCGGCGAGCTCAACATGTTGAGCGGGCTGCGGGTGTTCGTGTCAGCACGTGTCGTCAGAGCAGGCGAGGTCGTCGTGGTCCCCCGAGACCGGCTGCACCAGCTGATGGCAACGAAGCCGCAGCTTGGCGACGTCATCCTGGCCGCCTTCGTCGCTCGCCGCACCTTGCTCCTGACGGGGGCTGCGCCTGCCATCCGGGTCATCGGGTCACAGTTCTCGCCCGAGTCGCTTCGGGTTCGCGAGTTCTTGGCCCGGACCCGCGTGCCCCACGAGTGGCTGGATCCTGATCGTGACTCTCAGGTGGAAGATGTCCTGCGAGGGTTCGGGATAGCAGCGAATGAGCTGCCCGTGGTCATTGCCACCGGATCCGTGCTGCGGCGTCCAACCCCCGGCGACCTGGCGAGCTTCCTCGGGCTGACTCTCGAGAGCCTGCCCGAGCGCTGCTTCGACCTGGTCGTCGTGGGCGGCGGTCCAGCCGGTCTCGCTGCGGCGGTGTACGGCGCCTCCGAAGGGTTGCGCACCCTCGGGGTGGAGATGAGCGCACCGGGCGGACAAGCGGGGGCGACCTCACGGATCGAGAACTACCTCGGCTTTCCCATGGGCATCTCCGGCTTGGACCTCACGCAGCGAGCCGTGATCCAGGCAGAGAAATTCGGAGCCACTCTCACCGTCCCCTGCATCGCGGAGTCCCTTCACAACCAAGCCGGACATCTCGTGGTCCGTCTGAGCGACGGGAGCGAGGTGGCAGGGCGGGCCGTCATCGCGGCGACGGGCGCCGCCTATCGCCGGCTGGAGGCGTCACGTCTGAGCGACTTTGAGGGAAACAGCGTGTACTACGCCGCCACCGAAATGGAGTCACGGATGTGCGGGATCGCACCGGTTGTGGTCGTCGGCGGCGGCAATTCCGCCGGTCAAGCAGCCATCTTCTTGAGCCAAAGCGGGCGTGGGGTGACCCTCGTCATCCGGGGATCGGACCTGAACCAGGGCATGTCGCGCTATCTCGTCGAACGCATCGAGCCAGATCCTCGCGTCACCCTCCGAGCTCGCACGACCGTTGTCGCCCTCGAAGGAGACGAGACCCTGCGGGCCGTGCGTCTCAAGGGCCCCGAAGGTGAAACGGTCGTCGAATGCGCCGGATTGTTCTCCTTCATCGGAGCCGATCCTTCGTCCGGCTGGCTGTCGGGCTGCGCGGCCCTTGATGATCGAGGCTTTGTCCTCACCGACTTTTCACTCACCGCCGATCACCTCGATGAGGGCTGGAAGACGCTCGGGCGGCTCCCGTTGCCGTTCGAAACCAGTCATCCAGGCCTCTTCGCCGTCGGCGACTTGCGCTCGGGATCCACCAAACGGGTGGCGGCGGCCGTGGGCGAGGGGTCGGCGGCAGTGCGATCGGTGCACCAGTACCTTGCGTTTTCAACTGGGTAGACCCGCTCGTGCGAGGTGGGCCACTGTCGAGATCGCAGTCGCCATCGCGGCGGCTCGGTAGGGACGAACCCTCGGTGCTACCCTCTCCCGGCGTACGTTGCCGGGGAGGGGGATTTCGATGGGCTCGAGGGGTCAAGGTCGTGCTGGTCCCGGTCGTCGCCGCTGGTGGGCCGTTGCCACCGCAGGGATTGTCGTCGCCGGCCTAGCCGTCGCCGCCCCGCCGTCGGGGGCTGCCCGGGCCTCCCGTCCGGACACCAAGATCCAGTACACGCCGGCGACCGTCGTGGTCACTTCCGCCACGGTCAAGGCGCAGCTGTTGTCGGTCTCGAGCAACGGGGCGACTTACACGTTCCGCTCCGCCACCGGCGTTCTCGGCCGGCTGGCGAAGGGCAGCGTCATGCTGCTGCAGGACCTCGCCGTGCGCGACGTCACGGGCGTCACGCACCACTCCGGCCACCTCGTGGTCGCAACGAAGGCGGCGGCCATCACCGACCTGATCGAGAACGGCACGCTGTCGTGGGACGAGCCGGTCGACTTCGCCCACGGGGTCGCCATCGGCGGTGCCGCTGTCCCGCCGGAGGCAGACGTCGCTCGGGGCCCCGTCACGGCACGTCTCGGGCTGGAATCGATCGCCCACGGTGTGACGCTGAAGGGCAAGGCCGACACCTACAGCTACGCCGTGACGTTCAAGACGGTGGGCAAGGGCGTGTCGGTGGAGATCACGCTCAGCAAGTCCAAGCCGATCGACCTCTCCGTCACCATCAGCGGCACGCTCGGCGGCCTGGCGACTTCCGGTGACATCGCCGTGGCCAACCGCAAGCTGAGCGCGATGAAGCTGGCAGACAGCGGGCTGGCGGGCAGCTTCACCCTTGCCTACGAGGCCAAGCCCATCAGCGCCCTCGGGCTCGGCTCGGCTGGTGGAGTCAAGATCACGATCCCCGCCGAGCTGACCGTCCCCTTCGACGTCGGCGGGGTGCCCATGTTCCTCGGCATCAAGGTCGCCTTCATAGCCAGCGCCGGCTTCTCCGGGTACAACCAGTCGCTCAAGGGCAGCTACACGATCAGCTACAACGGCCACGGCGGTTTCTCGACCTCGAGCAGCGGGGCAACCAGCGCGACGGGCGTCATCAAGGGCCTCGGCAAGATCGTCCTCGACGCTGCCAACGCCGTGAAGTCCGGGCCGATGAGCTTCCTCTTCGGAGCCCAATTCCCCCAGATCGAGCTCGGTCTGGGTGTCAAGGGTCTGAACGTCGGCGCCTTCGTCACCCTCCTCGGGGAGAGCGGCATCGCATTCATCAACAGCTGCGACACGCGAGAGTTCCTGATCGAGGGCACGACCGGCGCCGAGGCCAGCTTCTTCGGCCTGTCCGCCTCGCTCGGCTCGGCGACACTGTTCTCCAAGACATACCAGGCGGCCTATCCGCCGGGCTGCGGTACCTTTCCCTGAGCGACCCCGCCTAGTCGCCGCCTAGTCGACGGGACGTGCGCGCCCACGCCTCTGCCTTCACGCACGAGCCCGAGCAGGATGTGCTCGGTCCTGATGTAGTTGTCACCGAGCCGAAGCGCCTCGCGCAACGACAGGCCGATGACCTTGTGGGCGCGCGGTGTGAATGGCCGGGCGTCGGGCGGGGGCTGCCCGCCGCCGTAATCGTCTGCTCCACCTCCTCGCGTACGGCCTCGAGGGTGATGTCGAGAGACTCGAGCGCCACGGCGGCGATGCCCTCACCCTCGCGGATCAGCCCGAGCAGGATGTGCTCGGTGCCGATGTAGTTGTGGTTGAGGAGGCGAGCCTCCTCTTGAGCGAGGAGGAGAACTCGTCTTGCGCGATCAGTGAGGCGCTCGAACACGGTTGCAGCTTCACACTCGCAACGGTCCTCGTCACGGCGGCGCAGAGGCCCGGGCTCGCCGGCCTGCTGTTGCTCAGTCGGCCCCTTGCACTCCACCGATTCGCCACGGAGCCAGATGCTGGGCGAGAAAGGCGCGTGACGGAGGCTCCTGGGCGATGAAGGACGGCCCCGTGTGACGGCGTCACCGAACTGGCCGGGTTGCTCGCAACGGCAGCCAGGCTCCGGGAGTGGGGCAAGCGGCTTCCGTCGCCGCCGCTATCGGGCGCGATCGACGCCGTGCGTGACTCCGTAGGCGGGGTCAGCCCCCTCGATCTCGACGATGCCGTACGTCTCGCGCGGAACCTGCCGAGCAAGGTCGGCGTGCCGGCCTGAGTCGCGCCGGCGAGTCGGCGCCGGCCACCTCAGCCGGGCGATCGTGCCCATGGCACACCCGTGCCGGGCGCGGCAGCCCGGGTTCACGGGGCTTTCGAAAACACTCTTCCGGCCGCGGTCGCCACGGCGCCTGGTGCGTAGAGCCCGGTGCTCTGGGCGCCGGCGGTGGGCAAGGCGAACCAGGCGAAGCGTGCGAGGTATGGGAGCCCGTCGAGCATGGAGATGGAGGCGGACACGAACGCCGCCTGTTGCGCCCCGCTCGGGTACTTCGGGCCGTTGCCGAAGTTGATCAGGGAGTATTCCGTGAGCCAGATGGGCTTGGTCGGGTATTGCTTGTGGACGGCGACGAGGTACGAACGGAGCTGGGCGACGGCGTCGGATGTCTTGAAGTCGGAGCCGTACCAGTGCAGGGCGATGAAGTTCACCCTGTAGTGCTTCGCAGCGGCTCCCTGCATGAACTGGTCGAGCCATCCGCCCGGGGTTGCGGCGTCATAGGCGACAGCCGGGCTGGCAAGTTGGAGCCCTGTGGCTTGGAGCTTGGGCCACAGGGCGAGGGCCTTGGCAACGGTCATGTCCGCCTGGCCCCTCATGTCCGGTTCGTTGAAGGTCAGCAGATACGGCCCGTAGTGCTCGGCCTCGGACAGGTCCTTTGCGGTTACATAGTCGGCCCCCCAGATCATGGGCACGAAGTGGACGTCCGCGGGCGCGGTGATGCCGTCGGGAGACGTCGACCAGTCCAGGTACCACGTGGCCCCGGAGCGGGCGAGGGCGGTCTTGACGCCTGTGAACGCCCAGGCGTCGACGCCCTTCTTGGCAGCCGCCTTCGACACGGCTGGCGTGGATGCCGCCGATGTCGGGACGGGACGAGCCGTCGCCCAGCCCATGCCTGCCAGCACCACCAGGCTGGCGGCAACACCGGCAAACGTCCGACCGACCCGACGAATCCTCAATGGCGCACTCCCATGACTCTCTTATCATCGGACTTTTCCGGCTCCGACTGAAGGCCTCCGACGAGCAGCTGGTCTCAGCCAGGCGCCCGTTGTGCGGCCCGCTGGCGACACGTCTCGCAGTGCATCGGTGCGATCTCCTCCCACGGCATGGCGGGCCTCGCCAACGTCTTTGCGTCCTCGCCGCACAGGGTCTCCCACAGCCGCCCACCGCCGAGGTGGTACACCAGGCGGCTCATGGTGGGGTTCCGCTCATCTGGGACATACCCGATGAACACGTCCGTCACATTGGCGACGGTACACCTCGCCGGCGCTGATCTCGACGTGAGGTCGGCACCAACCGAGGTGGGTTTGAAACCACCCGGTGTCGATCGTCGGAGGACCGACGCCCAGCTGGCAGCCTCGGTGTGACGGCAGTGCGCTGTCACGAACATGAGACGTGCAAGGGGTCATCAGCTTCGATCTTCAACTCACTCACGCGCGCGGAACGTCCCGAACTGCCGAGCGAGCGCCCGCTTCGCCCTATGTTCTGCGGGATGCCGGACAAGCCGTTCAAGGTGATCTGCGAGATCGAGCCGGCGACCCGGCCTGACCTGCGGCGTGTACGCCACCAGATCGGCGTGCTGACGTCGGTGTCGTCGGACTTCCTGATCCCGGACAACCACCTCGGTCGGGCGACGGTGTCGAGCGTGGCTGTCGCACACGAGGTCGAGGCGATGGGCGGGCACTCCATCGCTTGCCTCAACTGCCGTGACCGCAACCTGCTCGGACTCCGCAGGGACCTCCTCACGGCTGCGGCCTACGGGGTGGAGGAATTCCTGTGCGTGTACGGGGACAACCCGACGAGCGGAGCACGGACGAGCCAGCTGACGGTGCGAGCCATGATCGAGGAGATTCACAACTGGGGGAGCGATCGGGCGCTCCCCACCGGTCGCCCCTTCCGTGCTGGCGTCACGTCGCGCCTCGGGCCGGTGCCAGAGTGGAAGCACGATGCCGATTTCGTCTTCGTGCAGGTCTCGTTCTCTGCCGAGGCGCTCGTCGCGTGGCGGCGGAGCGTCGCGCTGACGCAACCCGTCTATCCGGGTGTCATCGTCCTCGCGAGCGCGGCCATGGCCGACAGTGTCGCCGCAGGCCTGTCGGTCGAGGTCCCGGACGGTCTCAGGGAGCGGCTCGAGCAGGACCGTTCCGCCGGGATCGAGGCCGCGTGCCAGCTCGTCCTCGAATTGCGAGACAGCGGCGCCTTCGAAGGCGTTCACCTGATCCCGGTCGGCCGGTACCGCGAAGTTGCCGCTCGGCTCGAGGTCCTGCTGGCGAGATAGCCGAGCCGGCCGCGCCGATGGCGACTACGCAACGACCGCTCGCCGTCTCGGATCTCGACGCCCTCGTCGCCCTCGCGGCGGCTCGGCGCCAGGCAACCGGCGGCTCGCCGCTGGCGGACGACCGCCAATGGCTGAGCGATCAGTACCTCGGAAACGTGATGTCGGTCGGCGTGTTCTTGCCTGGCGGCCGGCTGGCGGCGGCCGGCGGCATCGCGCCCAGCGAGGCCAGGCAGGTCGGCGCTGCCAGGCAGGCCAGCGAGGCCAGACAGGCAGGGCAGTCGCCAACGTGGCGGGCAGCCCTCATCGTTCACCCAACGGCGCCCGAGTCGGTTGCCGCACGTGCCGGACGGTGGATGTCCGACTCTTTCGCAAGTCTGGCGTCGCCCGTCACGGTGCTGGTCCGGAGCGAGTCCCTCACCGACGACGAGGTCGGGTTCTGGTCGCGCCTCGGCGCCGTGCTCGAGTTCGAGGAGATTGTCATGTCCTGCGACGTCATCGGGATGAGTCCGGAGCCGCGATGGCCCGCCGACGTCAGGCTGCTCGGCTGGTCCGCCGCCAACGCGCACCAGTTCTACGAGGCGTACAACGGCGCGTTCGCAGGACGGCCGGGTTTCCCTGGTTGGTCCGAGCCGGAATGGGTGAGTCGGATGGCCGGCGGAGACGACTTCGAAGCGCCGGCGTCGGTGTGCGCTCTCGTGGAGGGCGAGCCAGCCGCCTTCGTCGTCTGCGACAGGTCCTGGATCAGCCAGCTTGGCGTCGTGCCCCGCCGGCGGCACGTCGGTCTCGGACGCCTGCTCGTAGAGGAGGGGCTGCGTCGCCTCCGGGACGGCGGCGCCGAGGCGGTTGGTCTCATGGTGAACACGAACAACCCCGAGGCTCGCAGGCTCTACGAAAGGCTTGGGTTCGGTCAGGTCGGCCGGCGTGGCCGGCTCGTGCTGCACCGCGAATGAACCGCCCGTTGTGCCTGGCAATCACACCCTGGACGGCGCAAAAGTCCACGCTCGACGCTTTCGTGCGAAATACTGTTGCACGTGATCACGGAAGCCGGCATCAGCTACGAGTGGCGTGGAGGCGCTGAGGAGCTGGAGCTCGACTGGCTTCACGCCGAGGCCTTCGACCACCCTCCGACGCCGTCGCAGTGGCAACGCCAGCTCGAGAACCACTCGCTCGGCTGGGTCTGTGCCCGCATAGACGAGGAGCTGGTGGGCTTCGCGAACGTCATCTGGGACGGCGGCAACCACGCCGTCATCCTCGACACGATGGTGCTGCCAGGCGAGCAGCGGCACGGCATCGGTACCGAGATCGTCCGGTTGGCGGCCGAGGAGGCGCGCAAGTCTGGCTGCGAGTGGCTCCATGCCGACTTCACCCGTGAGACGGCTGGGTTCTATCTGGAACGGTGCGGTTTCTCGCCGAGCGAGGCCGGCCTCTTGAACCTGCGGGCAGAAGTGGTCGACGAGCCGCACGAGTGAGCCCGACAGGACCGGACGCCCGTCCGCCTGACGATCCAGGGGCTCCACGGCGCCCGGCGCTCTCGTGACCCGACCACTCGTCTGGATCGTCGTCGGAGTCCTCCTCGTCATCAACATCGGCATCCGCCTGCCCGGTGTCCGCGGTGGCGTGGAGCCGCAGCTCGTCACGAGGACCTACGGCACTGGTCGGACCGGTTTCTCGCTGGCGTTCCCGACGCCACTCACGGCCGCCGACTCCACGGCGCTCGGCGCGGTCTACTCCGGGACCGCAGACGACG
>JBEKMC010000103.1:0-11990 GCA_050008715.1 Acidimicrobiales bacterium | reverse complement strand
TCGACCGTGCAGTCGATGCACTCCTCGTGGGCAACTCGAGGTTGGTGGCGCGTCGAGCCCGACGTGTTCCATCAGTTCTGTTGGAGTCTCTGGTACTTCCAACACAAGAGGATCTCCGATTTCGGCAAGACGCTGCCACCGGATCGTTTCGTCCGGATTCGTGGCGAGGAGGTCGTGAACTCACCTGACTCGACGCTTACGGGGTTGTGCCGCTGGCTGGGAGTGGACACGTCGGTGGATGCGGTCGAGCTGATGAAGGCGCCCGAGCGTTCGCCCTACGCGGCGCTCGGGCCGCAAAACGCCCGCGGTGGCGGCGACCTGTCATTCCTCGGCGCCCCGGTCCTCCGATCTGCTGACCTACCAGAGAGCGTGTCGCCGCCTGCCGACTGGCGGCTCGATCCCTGGAGCATTCTCATGGTCCTGCGGCTCGCCACCGAGTTCGGGTACGGCGACATCGATCAGCTGCACGACGCGGTGGTGTGACATGGAATCCCCTGCGGCTGTTTCGGGTCTTGTCTCCTGCGAGCGGGTAATCGCTGCAGCCGTGTGCGGCTCGCTCGTGCGCGAGCTGGCCTCGGCTTCGTTCGGGTGGGAGGTGGCCAAAGTCCACGCTGGCACTTCGGAGTCGACCGTCACGGCCGCCCGACAGGCAAAAGTGGCTCGTGCCGACAAGGATCCCCGGATGGCAAGCGCCGTGGAGGCGGTCGATAGTTTTCTGATGAGTCACGAGCTCGTTCGCGGCCTCGGTGTGGAGAGGAGCCCCATCAGCATCCTGAACTACGGGGTGGGGGGGCGTTATACGAGTCATCGGGATGCTGGGCCGGCGCACCCGACTCGCGTCCTCACCCTGCTGACCTATCTCAACGACGACTTCGACGGTGGAGGCACGCGCTTTACCGCTTCCGGCCGCGAGATTCGGCCCGAGGCGGGGATGGGTGTGTTGTTCGACGCCGCCCTCGCGCACTCCGGCGAACCGGTGCTGCACGGTCGCAAGTACGCGCTGGTCACGTGGCTGAGGAGCGCTCCTACCCCGTAGATCAGCGTCGGACCTGCTGCCTCGGATGCCACCGGCATCCGTCTTGGTACGGTCACATGAGATGCCCGAGCCTTCCTCGCCGTCCTCGGGAGGCCAGGTGGCACATGGCGGCGTTCATCTCGTCGAATGGGGATGTGAGTTGCTCGGCACGGCACTTCTCCTTCTCGGGGGACTTTCAGCCATCTGCTTGGATTTCGGCCATGGCAGTGCCGTTGTGCGTGCCGTTCCCAGTCGTTCCCTCCGGCTGCTGATCACGGGCCTGCTCTTTGCCGGCACGGGCTCGCTCGTCGCAATCAGCCCACTCGGTCGTCGTTCCGGCGCGCACCTCAACCCAGCCGTGACGACAGCCTTCTGGCTGCGCCGCCACCTCCACGTGCACGACCTCATCGGCTATGTGGTGGCTCAATGCCTCGGTGCTCTTGCCGGGGCAGCGCTCGCCCGCGAGCTGTGGGGATCCATCGCAGTGGGAGTCCGGCTCGGGGTCACCCAGCCGAGCCACCACGCCGGCGCACTGGAAGCGACCGCCATCGAATGCTTCATGACAGGCGTCCTCGTCCTGACGGTTCTCGTCATGGTGTCGTCCTCGAGCCGGGCACGATGGACGCCGCTCGTGATGTGGCTACTCATCGCCGTCCTCGTCTGGCAGGGGGCGCCCTGGACGGGCACGTCTCTCAACCCGGCTCGCAGCCTGGGTCCGGCGGTCGTCGCGGGCGTATACGCGAACCTCTGGGTCTATGTCGTCGGCCCGCTCTCGGGGGCGATCCTGGCAGTCGCTGTGTTCGCCTGTATCCCAGGGCTCGAGACACTGACGGCCAAGCTGTACCACGACCCGAGATATCCGTCCACGATGCGAAGCAGCCTTCCGTCAGTGGTCGACCAGCATTGACGGTTCGGCGTCAGTCGCCGGTGAGCACGACGCCTCGGGCAGGGTCAGGCGTTCGGCATGGCCTTGTACTTGAAAGAATTGAACAGCGACACCTGGTCGCACATGTGCGGGCTGGGAACGCCCTTCGAGCTGATGAACCCGCTTTGGCCGGGCGGCAGCTCGTTGCGACCCATGACGGTGGGTCCCATGTCGATGGCCTGCATGTAGGTGCTTCGGTTCTGAGAGGCGCTCGTACCGCAATGAGCCTTCACTCCGACTGCCGCCGGGTCGAGGTTGTTCCAGTTCGTGTCCTGTGCGGGGACGTAACCCCATTTGGAGATGTTGGTCGTCCCAAAACCCGGCACGTCCTGGCCGAGCTGCGTCCCCTTGCCCGACAGGATCGTGATGGCGTCGTTGACGCTCTCGACGAGGATCAACGGCTGCTTGGCGGAGCTTCCGAAGTAGTTGCCCGTGTAGCAGAGCTTGCCGCACGGGACGATGTTCTTCGACTTAGCGAGCACGTGGTAGAGGAAGTTGTAGGTGCACATGCCTCCGAGACCACCGTACGTACCGAGGTTCAAGCTGCCGTCGCTCATGACGACCGGCCCCACGTAGGTCTCGCCGGGGAACGTCCCGTTCTCGCACACGTTGCGCTCGAGCGCCTCGAGGGTGTTCATGAAGATCGACATGGCCGGGCTGCCGATCGTCGCCGTGTCGTTCCACGCCGCCAACGTGCCGATCGCCTTCTTGAGGTCCGGGTGCGCTGCAGGGTTGACGATGGCGGCATGGCGAGCGACGAGCAGGTGATATGCGGCGACGATGTCCGGGATGAAGTACGGTGCCGCCGGCCTCGTGTTGTCCCCGTTGTCGATCGTGCCGATGACGTGCTCGATCCCTTCGAGATAGGCAATGTCGACCTTCGTGCTCTTCTGCAGGAGCTGGGCGATCGTCGAGGATCGGAAGATCGTGCCCCAGTACTCGTCCCCGGAGTTCTGCTGGTAGTACTGGCTGGCGGAGGGTTTCGTGTTCCAATTGTCGAGGAAACCCTGCGCCGGGTTGACGCTTCTGGGCATCTTTGAAAAGGGCACAAAGCCGAGCCACTGCTGGGACCCGTCGCCTAGCGCCGGAAGCCGGGGGTCGACCTTGCTCGCCGGCGGCTCGACGGGGACGAGACCGTCCCCGAAGAAGGCGATATTGCCCTTCTGGTCTGCATACAGGAAGTTGTGGAGCGTTGTGACGAGGCTCATTGAGTGTTCGAATTGCGAGAGATCCGTGTCGCCGCCCAACTGGGAGAAGCCGGTGAGGCTTCCACCTTCGCGACCCCAGGAAGCGAAACGCATCGAGAAGGCGGTGCCCCCGGTCCGGTCCATCGAGAACACCGGACCGTCATTGGTCCGGTAGACGGTGAAGGATTGGGGCGCCTCGCCTTGGACGGCGATGGTCTCTGGTATGGCGACCATCGGTATCCAGTGACCCTTCCAGAGATAGGTCGGGGGAGTCGTGGTGTAGTGCACCTTCTCCACGTAGATCCGCTGGTCCACGAGCTCTTCGCTCGTGGTCGTCCAGCTGATCTTGTTGTTGCGGCCGATCAGTAGGAACGGCTCGCCGGCGATGTACATGCCGCCCGCGTCGTAGCCGGGTCCGTGCAGGTACTCCTCACCGTCGACGCTGGGGGTGCCGAAACCCTCCTGTGGAGCGCCCCAGAGCAGTGCGTGATGGTCGAGGGATCGCCGAGGCGACACGACGACGGCGTTCGATCCGCCGTGCGACAGCACTTTGAGCGATATCCCGGTCCGGAGGATCGTCTGGCGATCGTGCTGCAAAGCTGACGCCGCCGTGAGAACGGCCCGCGTGCTCACGCTGTCGAGCATCCGCAGGGAGTCGGTCGCTCCCGCCAAGTCGCTCGCGGTCCGACCCGAGAGCCCGGCGGCCTCGAGGCTCGCGAGCTTCGCCGTGCTCGGCACAGTGGTGGGCGCGTTCGGGTCGTTGATCCAGCGCGTGTCGTTGAAGATTGCCTGTGCGTCGGCAGCCGCCTTCTTGTCCCCCTTCTTGGTGAGCTCAGCCGTCAGGTAGCGGACGAACCCGAGGTTCTGCAACTCGCTACCTCCGCCGCCACCGAACTCCCGGGCGAGATAGTCCCCTACCGCCACGGTGTCGATCGGCCGCCACGGCGCCGGCCGGTAGGCCCCCTTTGTCCCGAGGAGATCGCCAAGGATGAAGAATTCGTAGGGGACGAGGGCCTTCTCGCTCGCCGGCGACGCGAACGCCTTCGCCTCGTAGGCGTTGATCCCGGCAGAGAACTCCCCGAGCTCAGCACGCGCGATCTTCGGCAGGGCGGCTTCCTGGGCCGAGAGCTCAGCCGGCGTGTAGAAGAACGTCCTGACGTCCTCGTCCTGAGCGAGGTAACCCGAGCCCGCGAGCTGAGCCAGAGTGCCTTCGACGGTGCGGCGGACGAGCTCGAGCTGAGCGAGGCGGTCCTCCGCCTGGGCGTAGCCGGCACCGAACCAGACGCCGGGCATCGCCTTTGCCGTGATGGTCGGAACGCCGTAGGCGTCGCGAATGATCGTGGCTGTCTCTACGCCGCTGCCGACAGTCTCACCCGGTGAGGCGGCGGTGTGCGCGCCACTTGGTGCGACCGCGACCGACAACGAGGCGACCACGGCAAGGGTGGCGAGCACCGCGGCCGGCTTGACCAACGAGAACCGTCGAGCAATCACAAGAAACCCCCAGTTCGCCTGCTTCGTGCTCACCGTATGTGCTCGGCCGCCGGCGGTCAATCAGTCCGACTCGGAGGGAGCACCGAGCGGCGCGGTGAAGGCCGGCGCCTGCTATTCGCTCATTCGGTACCTGCCGACCACCGTCCCGTTGACGGGAGTGGGGCCTTCCGTGCACCTGTCGCTGATCCCCCCGACGAAGGCGCGGAAGGCGGCAAGGGCATTCAAGGGGTTGTCCTCCCCGTCGAGCACGGCGACGTGTACGAAGCTCACGTTGTCGTCGAGGCGGATGGCGCTGTAGTGGAGTCCTGCGGGTGCTTGTTCGGCCAGCTCGGCGAACACGGCGCGGATGAGGCGCTCGTTCTCGTCGGCGTGTTCGGGCCGTGTCGTGTAGCGCACGACGGTCGCGTGTGTCATCAGTCCTCCTGGTATGGGCGTCGGTGAATCGCGGCCATCGTCAACCGATGGCTTTGATCTGGTTGTTGCGGGCCTCGTGGGTGAGCTCTGCGAGTCCGAGCTGTTCGAGCAATGGTGGGAGGTACATCCCGAACCGTCCCCGATAGCCGTTGCGCAGCCCGTACCAGCCGCCGACGGGGTTGTCTTCGGCGCGACCGAAGGCCTCCACGGTGCCGGCTGTGGCGGGTTTCTTCTCATCCGCCGCCCCGAGGGGGACCCAACCGCCTTGCTCCAGGAGCCAGGCGTGGAGGTCCTCGATGGAGCGAAGGTGATACTTCAAGGTGGTCGAGCCCACCTGGCAGACGAGGGCCGGCGGGTTGGCTTGCTCGTCTTTGTACATGGTGTACTCGGAAGTGCCCGGAGCGGTCTTGAGTGCCCACGGATCGTGTCTGGTGCCGGCAGCCATCAGTTCTCTCCTCTTCCAATTGCCACCGCGAAGTGCGGCAGCAGTGTCTCCCATCCGACTCGGTTCCTGTCCCGCCATATGCCCGCTGTCTCACCCAGCCGCTCCCAGCCGCGGTGCTCGATGTCGATCCGGGTGGCCGTTGCCCCCTCGGGAGCGAACGTGATCTCCACGTCGGTTCCCTCTGCTTCGGTGCGTCCGAGATGCCAGAGGTAGGAGAGCCGCGAAGGCGGTTCCCAGACCGTCACGACTCCCCAGTCGTGCTCGAGGCCGCCAGCAGTGCGTTCGTAGATCCGCCCGCCGACGCCTGCTTCGAGAACGACTACGAGATCGGTCTCCCCGCTCACGGTGTGGTCCGGCGGCCACCACACCGAGATTCTCGAGGTCCACATGGCGAAGGCGTGTTCGACCGGGCAGGCGACCTCGAACGAGATCCTCAGCGGGGATGTCATGGCCGGCGGACCTGGCCGGTGTTCTCCGCCAGCAGGCGGAATCGCGCAGCCGCCTCGCCCCAGACACCCTCCAGGTACCCCTGGACCGCCTGCATCCCCTCATCTTCGAGGTGATAGATGCGAAGGGTGCCCTCGGCCCTTTCCGCCACCATCCCTGCGTTCTTCAACAAGCGGAGATGTCGCGACACCGCTGGCCGGCTGATCGGCAAGGAGGCGGCGATCTCGTGGACGGGCTTGTCCCCGCCGCTGAGAAGGCGGAGGATTTCGCGCCGGGTCGGGTCGCCAAGCGCTTCGAACGGATCGCCCACCGATTGCATCGATGCCACGGGCAGCCAACCCTTCCAAATTGGTAACGAGGTAGCTACCGTAACACAGGGGTTACCGAAGGCGGTGAGGAGCGCAAATCGCCGCCCTTGTACAGTGCCGGCGTGAGGCGACCCCCAGCTCCGTTCGGTCTCCTTCTCGCCCCGGGTGCAAGTGCCAGCAGGGATCAACCGGCTCTCGTCGCGATCGATGACGCAGTGTCGGCGCTCGGTCTGATGGTCGAGCGCATCGACTTTCCCTATCGCCTAGCCGGTCGGAGGTGGCCGGACCCGCCGGCCGTGCTCATCGAGGCAGTGCGCACATCCGCTCGATCGCTCGCGGCTCGTGCCGGCGGGGCAGCGGACGGCTCTGACCCGACAGCCGGTCCTGACGACACCACAGAGCTCGTACTGCTCGGCGGGCGGTCGATGGGTGGCCGTGTCTGCTCGATGGCCGTCGCCGAGGGGCTACCGGCGAGAGGTCTGGTTCTCGTGAGCTACCCGTTGCACCCGCCGGGGCGACCCGAGAAGCTCCGCAGCGAGCACTTCCCCAACTTGAGCTTGCCGTGCCTGTTCGTCTCGGGCAATCGGGACGCCTTCGCGTCGCCGGCGGAGCTCGAGGAAGCCACGTCGCTCATCCCCGGGCCGGTCGTGCTCAGCTTCGTCGACGGTGATCATGGGCTGAAGCGACGGGACACCGAGGTGGCCGCGCTCGTGGCTGACTGGATCAAGTCGCTGCGCTAGCTCGGATCGTTCGACGGAGCGACCGAGTTCGCGACGTTCGCCGGCCGGCTCACTTGGCCGCGGGGCTGCAGATTTGCGACGATAGGCGTGGAGCTCGCGGGGACGCGGCACCACCCGGTAGTCCGGAGCGTCGAGGAGGGGGATCCGCGAGGTGAACAGAGATGGTCGTGGCCGGTCGACGGTCGCTAGATGCGTTGCAACCACGGTGATGGCGCTGGGCTCGATCATGGCGGTGGAGATGGCGAGCGTGTCAGGGTCTGCCGCGACGCCGCTGCTACACGCTCGAGCAGCCGGAAGCGGCACGACGAGCCCTTGGGTCGGGCAGAACATGCCGCAGCCGACGATTCCGAACGGCGACCTCACGTCAGTCTCCTGCACGAGCGCCAAGGAGTGCGAAGCCGTCGGGTCGAACCAGAACAGCACGCAGTCGCTCGGTACCTTGAGCACCGAAGTGCCCCTGGCGGAGTCCTGGAACGGCGTTACCTGGAAGGCACAGGCGGCCGCCGTTCCGTCCGGCGGCACCGCGTCGAGCCTTGCGGGCGTGTCGTGCGCGTCCGCGCACTTTTGTGTGGCGGTCGGATCCCAACTGACCGACGGCTTCTCGACGGTGCCCATCGCCGAGGTGTGGACGGGAACGACCTGGAAGTTGCAAAAGCTGCCGGGAGGATCGTCCCAGGGACCGTTGCTCGCCGTGGCCTGCGTCACGACCAAGAGCTGCGAAGCGGTCGGCACCCTCAGCCTCCATTGGAACGGCGTGAGCTGGAAGGCACAGCAGCTCGCCTCATCGAAGGCCCTCACGAGCCCAACGTTGCTGGCGGTCGCCTGCAAGGCGACCGATTCTTGCGAAGGCGTCGGCTATGGGCTCACCACCTCCAATGTTCAACAGCCACTGGCGGAGCTGTGGAATGGCTCGGGCTGGAAGATCCAGGCCACCTCCGTACCGAAAGGCGGGTCTGGCGGGTCGTTCACGGCCGGAGCGTGCAGCTCGGCGACCGCGTGTGAGGCAGTCGGCACGTATCTGAAGGGTGCGAACGAGCTCCCGTTCGCAGAGAGCTGGGACGGGAAGTCCTGGGTGCTCCGTGCCCTCACGAGCCCTGCCCATGGCACCGACCCGACTCTCGAAGGCGTGGCTTGCACCGCGGCGAAAGCGTGTCAGGCGGTCGGAACGTACACGTCCGGTTCCACTGGCCTCGCGTGGGCGGCGTCGTGGAACGGCACGGCTTGGGCCCCACGTCCTCTGGCGGTGCCGTCCGACAGCCAGGACCTGGCAGGCACGGCAATCTCCTGTGTGACTGCCAGCGCATGTGAGTCAGTCGGCACGTTCGAGCGCGGCTCGGACGTGAAGGTCTCATTTGGCGACGGCTGGACGGGCAAGAGCTGGGCACTGCAGCCGGCGGCGAACCCGGCAGCAGCCTGGGGGGCGCATCTGACGGGAGTGTCGTGTCACGCCTCCGACGCGTGCGAGACCGTCGGGAATTTCGTCACGTCACCCGACAACGGGTCGACGGCGCCGTTCGCGGCGAATTGGAATGGCAAGACCTGGGCACTGCAATCGTTGCCAGTGTCGATCGGCTCCGGCTCGGCCCTGACCGCCGTCGCGTGCACCGGCGCCGCCTCCTGCCTCGCGGTAGGTTCGCTCTCCGCGCTCTGGAACGGGAAGGCGTGGAAGCCGGTCTCGATCGCCAAGCCGGCGGGTGGAACGAGTCCGGTTCTTGCCGGGGTCTCGTGCAGCGGCGCGACCTCCTGCGTCGCCGTCGGCCAGTTCACCGGCACTGGCGGCCCGCAACCGCTCGCAGAGGCCTGGAACGGCAAGGACTGGACGGCTGAGGCGCCACCGCCGCCGGCGGGCACGACACAGTCCGAGCTGTCGGGTGTCTCGTGTGGCGCGGCACGCTCGTGCGAGGCTGTTGGACAAGCGACGAAGAGCTCCGGCGACGTCGTGTTCCTTGCCGAGGTTTGGGGTGGGACTTCGTGGACGGTGCAGTCGACGCCTAATCCGTCGGGCTCGACCTTCAATTTGCTCGAAGCCGTTGCCTGCGTGAGCCCCTCGAAGTGCGAAGCAGTCGGCAACTTCGGTTCGCTGCTCAGCAAACCGACGGCGATCGCGTGGACCGGGACCGCCTGGAAGCTTCAGACCGTCCCCGAGCCTTCCGGTGATTCGCACTCGGTGGTCGGCCTGACCGGCGTCGCCTGCTCTGCGCCGTTGGGCACGTGCAAGGCGGTGGGAACCGTGGCCGACACCTGGTCCGGATCAGCATGGACGTCGCAAGCACCTCCGAAGTCGGGTTTCCTCGGGGATGCCATCGCCTGCGTCTCCAGCACTGATTGCGAAGCCGTCGGCCCGCCGGCCGGCACCACCAACGCTCCGGCCGAGGCCGCTCTCTGGAAGTGAGCCGTGAGGACGGCGGCCACCGTTCTTGTCCCGGACGGTGTCAGCCGCTCAGCGCTGTCATCCGAAGCTCGACGACATGAACCCGCCGCGATCCTGATCTGCAGCCGCCGTGGGCGGCCGAGTAGCCGGCGCAACGGTCCCACGACCCGTAGAAGAGCCACGTCTTGTCGTCTGGCGTTCGAACTGCCGTCCCACTCCCCGGGCCGACCACGGTGTGAGCAGGGAAGTCGCCCGTCCACAGAAGGGGAGCGTCGCGAAAGGGAGTCTTGTCGCAAGACCTGGTCGTCAAAGAGCTCCACGGCCCGCAGCCGATGATCCCTTCCTCGTAGCCGGCGCCCTGCCAGTTGCCGGTGGCGAAGAGGAGAAAGAACTCGCCGGCGCTGGTGATCAACGGGGCGGGGGCTTCCATGGTCGAGTCCCGGATGTACCGAGTGAAGCTGCCCGTCGGACCAGCGAAGGCCGATTGCGAGGCGAGCACCCGCGTCGTGCCCGGTACGAGGGCGGTTCCTGCAGCGTCAAGGCGCCCCAGCTGGATCGTGGCAGGTGGGCCGCCACTCACGTTCCCGTCCTTCCAGAGCAAGTAGTTCCGGTTGTCGTGGCTGAACGGCTCGGGATCAATGGCGCCGTCGGGCGAGCAGACGACGCCTGATCGGTCCGGAATGGTCCACGTACCCATGAGGTCACGGGCGGTTGCATAGTAGAGGCAGTAATAGCCCGAATCCAGGGTCGGAGCAGCGAGATGGGCGCCGTTGACGCAAGGCTCAGGCGCGCCCGCGCTTGCCATGTCGAACCACATCACGTACGCCGATCCCGTCTTGAAGACGCCGGGAGCCGCCATCGGACACCGGTTGACGTCCCAGGAAGGTGCCGCCACGGCGTCGCTGCTACTGCCATTCGCCCAAGTGCACCGGTTCTTGGTACAGGTGTAAGACACCTTCTCCCTCGTGATGTCGTCACGGTGCGGATCGTCGGCGCCGGGGTGTCGAGCGCCGGCGTACTCGTCGGCCGTCGAGAAGACGACATAAGTGGTGACATCCCGCCCAACCGAAAGCCGTATCACGGAGGGATCTGCGGCATCGATGTCCGATAATGGACTCGTCTCACGGTCGCACACGAGGCCGCGCGCGACGCACGTCACAGGCGATAGCGCGGCAGCTGCTGGGGTTGGCGAGAAGGGCTGGGCAAGCACCGCAGGGGGGAGGAAGAGGAATGAGACCCACAGCCGGCCTAGTCGGTGCGTCGACCCCGACCGCGGAGACGATCTTGGCTGGAACGCGCCGGAGACAGCGCTGTCGGTACAGAGGAAGAAACGCGTCACCGGGCAACAGCGTATGACGTCGTCCGGACGGCTTCCCTTTGGCGGCCGGCGGGGCGACGTGACATCGCCATGCTAAGACTTCTAGCGATGAGTGCTTCATGAATCTGGTTCCGGATCCTGGCAACGAGACCGGTCGCTACGCCTACCAGCGCGTCGCTGAGCAGCTCAGGTCAGCCATCCTGTCGCAGTCGATCCCGCCGGGCCGCCGGCTTCCGACGGAGCACGAGCTGGCCAAAATCTTCGCAGTGAGTCGTGCCACCGTCCGCGAGGCTCTCAGAAGCCTGGCTGCGGAGAACCTGATCACGACCAAGCGGGGCGTGGCGGGCGGGAGCTCGGTCGCAGAGCCGTCCGTGGATCGGCTGGTGGAGCGCCTCCAGCTCGAGTTGGGCCTCCTCGCGAACACCTCTCACGTGTCGTACGAGAACTTCGTCGAACTCCGGACCTTCGTCGAGGTACCGGCGTCACGGCTTGCTGCGACGCGGCGGAACGACAGCGAGCTTTTTCGCCTCGAGCCAGAACCCGCTGAGGCGACCCTCGCTGAGGTGCAGATGTACCGGAGGGGCCGTGACTTCCACTTCGCCGTCGTGGAGATGGCCCACAATCCGCTTCTTCGGATCGCGGCCGAGCCGATCTTCCTCGTCGTCCAGACGTCACTCGATAGGGAGAGGCTCGGCCCGAGTTTTCACGCCACGGTGTCCCGCCACCACCGTGCGATCGGCAAAGCGATCCGCGACCGCGACGAGGGGCGGGCCGGCGACTTGATGCGTGATCACCTGGACTGGCTCGAGCCGCACTATCGCCGCGTCTGGCGGGAGCCAGGTGAACCTCGTACGTCACCGACCGCCGGCGCCGTACGGCCGCTCGGGCCGCCACAACGTCCTGAGTCGTAACCCGCCTACGGGTTTTCCGCACTCGAGCGCTCAAGCCGGCCTCTGGTCGGCTCAGGACGATCGGCACTGATCGGGTTGTAATCCACGCCGCACGAGCTGCACAAGGTCGCGACGTGATCGCCCCTTGACTCGGGTGCGGCGGCGGCGTATAAATGTCTGACAACCGATTGCCTGGCATTTGAGATGTCTCCTTCAGGGCCGGCCGGTCGAGTCAACCGTGCCAATCCGTTCAGCTGACAGCTGATGAAGGGGGAGCAATCCATGAAGAGTCGATACTGGTTCGGAACGCGCGTGGGCAAGGTGGCGACGTTGGCCGCGGCCGTCCCCCTCCTGTTCCTCGCAGCATGCGGAAGCAGTACCGCGAGCTCGACAACGTCCACGACTGGGACCTCGGCAACGTCGAGCACATTGGCCTCCT
>JBEKMC010000102.1:0-14369 GCA_050008715.1 Acidimicrobiales bacterium | reverse complement strand
CATCGCAGGCCAGTGCACGCCGCTGCTGCCGAAGTAGCGGCCGCCTTTCTCGCTCATCAGCGCTGCCGACTCGTACTTGCCACCACGCAGCCAGTAGTCCACGAGGTAGATGGCGACCCACGGAGCGAGCCAGATGATGATGAAGAGCAGGAAGTCATACAGCAGTTGCGAGAACCGGCTCGAGTAGATGGCGTAGAAGGCGAACCCACAGCACACGATCGTGTCGAGGATGACGCACTGCCACCGCTTCAGGTGTAGCCCGAGGCTCTGCAGCGTGACGCCGGACGAGTAGAGGTCGACGCTGTTGATGGCGAACAACTGGAAGATGGCGAAGATCAAGTATGGCCATACGAACCAGCTCGGGAACACGGCGACGAGACCGGTGACCGAAGCGATCGCTCCGGCCTGGGACGCCGGCACGGCGGTCGCAACGGCGGCGCCGAGGATCTCGAGGAGGATCGACGGGATGGCCCCGCCGAGCGCAACGGCCCACACGATCTTGCGCTTGTCGGTGTTCGCCGGCAGGTACCTGGAGTAGTCGTTGCCGTTCTCCGTCCATCCAAGGCCACCGGCCGAGATGACGAGTGCGAAGGCGACGAAGAGGGAACCCCAGCCCGCACCATGGGGGATGGCGTTGAGGTGGACCTTGCCGATCGTGAGGCAGGCCAGCACGATGAACAACGCGATGAAGGGGTAGGTGAGCCACTTCAGCACCTTCAACATGGCCGCGTGCCCGACGAACGGCAGCATCGCCTGGATCAGGACCGCAGCCACGATGAGCACGGCCTTGAGGCCGTCACCGGCGGTGATCCCGCCCTTCGCGAAGAGTGCGACGGCGGCGAGCACGACGAGCGCGATACCTTCGATCTCGAAGCCGACCTGGGTGACCCAGTTGAACAGCGAAGGGACTCGGTTTCCCTTCACTCCGAAGGGAGCTCGACTCACGCCGAAGGCCGTCGTTCCGGCCAGGGGGCCTTGCATGCTGGCGAGGCCTGTCAGCAGGTAGAAGAAGTTGCCGATGATGATGACCGGGACCGCTTGCGCGAACGAGAGGCCGAGGAACGCCACGATGACGGTCCCATAGACAAGGAATTCGACGTTCCAGACGGCGCCGGCCCACATCCAGAACAGGCCGCTCGGCTTACCGCGTCGTTCCGAGTCAGGGATGAACTCGATGCCCTTCGGCTCGATCGTCAGAGTTCCCAGACGCGGTGCGGCTGGCCCGGGGGCTTCGACAGCTGCCATTTCCACGACCTCCTCTTCTCCTCGAATGGGGAGCGCTGTGGCACAACGCACCCGAGCGGGCATCCACTTCCGGCTCTCGATCGGCAGAGCACGAAGAGCAATCCCTGCGTGGCAGGACCTCACCACCGCCCGCAGGCACGACCATATGGCCGCCTCCGGGCGTCCAGGTCATTTAAGCAAACGCGCTCGCGTGCAGATAGAGGCAAAAGTCCCTCCATGCAGCCCGGATGTCGCGGCGCCGAGGACAAGATCTCCTGGTGGCGACGGTGTGGGCCAGCCGTCACGGGACGGCAGCGGGACCTACCCGGGCCTCGGATGATTGTGCCCTTCGGCACTATCTCCGTGCCGTACGGGCGTGGATACTCGTCGCAGAGGCACGGTCCGCTCCGGGTTGCTCCCTTGTGCGGAGCGGACCGATGCTTCGTTGTCGGCTGTCCGCCGCCGGTTCAATTCGCATCCGGCCGACCGTTCCCGTACCGTCGCGTGTCAGCGATGACGCGTGTCCTGTCGGCGCGCTCGACGTGTTGGCCTTCCTCGAGCGAAAGCGGGAGGAACAGCGTGAGCAAGACCGAGTCGGACGGACCTGTCGAGGTGGGGTCGACGCCGGCGCCGACCGACCTCGGTCCGTGGGCAATCCCGAACGACTTGCTCAGCGCCTTTTTGTCGCTGCTGCCGGATGCCGCCCTCCTCGTCGACGGCGAGGGGGTCGTCGTGGCGGCAAACGACCACGCGGCACCGCTTTTCGGCTACCCAGAAGGCGCCCTCGTCGGCCGGTCGATCGACATGCTCGTTCCCGAGCGAATGCGCCGGCGCCATGAGCAGCACCGAACCGCGTATGCGGCCGGCCCGGAGCCCCGGGCCCAGGGTGCGGCGCTCGATCTCGTCGGTCGCCGTCGAGACGGCCGCGAGTTCTCCGTCGACGTCAGTTTGGCGCCCATCTCGAGCGCGGGTGCGTCACTGGTCGTGGCCACCGTGCGGGACGTCACCGATCAGCGCGCCGCTACGGCGGTCCAGGCACAGCTGGCGGCCATCGTCATCTCGTCGTTCGACGCGATCATCTCCTCGGACCTGCAGGGGATCATCACGAGTTGGAACCCGGCGGCGGAGTCGCTCTTCGGCTATGTCGCGAGCGAGTGTGTCGGCCTTCCCATTGCCACTCTCGTCCCCGCCGGGGCGTCGCTCAGCGCCGAGGATCTTCTCGAGGCGGCGTCCGCCGGCGAGAGTCGCGGCGCGCTGGACACGAGGTGGCGCCACCGGGCCGGCTACGAGGTGGACGTCGCCGTCTCCATCTCGACGCTTCGAACGAATAACGACGTTCGGCTCGGGTTCTCCATGGTCGTTCGAGACGTCCGGGCGCGGAAGAGGGCCGAGAAGGAGCTCCGGCGCATCTTCGCTCAAGAGCAGCGTCTGGAGCACCAGTACGCCGCCACGTCCGCCATCCGGCTGGCGCTCCTGTCGGGGGCATCTCTGACCGAGTCGCTCATGCTCATCTGTCATCACGGCAGCGTCCTACTCGATGCCGCCGCCCTGGTGATCTGTGTGAAGGATCATGACAACCTGCGCGTCATCGCTGCCAGCGGCGTGTCGCCCGAGGTCGTCGGCACCACCTACCCGGCGCGTGGCTCGTTCGAGGAACGAGTTCTCGAGACCGGCCGGCACGTCCAGGTGGCCGTTCGGACCGACGTCGTGACGCGGGTCGTCGTCCCCCTCGTCCCCGACGGCCCGACACTCGCCGTGCCCGTCATCGCCGAGGACGACACCGTCGCGGTCCTCACCGTTGCGCGGGCAACCGGGGCTTCGGCCTTCGGAGCGGTCGACCTGCTCGTGGCGGAGGAACTGGCCGCCCAGATCGCCTTTGCGCTCGGCCTGGAAGGGGCCCGCCAGGACCGGGAGCAGATGATGCTCCTCGGCGATCGTGAGCGCATCGCCCGCGACCTCCATGACCACGTCATCCAGCAGCTCTTCGCCACGGGCATCTCCCTCCAGGGAATCTTGCCGCTGATCGACGGCGACGTGGCCACGATCCGGGTGTCTGACGCGATCGACTCCCTCGACGACACGATCCGTGAGATCCGCAGCACGATCTACGACATCTCCCGTGCGCTGACAGGCGATCTCGGCCTCAAGTCGAAGCTCGTGGAATTGGTGCGGTCTGCAGAGCTCACCTTGGGCTTCAGACCGTCGATACGCTTCGACGGGGCAGTCGAGACCGGTGTACCGGACGTGGTCGTACCGCACATCCTCGCCGCCGCCAGAGAAGGGCTCTCGAACATCGCCCGCCACGCCGAGGCCCGCTCTGCCTCTGTCCGGGTCGCCATCGTGGGCGGCGACATACAGGTCACCGTGGTTGACGACGGCGTCGGCGCGAAGCAGCCTGAGCGATGGAGCGGGCTCGGCAACCTCGAAGAGCGAGCGCGGCTCCTCGGAGGTCGCTTCGAGCTGTCCCTTCCCGCCGGCGGCGGAACCCGTCTCGACTGGCTCGTCCCTCTTCTGCCACTCGACCAGCCAGTAGTCTGATCCGGTGGTCGAAGCCATCGTTCTCGTGAACGTCGAGCCGGCGCATCTCGGGACGCTCGGACGCGAGCTCGCCGACGTGCCCGGGGTCTCTGCGGCCTACTCGGTTGCCGGCGACGAGGATTTCGTGGCGGTCGTCCGCGTCGTCAACCACGAGGAGCTCGCCGACGTCGTGACGAAGCGGATCGCCGCACTCGATGGGATCACCCGCTTGCGCACGCTGATCGCCTTTCGCAGCTACGGCAACGAAGACGAGCGCTATTTCTGAGGCTGGCACCGACACGCTCGCTGCAAACTGCGACCGCACGTCTGCCGAGGCGCCCTCCCCGTGAGGCTACGGCGGTGACGCCGCTCGCAGAGGACCCGACCACGCCATCACGGCACCGACGCCTGCGCCGACGCAGCCACGAGGTCCGCCAGGACACGACGAAGCTCCACCGTGTTGCGGTCCGCTCTCGTGTGCACCTCGGCGCGCAAGCTGAGGGGAAGTGACAGCTCGTCGTAGCGTGACTGGACAACGAGATCCTCGTTGAGGACTTCCTGCTCGAAGGCGATCGCTCCGGCCCGGGCGACGGGGTCGCCATCGAGATCGTCCCGCCACAGCGTCGTGTAGAGACGGCACCGTTCCTCGTTCATCGGTTGGATGAAGAAGCCGATGACGTTGCACCCACCGGCCTCGAGGAACTCCAGCCGCAAGCTGAGAGCGAACGGGGCCTGAAAGCGGTACGTCATCCTCCGGGTCTGCACGAGGGGGCGGATCCCTGCCTTGACGCCGGGGTCCTCGCGATTGGTGAAGGGATGCTCGTACACGACCCGGAAGCCCCAGCCGTCCCGCTCGACGTCGTAAGGGGCGAGGAGGGCGGATTCGTCAGTTCCGAAGGTGCCGGCATGGACGAACGGGAAGTGTGCGAAGTCGAGGAAGTTGTCCGCCATGAGGCCTGCGCTCGCCCTCGCTTCCGTCGGCGGCAGCTCGAGGCATTCGATCCCGGGCTCGCCTGCCTCCGGGATCGAGGGCAGATCCACGAGTGGGGTCTCGGGCGCCATGAAGACGATGCCGAATCTCTCGCACAGCGCAGCCGGAGGCCGCAGCCGGGCAGTCGGCGGTAGGGAAGCCCCGGGGCCGAGGGCCGGTATGTCGACGCAGCGGCCAGACTCGTCGAAGCACCAGCCGTGATAGGCACACCGCAATTGCCGGTCCTCCCGGTGACCGAGCGAGAGCGGAGCCAGTCGATGGGGGCAGCGATCGGCGAACGCCACCAGCTCGGCGCCGACCCGGTACACCACATAGGGCTCGCCGAGCAGCTCCACCCGGACCGGATCCTCCCCGATCTCCGACGTGCGGGCAACGGGATGCCAGCAGCGACGGAGGGCCGGATGAGTGTTGTTCAGTCGATCAGCGTCCTCGGCTCTGTGCAAGGAGGGGGAATCTACCCGAAGGACGGGCAGCGGGCTCCGGCTACGCGTCGGGCCACCGGCCCTATCGCCTACTGACCTTTGGCCCTATCAGGCACCCCCAGGTGAGCACAAACTTTGCGTAGTGGGCTGCCGCCTGGTACTGCCCGGACAATCTGGGAGGGAAGTGAGATGGTGAACCTGAGGATGCCCGAAGGGATACTCCACGCGGAGCGGGCGGAGGTGCACTCCAAGCAGCCGCACGTGTACGCACCGGGCCGGGTTTGCGACGAGCCTTCCTGCCAGACGCGCCTTTCGATCTACAACAACGCGAGCACGTGCGCTGTCCATGGACGTTTTGCCGACGTCAACAAGGGCCACCGCGTGCACCGCGGGCGCCGGAGCGCTGCCCAGTCCGTCGCCGCCTGAACACCCACGGCGCCGCTCAACACCCGCGGCACCGAGCGTCACTTCCGGGGTCATCCCGGTCGCGGCTCCCCCTCGGGACGCACGATCCCGCTCTGGAACGCGAAGACAACGGCCTGCAGGCGGTCTCGCAGGCCGAGCTTGCCGAGGATTCGACCGACATGCGACTTGACGGTGGCCTCCGACACGAACAGGCGGTCGGCGATCTCCGCGTTCGACAGTCCCTCTGCGAGCGCCACGAGCACTTCGTGCTCGCGATCCGTCAGCAAGGCCAACGCCGCCGCAGCGTCGCCCGACTCGCGCTGGCTCGGGCCGGCCAGCGCCGGCGCGTACTCGTCGAGGAGGCGCCGTGTGACCCTCGGGGACACGACGGCGTCACCTGCCGCCACGGTCCGGATCGCAGCGGTCAACTCGGCAGGCGGAACATCCTTCAACAGGAACCCGCTGGCGCCGGCGCCGAGCGCCCCGAAGGCGTACTCGTCGAGGTCGAAGGTCGTGAGCGCCAGCACGCGGACGTCCGGGTCGGCGCGGACGATACGCCGGGTCGCCTCGATCCCGTCCATGACTGGCATACGGATGTCCATGAGGACGACGTCTGGGCGGCAAGTGGCAGCCAGCTCGACTGCCCGTGCACCGTCGCCGGCCTCCCCGACGATCTCGATGCCCTCGGACGCCGCCAGGATCATCCGAAACCCGAGCCGCAACAGCTCCTGATCATCGACGAGCAGGACGCGGATCGTCATCGGGAGGGAGCCGTCGTGTCCATGACCGTGGCCGTCACGAGCCAACCGCCGCTCTCGCGAGGGCCGGCGCTGAGCGAGCCGCCGTGCAAGCTCGCCCGCTCACGCATGCCCTCGATGCCGTGACCGTCCTGGGCGATGCCGGACTCGCCGGCGCCGTTGTCGAGCACCTCGAGCGAAACGAGAGGTCGGTCGTAACGCAACACGATGTTCGCCGTCGTGGCGCCGGAGTGCTTCAGCGTGTTCGTGAGCGCCTCCTGCACGATGCGGTACAAGGACAGCTCCACTACGGCCGCAAGCTCGAACGGCTCTCCCGTCCGCTCGAGCGTGACGTCGAGCCCGGTGGCGCCCAGCCGGTCGACGAGCTCGTCGAGTTGAGCCGTCGTCGGCGGCGGAGCAAGGTCGGCGTCGGAATCGGTTCGAAGCACGCCGATCAGCTGCCTCATGTCGGAGAGTGCCTGCCTGCCGACCGCTGACACCTGCTCCATCGCCTCGGTGGCTCGGGCCGGATCGGTCTTGCCGACGATCGAAGCGGCATCGGCAAGGGTGACGACAACCGACAGGCTGTGAGCGACGATGTCGTGCATCTCACGGGCGATGCGAGCGCGTTCGGTTGCCGCTCCCAGGGACGCCTGCTGGTCCCGTTCGAGCTCGAGTCGGTCGGCCCGCTCTGCCAGCCAGCCCATGTACTCGCTGCCGGAGCGCACGGTGAATCCCACGAAGAGCGCTGCCACGACGGTGGCGGTGAGGAAGAGAAACGACCTCGGGCCGGTCGAAGCCGGCCTCCAACGCGTCGCCGCGAGTACGGCGCCCACCTCCATCACGGCCGCCGCCGTCAACGAACGGCCGCGGGAGTCGTGGACGGCGACGGAGTACACCGCCACGAGGAGTGACGCATCGGCGATGAGCCGGTACCCGAGCACCCACTGTGCGAGGGCAACGACGGCGATGACACTGAAGACGACGGACGGTTGCGACCGGCGCCAGGCGAGCGGAGCCACGAGTGCCAGCTGGACGAGTGCCTTCTGCCAGTCGGCCGAACCGCTGCGAACGAGCCAGGCCGTGCAAAGTGCGAGCAGCACCGCCGCCGCGAGGGCGTCGGCCGCCAGGGTGTGAGACGTGCCGATCCGGCGGAGGTTCTCGAACAACGGGCCGTCCCCGCCTACGGCGCGCGCCAGGATGCGCCGCGGTTGCGCTGGGCCGGTGGCGGTACGCACGGTATCGGAAGTGGTCTCTCGGGCCGTTGAGCTGGTGACCAGCCGAGAGTACCGCCCTTGCCGGGCGACACCCGGCCTCCTACTTTTGGACGAGCGCGGGTCAACCGAAATCATCCTTACGGGCGTCGAAGATCAGATGGCGCTGCCCGTACGCTTGCCGTGTGCCGACACAGACGCGCCCATACCGACCGCCTGCCGAGATCGAGCAGCTGCTCAACCGCTTCAAGGTGGACTTCCCAAGCGTGCGACGCCAGCCGTCACCGTGGCGGCTCGGGCTCGCGACGGTGGTGTCCGTCGCCGGCTCACTGCTCGCCGACGCCGTGATCGTGGCCGTCGGAACTGCCATGTTCGCCTCGACGAAAGGCTATGTGCACTTCCGGCCGATGGACTACGGGAAGCTGACGGTCATCGGGGTGATCATCGGGTGTCTCGCCTGGCCCGTCGTGACGTGGATCTCGTCTGCACCGCGATGGGTCTTCTTCCGGGCGGCGATCCTCGTGACGCTCGTGTTGCTGCTCCCAGACCTCTACCTGCTTCTCCGCCATCAGCCCGCCGCCGCAGTCGGGATCCTCGTGGTGATGCACCTCGCCATCGGCCTCGTGACGTACAACGCCCTCGTCCGCATCGCCCCCGCCCAGCCCGCCCCGACCAGACAGCCCACCCTGACGAGATAACGCCGCAACGAGATCGTCGGTCCCGTCGGCCCGGAATCGGGCCGACCGCCGTGGACGCCCACACGAGGTCGTAGAGTCCCCGCAATGGGCGATCATCCAAGCACGACCGGTCAACAACTGGGGCGCCGCTCGTGGGCAGAGCCGTGGAAGATCAAGATGGTCGAGCCGCTACGGCTCACGACGCCCGACCAGCGAATTGAGGCGATGGAGCAAGCGGGCTTCAACACGTTTCTGCTCCGTTCCGCGGACGTCTACATCGACCTGTTGACCGATTCCGGCACGAACGCCATGAGCGACCGCCAGTGGGCCGCCATGTTGCTCGGCGACGAGGCATACGCCGGCTCGCGCAACTTCTACGAGCTCGAGGACGCCGTCCGGTCGACCTACGGGTTTCTCCACGTCGTGCCCACCCACCAGGGCCGCGGCGCCGAACATCTCATCAGCCAATGCGCCATCCGGCCAGGCCAGTTCGTCCCGGGCAACATGTACTTCACGACGACCCGTGAGCACCAGGAGCGGGCCGGTGGCGTCTTCGTCGACGTCGTCGTCGACGAAGCACACGACCCGGAGAACGAGGCTCCGTTCAAAGGCGACATCGACCTCGACAAGCTCGACGTGCTCATCCGGCAGGAAGGACCGGCTCAGATCGCCTATGTGAGCCTGGCGGCAACCGTGAACATGGCCGGAGGGCAGCCGGTGAGCATGGCGAACGCCCGGATGGTGCGCGAGCTCTGTGACCGCTACGGGATCAAGATCTACCTCGACGTGACGCGCCTCGTGGAGAACGCCTTCTTCATCAAGGAACGGGAGGACGGCCATGCCGACCGCACGATCGGCGAGATCGTGCACGAATTCTGCTCGTACGCCCACGGGGCGTGGATGTCGGCGAAGAAGGACTCGCTCGTCAACATCGGCGGGTGGCTGGCCGTGAACGACGAGGAGCTCTTCGAGGAGATCCGCAGTCTCGTCGTCGTCTTCGAGGGCCTGCACACCTATGGCGGGCTGGCCGGCCGGGACATGGCCGCCATCGCCGTCGGCATCGCCGAGTCACTGGACGACGACCACGTCCGGTCGCGCATCGGCCAGGTCCGCTACCTCGGCGAGCTGCTCGACGCCGTCGGCGTCCCGTTCGTGAAGCCGATCGGAGGCCACGGGATCTTCCTCGACGCCCGCCGTTTCTATCCTCACCTCGAACAGGAGGCCTTCCCTGCTCAGACGCTCGCTGCCGAGCTGTATCTCGATTCCGGCGTGCGCTCGATGGAGCGCGGCATCGTCTCGGCGGGCCGGAGCCCGACCGGCGAGCACAACCACCCCAAGCTCGAGCTCACCCGCTTGACGATCCCGCGGCGTGTCTACACCCAGGCCCACATGGACGTCGTCGCCGAGGCGGTGGAAGCCGTCTACGCCAACCGGCACCATGCGCGCGGGCTGAGGATGACATACGAACCTCGCTACCTGCGCTTCTTCCAAGCGCGCTTTGCGCCGATCACGCCGCCGGGCGACGACGTGGTAGCCGCCGAGAGCTGACGACGGGCTCAGGAACCGGCGTACAGCTCGTCGATCACGCCGGCGTAGTGCTCGCACACCATGGCCCGTCTGACCTTGAGCGTCGGCGTGAGCTCCCCGGCAGCCGTCGTGAGGTCATGGGCCAGGATCTTGAACTTGCGGATGCCGTCGGCGTGCGAGCCCCGCTCGTTGACCTGGTCGACGGCCTGTTGGATCTCGGCGAGCAGGTCCCCGTCCTCGGTGAGGGCTTCGGATTCCGCCAGCTTGTTGTGACGTTGTGCCCAGCCCGTCATCTCCTCGGGGTCGAGGGTGATGAGCGCAGCCAGGTACTTGCGGCCGTCTCCCACGACGATCGCCTCGGAGATGAGCGGGTGGTTGCACAGCTCTGTCTCGATCACCTGCGGCGCCACGTTGTGGCCGGCAGCCGTGATGATGAGATCCTTCTTGCGCCCGATGATCCGGAGGTTGCCATCCGCGTCGAAGGCACCGGTGTCGCCGGTGTGCATCCAGCCGTCGGCGTCGATCAGCTCGGCCGTGGCTGCCGGGTCGTCGAGGTAGCCGAGGCAGACGTTCCCGCCCTTCAGGAGGATCTCGCCGTCCTCGGCGAGCTCGACGGTCATACCGGGTAAGGCGCTTCCAACCGTCCCGATGCGGTTGTGCTCGATGCGCGTTGCCGTCGTCGGCCCGCATCCCTCCGTCTGGCCGTAGATCTGAAGGATCGGCAAGTCGATGGCATGGAACCACGAGATGAGGTCGGGGTGCGCCGGCGCCGCCGCCGTGACGAGCACGCGTGCGTCGTCGAGGCCGAGCTGTGAACGGATCGTGGAGCCGAGGGTGGCGTTCAGTGCCCGGTGAAGCGCCAGAGCCGACGTGGGAGCCGAACCTCCCTCCTGTTCGGCCTCGACCTTGCGAAGCCCGAGGGCGATGTAGCGCTCGACTGCCAGGCGGACCGGCATGGGCTCGCGCCGCAAGTGGCCTTCGACACCCTCCCGCAGCTTCTCCCACACGCGGGGAACGGCGAGAAACACCGTCGGCCGGCATGCGGGCAGATCCTCGGCCACCGTTGCGAGGCTCCGGGCGAACCAGGTCTCCCCTCGGACGGCTATGGGTAGGAAGTCGCTCATCATCCGCTCGGCGATGTGGCTGAGCGGTAGGAACGACAGCAGCCGGTCGCCCTCGCCGATGCCATAGACCGGGGTGACCTGTTGAAGGGTCCACATGATGTTGGAGTGCGTCAGGACCGCACCCTTCGGCGGGCCTGTCGTCCCGCTCGTGTACACGATCGTGGCGACATCCTCCGGCCTCAGGTTGTCGGATCGCTCGTCGACCAGCTCCGGCGCCCGCGCCAGCCGATCGGAGCCGAGCGACTGCAGGTCGTCGAACGAGATCACGAACGAGTCGCCGACTCGCTGGGCCCCGTCGGCGAGGACGATACGGTCCAGCGCCGGCAGCTGCTCGCGTACCTCGAGAACCTTCCCGAGCTGGGTGTGGCTGTCGACCACACACACGCGTACACCGGCGTGGCGAAGCAGATAAGCGATCTGCGCCGGCGAGCTCGTCGGGTAGATCGGGACGGTCACACTTCCGTTGGCAAGCGAACCGAGGTCGGCGACGTGCCACTCGACGCTGTTGCCACCGAGGATCGCCACGCGCTCACCCGGCTCGACTCCGAGCTCGGCCAGGCCGGCAGCAACGCGCCGCACGCGGAGCAGGTACTCGCTCCAGGTCACGACGTTCCACGGCGCCGTCGATGGTTGTCCGGCTCCGCGAGATCGCATGGCCGGGACGTCCGGGCATGTCCTCCCATTCGCGACGAGGGCGTGGACGATCGTGGCGCCCTGCTCCGGCAACACACCGATCTGGCGTGGCTCGATTCCGCGAAAGTGTTCAATAGTCTCTCGAACCAGAGCCACGGTCATACAGCGATCATGACGAACTGCTCGGTCGCCGCAAGAGTCGAAGGTCCTGTTTCTTTCGGACTTCGACTTGGCCCTGCAGTCAGTCAGGCCTGCGGTGAGCCACGCCTGCGATCAACCCGGCCTGTGGCAAGTCCGCATGGCGTCGCGGCGATCGGCTCACCGGTCAGGATCGTGGTCCATCTCGCCCCCGACGAATGCGAGGGCATAGGCGGCGGCTGCCTCACCGACCCGTTCCTCGGCTTCGCGTAGCTCGGCGATGAACGGTCCGCGCGGATCGCCGAGAACCCGCTCGACCACCTGGGAATACGCCGCCGCCGCCTCTCTCAGCGTCTCCTGGGCGGCCTGCGCCTTCCCCGAGAGCTGCGGAACCGGATGCTCGTGCCCGGCATTGTCGTTGGAGTCCAGGCTCATGCGTCACGATACCTGACCCCTGTGCGACGCCGGCGCAGCCGGGATGGCCAACGCCGCCGTTGCGATCGCACCGCAGACGCGGCTCTGCCCCTTGAGATCTCGTCCCAAGTGAGGTGAGATAGAAGCTTGTGACCGACTGGCGCGGGGCTGTGTGGCAGCGCGCCAGAGGCCCGAGGGGAGGAACTATATGAGGAGCAACGTGGTGCGTCTCGACACGGGCCAAGGCGCCGAGGACGAGGCGATGCGTAGCGCCGATCAAGCCCGGGAAGAGGCGCTGAGAGCCTCCGAGGAGGCGGCCGAGCCGAGAACACGAGAGCAGCTGCCTTGCGCAGCGCCGAGGCGCGCTACGTCGAGCTGCTCAAGCGAGCAGAGGAGACGGCTGCGCGTGCCGTCGAGCAGGCCTATCAGGAGGAACTGGGGGCGGCCGACAAGGCACATCAGGAAGCCCTGCGGGCGGCCGAGGTAGCCGCAGAGAGCGCCATCGCCAGGGCCGAGGCCATTCGCCTGGCCGGGCAAGCGAGAGCAGACGCCATCTACTCGGCTGGCACGGGCCGGGCCGCTGCCCTGCGCGAAGCCGTCTCCCACTACGAGGAGGCGCTCTCGGAAGCTTCCCGACGGCGGGCCGAGCAGCTGGCGGATACCCTGGTTGCGAACGACGAGGCGATGTCACGCGCCACCGAGGCGTTCGAAGCCGCCTCAAAGGCGGCAGTTGAGCCACCGCTCGGACACGCTGGTACTGACACACAGCCCGGTCGTCGAAGCGACGAGGCCGGTAGACCCCCCGCGGGGGAGCCTGCCGCACCCACCGCCCTCACCGGCGCCTGAAGTTTCGGAACGTGCGCCCGGGGAGGAAGCGGCTCAGCCCTCGTCCTCCTCGCCACCGCCCGACATGTTGTCCCGGATGGAGTTGACGACACCCGGGTCGAGCAACGTCGTCACGTCCCCGAGCTCCCGCTTCTCGGCGACGTCGCGAAGCAGTCGCCGCATGATCTTGCCGCTCCGCGTCTTCGGCAGGTCCGGTGTGAGGAGGATCTGCCGCGGCCGGGCGATCGGGCCGATCTCCCGCGCCACGTGCTCGCGAAGCTCGGCGATCAGTGCCTCGCCTTCCTCGCCGGTATCGATGGTCGTGCCTTTCACGGTGACGAAGGCGACGATCGCCTGTCCGGTCGTGTCGTCACTCGCGCCCACGACGGCGGCTTCGGCGACGCTCGGGTGACTGACGAGGGCGTGCTCCACCTCGGTCGTGGAAATACGGTGACCCGAGATGTTCATCACGTCGTCGACCCGCCCGAGTAGCCACAGGTCGCCGTCCTCGTCCTTCTTCGCCCCGTCGCCGGCGAAATACGCCCCGGCGAAGCGGGACCAGTAGGTGTCGCGGTACCGCTGCTCGTCTCCCCAGATGCCCCTCAACATTCCCGGCCAGGGCTGGGTGAGCACGAGATAGCCGCCCTCACCCGGCCCGACGGCATCGCCATGGTTGTCAACGACTTCTGCGGAGATACCTGGAAACGGTGTCATTGCGGCGCCTGGTTTCGTCGCCGTGATGCCCGGCAGCGGGGTGATCAGGATCCCGCCCGTCTCGGTCTGCCACCAGGTGTCCACGATGGGGCAGTTGTCGCGACCGATGACCCGGCGGTACCACATCCAGGCCTCCGGATTGATCGGTTCACCGACGCTGCCGAGTAGCCGCAGGGAGGAGAGATCATGGCCGGCAGGGATGTCCTCTCCCCACTTCATGAACGTCCGGATCGTCGTCGGAGCCGTGTAGAGGATGCTGACCTTGTACTTCTCGACGATGTCCCACCAGCGTCCCCGGTCCGGCGTGTCCGGCGTCCCCTCGTACATGACCGACGTAGCACCGTTGGCGAGCGGTCCATAGACGATGTAGCTGTGCCCCGTGACCCAGCCGATGTCGGCGGCCGTCCAGACGATGTCGGTCGCCGGCTTCAGGTCGAAGATGAGGCGATGCGTCGTAGAGACATGCGTGAGGTAGCCGCCTGAAGTGTGCAGGATGCCCTTCGGCTTGGCCGTTGTCCCCGACGTGTACATGATGTAGAGCGGTTGCTCGGCATCGAAGGCCTCAGGCACGTGCTGGTCGGACTGCGTCTCGACGACGTCGTGCCACCACCGATCCCGGCCTTCGGTCCAGGCCGTCTCCTGGCCGGTCCGCCGCACGACGAGGACCGCCCGGACTTCCGGGCAGCTCTCGAGCGCCATGTCGACATTCGGCTTGAGCGCGCTGGCGACACCTCTCCGATAGCCGCCGTCGGCGGTGACGACCACCCTGGCGTCGCAGTCGAGGATGCGCCCCTTGAGCGCATCGGC
>JBEKMC010000101.1:0-12578 GCA_050008715.1 Acidimicrobiales bacterium | reverse complement strand
CACGAGGTGAGCCACGGCGTCGTGGCGCTGTGGTGCGGCGACGACACGGCCAAGCGGGCGGGACGGGTGACACTCAACCCCCTACGCCACATCGATCCGTTCGGCTCGATCGTGCTCCCGATCGTGCTGACGCTGACCGCCGGCTTCCCCTTCGGTTATGCCAAGCCCGTTCCTGTCAACATCGGGCGGCTTCGCCACCCTCGCAACCAGGCCGTGCTCGTTGGCTTGGCGGGGCCGGCGACGAACATCGTGCTCGCCTGCATCGGTGGCGTCGTCCTCCACCTCCTCCACACGGGGCTGTTCGTGCAAGGCGGGGGGCTGTACACGAGCTCGCTCGCCCCGCTCAGCGTCGGTGACCTGTTCGCCCTGTACTTCGGCGTCGTCAACATCCTGCTCGCCGTGTTCAACCTCATCCCCATCCCGCCGCTCGACGGTTCGGCCCTCCTCGAACGGTTGCTGCCTGCGAGCGTGCTGCCGCAGTACTACCGGATGCGATTCGCCTTCATCGTCGTCGTCCTCGTCGTCGTGCTCTACGCACACGGCCCCGTCACGTCGGTCTTCGACCACTTCGAGAACTGGTACGTGCAGATCTTCGCGTGAGGCCTGGCGCAGGCCGGTGAGCTCAGATCGTCCCGGGGACGAGGAGGCCGATCGCCTGTTGGGCGCGTCGAAGCGTTCCCGAGGCGACCGCCGAAGCCTTGGCAGCACCCTTCTCCAGGATGTCGGCGATGGCAGCCGGGTCCTCGGACAGCTCGATGAAACGTGCCTTCACCGGCGCCAGCACCTCGATGAGCGCTTCGGCGACGTCGGATTTGAGGGGGCCGTACTGCTCGTACGAGCCGACGATGTCGTCGATCGAGCGCGACGTCGACGACGCCAGCAGCTCGATGAGATTGGCGAGCCCGGGTTGTCGCTCCGGGTCGTAGCGCACCTCGCCAATCGTGTCGGTGACGGCCTTTCGGACTTTCTGGGCGATCTCGTCGGCGGAGTCGAAGGCGTTGACCGTGCCGAGAGGGGAGTCGACCGACTTGGACATCTTGCGCGTCGGGTGCTGAAGGTCCATCACCCGGGCGGCAACCTTGGGGATGGCCGCCTCCGGCACCACGAAGGTCTCGCCGTAGCGGCTGTTGAAGCGGATGGCGAGATCGCGGGTCAGCTCCAGGTGCTGGCGCTGATCGTCACCGACGGGCACGCGGTCGGCGTCGTAGATGAGGATGTCCGCCGCCATGAGGACGGGATAGGTCATGAGGCCGGCCCGCACGGACTCCTGCCCGCGGCTCTTGTCCTTGAACTGCGTCATCCGGCTCAGCTCGCCAACTGTCGCCGTGCACTCGAGCAGCCACGTGAGCTGCGTGTGCTCGGGCACGTGACTCTGGACGAAGACCGTGCAGACGTCCGGGTCGAGCCCGGCCGCGAGCAGACCGATTGCCGTCTCCAGGGTGCGGCGCCGCAGGTCATCGGGATCGTGGTCGCCGGTGAGCCCGTGCAGGTCGACGACGCAGAAAAAACTGTCCGCCTCGTGCTGGTCCACCGCCCACTGCCGCAACGCCCCGAAGTAGTTGCCGACATGCAGGTCACCGGAGGGCTGAATGCCCGAGAGGACTCGTGTCATCGGTCAATGATAGGGGCGAGGGCAGGGGGTCCTCACCATCCACGGCTGGTCACCATCCACGGAATGGGCACCGACCGGAGATAACCTCGCCGGCGTGGCCTACGCAGTGCGGACGGACGTCTACGAGGGGCCCTTCGACGTCCTCCTGCGACTCATCACCGAGCAGCGCGTCGACCTCTACGAGGTGCGCCTGTCCGACATCGTGGATGCCTTTCTCCTGGAGATCGACCAGCTCGATCGCGTGGATCTCGAGTCGGCGACGGAGTTCCTGCTCATCGCGGCGATCCTCGTCGAGCTGAAGAGCCGCCGGCTGCTCCCGGACCGCGACGGCTCCATCAGCGAGGAGGACCTGGCGCTGCTGGAGGAGCGCGACTACCTCCTTGCACGACTCGTCGAGTGCACGACGTTCTCGGCCGCCGGCCGGCGGCTTGCCGAACTGGAGAAGGATGCGTCGAGGTCGTACCCCCGCGTCGCCGGCCCGGACGAGCGGTTCGAAGGCCTCGCTCCCGACCTCCTCGCCGGCATCACCGTCGAGGACCTGCGGCGGGCGGCGGAGCGGGCGATTGCGGAGCGACCGACGCCAGTCGTCGACGTGGAGCACGTGCTCGTCGACGAGGTCACCGTTGCCGAGGTCGTGCAGCGCCTCATCGCCGTGTTGCCGGGGACGCCGCCGATCACGTTCCGGGAGCTCACCGCCGAGGCGACGACGCGCATCGAGGTCGTCGTGCACTTCCTCGGTGTGCTCGAGCTCTACAAGCAGGGACTCGTCGAGCTCGACCAGGTGGCGACATTCGGCGAGCTCGTCGTGACCTGGGTCGGTGAGTCGGACGACGAGGATGACGTCATGGGAGATCTCGTCACCTCTGCCTACTTCGGTGGGGACCTCTCGGACCTCGAGTACCGCGGGTGAGCGAGCTGGAGCCGGCTGGAGCGGATCGCACGGCCGAAGCGGCCGTCGAGGCGGTGCTGACGGTCGCAACCGACCCGGTGACACCGGGCCTGCTTGCCGAGCTGCTCGAGGTGAGCGTCGACCGGGTCGAGGCGCTGTGCCGGGACCTGGCGGAGAGCTACGAGCGGGAGGGCCGCGGCTTCAAGCTCGCCCGCGTCGCCGGCGGCTACCGCTTGCAGAGTCACGAGGCCTATGCGGGGCATGTGGAGCGGTTCGTCCTCGACGGCGCTCCGACGAAGCTGTCGGCGGCCGCGCTCGAGACCTTGGCGGTCATCGCCTACAAGCAGCCCGTCTCCCGAGCGCAGGTGTCCGCCATCCGAGGCGTCAACGCCGATGGGGTGCTGCGGTTGCTCGCGGCCCGTGGCTACGTTGCCGAGGTCGGCCGCGACAGCGGTCCGGGTCAGGCGGTGTTGTTCGGGACGACGGAGGGTTTCTTGGAGCGGCTCGGGCTCGACGCCCTCGCCGAGTTGCCACCGCTCGCGAGTTTCGTGCCGCCGGCGACCACCGTCGAGATGCTCGAGCAGGCGCTTCGCCCCGAGTCGGGGAGCTAGGCGGCTCCATGCCCGTTGCGCCCCCGCCGGAGGGCGAGCGGCTGCAGAAGGTGTTGGCACGGGCGGGCTTCGGGAGCCGAAGGCTCTGCGAGGAGCTCATCGACGCGGGGCGCGTCACGGTCAACGGTGAGGTGGCGGAGCTCGGTCGGCGCGTGGACGTCCACCATGACGACGTCGCCGTCGACGGAGCGCCGGTCGGTGTCCTTCCCGGCCTCGTGTACTACCTGCTCAACAAGCCGGCCGGCGTCGTGACGACTGCGGCGGACCCGGAAGGGCGCCCTACAGTGGTCGAGCTCGTCCCGGAGATGCCGCGGGTGTTCCCCGTCGGGCGCCTCGATGCTGCCTCGGAGGGCTTGCTCGTCCTCACGAACGACGGCGTGCTCGCCCAGTTGCTGTCCCACCCGAGCCACGGCATCGAGAAGGAGTATCTCGCCGAGGTGGAGGGCCATCCGGCCCCCGGAGCCGTACGGTCCCTGCGCGAGGGGGTTGTGCTGGAGGACGGGCCGACTGGCCCGGCAAAGGTCTCGCTCGTGGCTCCCGACGTCTTGCGCATCGTCGTCCACGAAGGAAGAAACCGCCAGGTCCGGCGGATGTGCGACGCGGTCGGCCATCCGGTCGTCCGCCTCGTCCGCACCCGGATCGGCCCACTGGCCGACCGCCAGCTGCGCCCCGGCCATTGGCGCCCCCTCAGCACCGACGAGGTGCGGCAGCTTTCGGAGGCCGCCGTCGCCCGTCCGCCACGCAGGAAGTCAGGCCCCTCCAGGGCCAACCGGTAGGCTCCGCGGCCATGCCGGCCGCTCAGAGAGCTCGATCGACGCGCCGGCGTCCCTTGGTCCGATGGCGTGCGGCTGACGGGGTGTTCGGCGCGCTCGTGGTCGAGTGGTTCCCGTGACGCCACGTGCGCAGGTCGTCGGTCTCGGCCTTGTCGGCTCCTCGATCGCCGGTGCGCTGCGGGCGCGAGGCTGGCACCTCACCGGCGTGGATCTCGACGAGGCGCGGGCTCGCCGGGCTGCTGCCCTCGGCATCGTCGACGAGATCGGCATGGACTCCCATGCGGAGCTCGCATTCGTCGCCACTCCGGCCTCGGGCGTCGTCCCGGCCGTGCGGGAGCTGTTCGCCCAGAGCTCGCTGCCCGAGCTCATCGTGACCGACGTCGCCGGCGTGAAGGGGCCGGTGGTATCGGAGTTGCAGTTCCCTCGTTTCGTCGCCGGGCACCCGATGGCGGGCTCCGAGCAGGAAGGCCCCGATGGCGCCGACCCGGAGCTGTTCGTCGGGGCGACGTGGGTCCTCACGCCCACCGACGCCACCGACCCGGCTGCGTTCACGGCGTTGCAATCGGTCATCGCCTCCCTCGGCGCCGACGTCGTGGCGCTGGCGCCCGAGCGGCACGACGAGCTCGTGGCTGTCATCTCGCACGTGCCGCACCTCACGGCGGCGACGCTCATGAGCCTGGCGGGGGAATCGGCGGTCGACCACGCCGCATTGATGCGGCTGGCAGCCGGTGGGTTTCGCGACATGACGCGGATCGCCGCCGGTTCGCCGGCGATCTGGCCGGACATCTGCCGGGACAACGCCGGCGCGATCGTGCCGGTGCTCGACCGTCTGATCGGCCAGCTCACCGAGGTGCGGCGGATCGTCGCCGACGGCGACCGGCAAGGGCTGTCCTTACTGCTCGAACGGGCGCGTAGTGCCCGCCAGAACTTGCCGCCCCGCGGCGTGCGCCCGACTGCCGTGGCCGAGCTGCGGATCCTCGTGCCCGACCGTCCGGGCGTGCTGGCCGAGGTGACGACGCTTGCCGGCGAGCTCGGGGTCAACATCTACGACCTCGAGATCGCCCACTCGGCCGAAGGGCCGCGGGGAGTGCTCGTGCTCGTGGTGGACGCCGCCCTGGCCGAGAGCGTGGTCAATCCGCTCCGGGACCGCGGCTACCGGGTGTCGTGGACGACGGCTTCATGATCGATCTGCCAGTGGGCCGCAGCGTCATCGCCATCGACGGACCGGGAGGATCCGGTAAGTCGACCGTCGCTCGAGCGGTGGCGGACCGGCTGGGGTACCGCCACCTCGATACGGGTGCCATGTACCGGGCGGTGACGCTGCTGGCGTTGCGAGCCGGCGTCGTCGGAGACGAGGACGCGACCGTGCGACTCGCGAAGGACATGTCGCTCGAGGTGAACGGCACGGTCGTGTTGAACGGCGAGGACGTCACGGTGGCGATACGGGGGCCGGACGTGGATGCCGCCGTCTCGGAGGTGTCGGCGGAGCCGGAGGTCCGCGCCGATCTCGTCCGTCGTCAACGGGCGTGGGCGGCGGTGGGGGAGGGCGCCGTCGTCGAGGGTCGCGACATCGGAAGCGTCGTGTTCCCCGACGCTCGCCTCAAGGTGTACCTGACGGCCGATCCGGCCGAGCGAGCACGACGGCGTTTGCAGCAGCTGGCGCCGTGGGGCGACCAGCCTCCAGCGTCGAGCGCCGGGGAGACGGCTGCCTCGCTCTCCCGGCGGGACGACCTCGACACGTCGCGCTCAGCATCCCCGCTGAAGGTCGCCGACGGCGCGATCGTGGTGGACTCGACCGGACGATCGGTCGACGAAGTGGTGGAGGAGGTGCTCTCGTACCTGTGAGCCTGACAACAACGTCCAACCGTCCTTCCACGGGGCCTCCGAGCCGCCGCCAGCTGCTGGAGTACAAGGCTGCCCGGGCACTCGCTGTCGGGGTGTCTCGTCTCTACCTGCCTGGTCTCGTCACCGGCCGCGAGAACCTGCCGCCCACCGGGGCCTACCTCCTCGCTCCCGTGCACCGCTCCTACGTCGACTGGCTGATCGTGGGGCGTGTCACCGGCAAACGGCGCATGCGCTACATCGCCAAAGCCGAGATCTGGAAGTCGAAGCTCGTCGGCCGCATCCTCGAGGCACTCGGGGTCTTCCCGGTCAACCGGTCCGGGGCGGATCGGGAGGCCCTCGAACGATGTCGGGAGGTACTCGCCGGCGGCGAGCCGCTCGTCATGTTCCCGGAAGGGACTCGCCGGTCTGGCCCAGTCGTGAGCGACCTCCGGGAGGGCGTCGCCTACCTCGCGCTGCGGGCCGGCGTACCGGTCGTGCCCGTCGGGATCGGGGGCAGCGAGCGGGCGATGCCGCGAGGTTCGGCGATCCCGCGGCCGCGACGCGTGGAGGTGGTGATCGGCAAACCGATCTGGCCGTCCACGGCGAACATGGGCCTTCCCGGCGGCGCCGGGCCGAGAGCCGCCGACGGAGCCGGCGCCGAGGGAGCCGGTGACGAGGGAGCCGGCGCGGCGGGAGCCGCTGACGAGGAAGACGGCGCGGCGGGAGCCGCTGACGACGGAGCCGGCGCCGCTTCGGGCGACGTCGCCGGCGCGGGCTCGCGCAAGAGCGGCCGCGTCTCGCGCCGAGCGACGAAGGAGTTCTCCGACGAGCTGGCTGCCGGCATCCAAGGCGTGTTCGACGAGGCGCAGCGACGGGCGGGCGTGAAGACCAAGACGGCGTGACGGCCTCGCCCCGCGACCAAGACTCCCGCGCCGTTCGGCGTGTCGTCATCGCTTTGTCCGCCTCGGCGTTCACCGAGTGGTGTGGCGCCACTGCCGTGCTGCCGATGCTCCCCATCTACCTTCGCCATCGCGGCTCGTCCGCTGCCCTCGTCGGCGTCACCATGGCGGCGTTCTATGCGGCCGCCCTTGTCGTGCAGTACCCCCTCGGCCGGCTGTCGGACCGCATCGGACGGCGCAAGCTCCAGATCGGTGGATTGGCGGCGTATGCGGTCGCAAGCCTGCTCTTCGCGTTCATCGGCACGCCGGTGTTGGCATTGGTCTTCCGGGCGCTGCAAGGCTGTGGCGCGGGGACCGTCGACGTTGCCAACGCCGCCACGATCGCCGAAGTCGTCCCGGAGTCACACCGCGGACGGGCGTTCGGCTCGTTCTACGGGTCCCGCAACGTCGCTATGGCCATCGGACCGTTCATCGGCGGCCTCGCCGGCATCGGTGCCATGCGGTGGCTGTTCCTGATGGCCGCCGCCGCTTCCCTTGTCGCCATCGTGCCGGTCCTGGCGTACCTCCCGGCCCGGCGCGCCGTCCAGGCGAGGCGTCAAGCGGTCGTGGACCGAGTCGCGCTGTGGCGCAACCGTGGCTACCTCGGCGTGGCCGTCGCATTTGTGACGGTGGGCTTCGTCATCGGCGTCTACGAGGTGTGCTGGAGCTTGCTCCTGCAGGTCAGGGGAGCGACGAACTGGCAGATCGGCCTCTCCTGGACGTTGTTCGCGATCCCCTTCGCCGTGATGTCGTTCCCGGCCGGCTGGCTCGTCGACCACATGGATCGACGGTATCTGGTCGCCATCGCCATGGCCGGGTCCGCTGCGTTTGCCATCACGTACCCGTCGCTGCACAGCGTGGCTCTCCTCATCGGGCTCGGCTGCGTCGAGGCGGTGCTGGTCGCCGTCGGCGCCCCGGCCGAGTCCGCCCAGCTCGCGCAGTCGGTGCCCGAAACCGAGTTCGGTCGTGCTCTCGGGGCGGCGGCCTCGGCTCAGACCGCCGCCACTGCGATCGCCGCCAGCGTGGCGGGGGCCCTCTTTGCCATCCATCCCTGGGTTCCCTTCGTCGGCGCCGGCGTCATGATCTTCCTCGGCGTGGCGCTGCTCAGGCCGCTCTGGCGGGGCATCCCGGGTCGCTCGGGACAGATACGGGCGGTCGTTCCCGGGGCGCGCCAGTCGGTCTGAGGCGGCGGCGGGTCGAGCCGACTCTGCGGTTGCGCCGAATCGCGTGCGCAGAGCGACCGGAAGGGGGGTCGGGCGGTTACCTGGCGCACTCGGTTCGGTGCGGCGCCGGTCCCCGGCCCCGGCCCCGGCCCCGGCGCCAAATCAGGTGCGGAGCACCTCGGCGGCGGACACCGAGCGGTCGCCGGCGGTCGGCCCTGTCTCGTCGGTCGGGGCGCCGAACGAGAGGGCGAGTGCCGACGCCGCCACTCTCAGCAGGTCACGCAACTCGGGCGGTGGCGGGAAGTACTCGTCCTCGTCGGTGAAATGCACGAGCTCGACGCCGCCGACGGGGTCGAGATGCGTCACGATCTCCTGCACGAGCCAGTCCGGCGCAGAGGCCCCGGCTGTCACGCCCACCACACCACCCAGGTCGTCGGGCAACTGCTCGGGCGAATTGACGCGCAGCACTCGTGCGCAGGTGGCCGAGGCCACCTTGGCGAGGGCGAGGGTATTGGACGAGTTGGCCGAGCCCACGACGATGACGGCGTCGCACAAAGGGGCGAGCGCCCGCATGGCTCCCTGGCGATTCGTGGTCGCGTAACAGAGATCCGAGCGGTTCGGCATCCAGAGATCGGGAAAATGGTCACGGGCGGCGTCCACGATGTCGGACCACTCCTCGTGCGCGAGGGTCGTCTGGGCGAGCAGCGCCACGGGCGTGCCGGCGGGGATCGCCGACGCAGCGGCCGCCAGGTCCTCGACGTGCTCGACGAGTCGCACGGCCTCCGGCGCGACGGCCATCGTCCCGATCGCCTCCTCGTGTCCCTCGTGCCCGACATAGAGGACCGTGTACCCCTTACGTGCCCGCACCTTCATCTCGTGGTGCACCTTCGTCACGAGTGGGCAACACGCATCCACGACGATGCGGCCGCATTTCGCCGCCTCGGCTTCCACCTCGGGTGCCGATCCGTGGGCAGACAGCATGACGGCGGCGCCGGCGGGCACGTCGGCGACATCGTCGACGAAGACCACACCTCGGCGCTGGAACTGCTCGACGACGATGCGGTTGTGGACGATCTCGTGATAGCAGTAGACGGGCGGATCGAAGACGCGCACCATCCAGTCGAGCGCCTTGATGGCCATCTCGACGCCGGCACAGAAACCCCTCGGCTCTGCCAGCAGCACCTTCTCGACCCGCATGACCGTCACGCTAGGGGAGCGGTGGCCGCCCGGGGCGCGTCCGGGCGGATTGGCCGTTCTTCCCAGGGCGGTAACCTGCATCTATGCCACTACCACGGGTGGTGGCCGTGGCCGATCCTTCCCCGGCATCGAGTGCCGGGCTCTTGCCGGGTGACGAGATCCGCTCGATGAACGGCCAGGTGCCACGCGACGTCATCGAGTATCAGCTCATTGCCGACGAGGCATTCGTCGACCTCGACGTCTCGCGGGGCGGCCTCGACCTGTCGCTCTCGGTGGAGAAAGCCGCCGGCGAGCCGCTCGGGGCCGAGATCGCCTCGGCGCTGTTCGACCAAGTGCGCACGTGCGACAACCACTGCGAGTTCTGCTTCATCTACCAGCTGCCGAAGGGTATGCGGAAGAGCCTGTACCTGAAAGACGACGACTACCGCCTGTCGTTCCTCTACGGGAACTTCACCACCCTGACCCGATTCACCGAGGCCGACCTGGAGCGGGTCGTCGACCAGCACCTGTCACCCCTCTACGTCTCCATCCATGCCACTGATCCCGACGTGCGGGCACGCATGCTGCGGAACCGGCGCGGCGCCCTCTCGCTCCGTTGGCTGCGGCTGCTGTTGGACCACGAGATCGAGGTGCACGGCCAGGTCGTCGTATGCCCGGGCGTCAACGACGGTGCGGTGCTGGAGGACACGCTGACAGGAGTCCTCGATCGATTCCCGGAGCTGGCGAGCGTGGCCCTCGTGCCCCTCGGCGTCAGCCGGTATACGACCGAGGAGGCCATGCGAGCACACACGAGGCCCGAAGCAGTGGCCGTCGTGGACACCGTCGCCGAGTGGCAGCGGATCTTCCAACTCGCGCTCGGTCGCCGGCTCGTGTACGCGGCTGACGAGTACTACCTCCTCGCCGGGCGGGCGTTTCCTCCGGCGGAGGACTACGACGGCTTCGCCCAGCACGAGAACGGCATTGGGATGGCCCGCGCCTTCGAGAGCGACCTCGTGGGTGCCGAAGCGCCTGGCCTCGTGGGCGCCGCCGGCCATTCGACCGGCTTCTTCCAGTGGGTCGAAGGCGCACCCGCGGAGGGTTACCGGGCGCCCCGAACCTCCGGTGAGCCCCGGATCTCGAGTGACGCGGAGCCCGTTCGCATCACCCTCGGCTCGCGTCCCGATCGGCACCCACCCGTGATCCTCACGGGCGAGTACGGCGCCCTGGTCCTCGAGCCGCTGCTGGCGGGGATCGGCCGGCAAGACGTCGAGCTCGTGGCGGTTCGAAACGACTTCTTCGGCGGCAACATCGCCGTGACCGGCCTCATGACCGGTAACGACGTCGCCTCGGTGCTGTCCGGCATGCCGGAGGACCGCCGGTACCTCCTACCGGACGTGTGCTTGTCCAACGGTGTGTTCCTCGACGGCGTGCTCGTCAGCGAGCTGCCGCGGCCCGTCGAGGTCGTCGCCACCGACGGACGTTCGCTCGTCGAGGCGCTGGGGAGCCCAGTGAAGGTGGGGTCACGATGAAATCGACGTTGCCCATCGTCGTCGTCGCCGGCCGGCCGAATGTCGGGAAGTCGACGCTCGTGAACCGCATCATCGGCCGGCAGGTTGCCATCGTCGAACGGCACCCGGGCGTCACCCGTGATCGCCTGGAGGTGACGTGTGACTGGGCGGGCAAGGAGTTTCGCCTCATCGACACCGGCGGCCTCGTCGAAGGTGGCGACAGCCTCGATGCCAAGGTGACCGAGCAGGCGGTGCGGGCGATGAAGTCGGCCGACCTCGTGCTGTTCGTGCTGGACGTCACGACCGGGGTCACCGGTGAGGACTCCGCCGTGGCGTCCGTGCTGCGCCGGCTCGGGGACCGCGTCGTCGTCGTTGCGAACAAGGTGGACTCCGAGCGGCGCGAAGCCGAGGCATGGGAGCTCTCCTCGCTCGGTCTCGGGACGCCACATCTCATCAGCGCGCTCCACGGGCGTGGTGTCGGCGACCTTCTCGACATCGTCGTCGCCAGACTCCCGGAGCTTTCCGGCGGCGACCTCCACGACGCACCTGCATCGGCGCCCGCCCCGCCGCGCACGTCGAGCCGCTCACGCAGCGGGCTCGAAGCCATCGCCGACGATGCCGACGTTGCCACCGAGACGACGTCCGCCGTCGCCTCCGTGGCGATCATGGGCCGGCCGAACGTCGGCAAGTCGACGTTGTTCAACCGCCTCGTCGGCGAGGACCGCTCGGTCGTGCACGACCTGCCGGGGACGACCCGCGACGCAATCGACACTGTCATCGAGACCGACATGGGCGCCCTGCGCCTCGTCGACACCGCCGGTATGCGCCGGCGCGCCCGAGAGGGCGACCCGCAGGAGTACTTCTCCCTCGTGCGCTCGCTCCGGGCCCTCGACCGCTCCGATGTGGCTCTCCTCGTGCTCGACGCCACCGAGGGCGTCACTCACCAGGATCAGCGGCTGGCAGAGCGCATCGACGCCTCCGGCAGTCCAGCGGTCCTCTTGCTCAACAAATGGGATCTGCTCGGGACCGACGAACGCCTGAACGTCGGTGAGGAAATCGGCGAGAAGCTCGCCTTCCTCGGCTACGCCCCCGTCCTTCGCATCTCGGCAAAGACCGGGCTCGGCGTGCACCGCCTGCTGCCGGTCATCGACGAGGCGATCACCGCCTATCACCGGCGCATCCCCACGTCGAGGCTCAACGAGGCCCTGAAAGCCGCCCAGAGCGCCCACCCCGCACCGGGCGCTCGTATCCTCTACGCCGTGCAGGGCGCCATCGATCCGCCGACGATCACGTTGTTCGCCACGCGCCGGCTTCCCCCGCCGTACCTTCGGTATCTCGAGCGATCCCTCCGGGAGCGCTTCGAGCTCGGACCGACACCGATCGACATGCGGGTGCGGGTGAGGCAGCAGCGGTGAGCGAGGCGGCGCGGTTTCATGCTGCGACGGATCGGGCCGAGTCGGGCAACCTCGCGACCGGGGCCGCCAAGCTGGCAGCGCAGGGCAAGCTCTTCGTTCGCGACCGCCTCGCGCTGCTCCTCGATCCCGGTTCCTTCGTCGAGGACGGTCTGCTGGCGAACACCCTCGCGACCGATCTGCCCTCCGACGGGGTCGTCACCGGGCGGGGTCGGGTGGAGGGCCGGCCGGTCTGCGTGATGGCGAACGACCCGACGGTGAAAGCGGGCTCGTGGGGGGCCCGAACCGTCGAGAAGATCGTGCGCCTGACCGAGTACGCCCTCGAGCACGAGCTACCGGTCTTCTATCTCGTCGACTCGGCAGGCGCTCGCATCACCGACCAAGTCGAGCTGTTCCCGGGCCGTCGCGGCGCCGGCCGCATCTTCTACAACGAGGTGCGCCTCTCGGGTCGGGTGCCGCAGATCTGCTGCCTGTTCGGCCCCTCGGCCGCCGGCGGCGCCTACATCCCCGCCTTTTGCGACGTCGTGTTCATGGTGGAGGGGAACGCCTCGATGTACCTCGGCTCTCCCCGCATGGCGGAGATGGTCGTGGGCGAGCTGACAGACCTCGAAGAGATGGGCGGAGCCCGTATGCACGCGACGGTCTCGGGTTGCGGCGACAACCTCGCCTCCG
>JBEKMC010000100.1:0-14074 GCA_050008715.1 Acidimicrobiales bacterium | reverse complement strand
GGATCGATGCCCGAACGAATCGTCGTCTTGCGCAATCACGATCCCTGGTCCTTCGTCGCTGACGCCTGTTCGGCGTTGGCCGACGCTGTGAATGAGCCGCACGCCTGGAGCATCGTCCACGACGAACTCGTTGCCGCTTACGCGGCGATGGTACGTGCCTACGCCGGTCTCGTCCGACCTACGCTGCAGGATGAGGTGACACTGCGGATCTTCGACCATGTGCTCGATCGGCTGGGCCAGGCCGAGCGGGCGAGATCATCACCCCGGTCTCCGACATCGTGGATCGTTTGCACGGTCTGCTGGTGAACGACCCGGCTTTGCACTGATCGGGTGCCATCTAGAGGTCGGCGCACGGAGCCGGAGGAGCGAATCAGCCAGGACAAGATCCTCCGGCTGGCGGGCAGTGCCACCTTCTCTCGGGCCCATGCTTACCAACAGCAGGGCAGAGTCGAGGGTGTCCTTCGCTCGGGGTCGACGGTGGCGGCGACAGTTCGGGGGACCGTCCCTTACCGTGTGAAGCTGGCGTTCGGAACCCGTCCGACGTGGTCTTGCGACTGTCCGGTCGGCGGCGAGGGCAAGTTCTGCAAGCACTGTGCGGCGTTGGCGATAGAGCTGCTCGACCCCGAGGAGCGGGTGGCTCTCCGACGCCGCGCTGGGGACTCCGGCTCCGGCATCGCGAAGACCCTGGCCGCGTTGAGTCGCGAGCAGTTGGAGGAGATCGTGCGACTGGCGGCCGTGCGGGATGCTCGGGTGGCGCAGGCGATCGAGACGGCCGCGGCCGCTGCTACCGGGACGTCAGTGGACGTCCAGCAGTGGGCGAAACGGATCGATACCGCGTTTCGTACGGGCGGCTTCGTTCCATACGCCAAGGCTCCTGATTGGGCGGCAGCGATCACGGAGGTGCTGGACGGTCTCTCGGACCTTGTGAGCTCCGGGTACGCCACCGAAGTGGTCGGACTCGCCGAGCGAGCTCATCGCAAACTGGAGTGCTCCATGGGTCATGTGGACGATTCGGGTGGCGAAGTCGTCTTGATCTCCGGGCTCATCGCCGACCTGCACCTCAAGGCTGCCGTGGCAAGTGCGCCGGAGCCCGCTGCTTTCGCTCGGCGTCTGGCCAAACTCGAGCTGGAGGGCGAACTCGACACCTTTCGCCGGGCTGCGCGGGCGTACGCAGACGTACTGGGTGAGAAAGGACTTCGGGAATATCGCAAAGCCGTCGAGCCGAAATGGCGAAAGGCGACCCAGGGGCCGCACGACCAGTGGAGCCACGACCGATTCGTCGCCACCGAAGCAATGATCGGGGTGACTCTCGCCAGTGGCAATCCCGACGAGCTTGTCGAGATCGTGAGCGACAGGCTGCGAACGCCCGATGACTACTTGGAAGTTGCTCGGGCGATGGAGGCCGCGGGCAGGCGGGGAGAGGCTATTCGGTGGTCCCGTAAGGGTCTAACGTCCTTGGGGACACGGTTCTGGCAGACCCAGTCGCTGCGTCGCTGCGCGCCTTCCTTTCGTCGCTCTACCTCGCCGATGGCGACGACGAGGCGGCCGAAGAGCTCTGGTGGGAGAACTTCCGGCTACGGCCGTCTGTCGACAGCTACCGGCGGCTGCTGGCCGAGACCCGGTCATGCGACGCGGCCGAGGCCGGGGAGCGAGCAATTGGTGAGCTTCGTGCTGAGGTCGAGACAGGCACGGATGACGCTGGAGTCACCAGGTAGGTATCCATCCTCGCTGAAGTCTTGCTCTACGAGGGCCGAGTGGACGACGCCTGGGAAATGGCCACGCGACATGGGGTTGACGATGGGATCTGGATGAAGCTGGCTCAGACCCGCGAATCAGAGCATCCGTTGGATGCGATACCGATATACGAGCGCGCTGCAGTGGAGCGGGTCGAGACGAAGAACGCTTCCGGCTATCAAGACGCCACACGGATCCTCAAGCGGATCGAGAAGCTGGCGGCCACCGCGGGAGAGCCAGCTCTCTTCCGCGATGTACTCGTCCGTCTCGTCGAAGACCATGGGCGGAAGACGACCTTCATGGGGCTGCTGCGCCGGGCGGGTTGGGTATGAGCCTCGCATCGCCGAAAGCCTGTCGTCTGAAGTACCTCGTTTCGACAGGTTACAACTGTGGAACTGTATTATAGTGAATCTGTGAAGAACATCACCGTCACGGTGTCGGACGACGTCTACCGTCAAGCCCGCATCCGCGCCGCCGAGCAGGACACCTCGGTCAGCGCACTCGTGGCTGACTACCTGCGCCAGCTGTCGGCGCAGGCCGTCGAGTTTACGAGCCTCGAGAGCCGGCAGGAATTGGTGCGTAGGAAGATCAAGCGGTTCAGCGCGGGCGACCGCCTCGGTCGGGACGAGCTCCACGCCCGTGCAGTTCGCTGACACGAACGTTCTGCTGTACTCGATCTCGACCGATCCCGCCGAGGAGACTAAGGCCGAGCGCGCCAGGCAGATCCTCGGGGACAGGGACCTGCGGCTGTCAGTCCAGGTGCTGCAGGAGTTCTACGTGCAGGCCACGAGAGCCGGACGTGCCTACCCGCTCACGCACGAGCAAGCGTCTGCTCTGGTGGAGTCTTTCCTTCGGTTCTCCGTGCAGGACACGACGAAGGCGGTGCTTTTGGCGGCCTTGACGACGAGGGCAAGGTTCGGGATCTCCTACTGGGACGCCGCCATCATCGAGGCCGCCCGACTCTCGGGCGCCGAGGTCGTCCTTTCCGAGGATCTCCAGGATGGACAGGACTTCGGGGGCGTTCGGGTGGAGAACCCCTTCAAGTAGCCGCCACGATCGGGGTCAGGCGTGGGCGAATTGTCCGGCTCGGTCGTGCGAGCTCCCAGAAGGGGGGAGAGCGCGGCGGAGAGGAGAGCCTGCTCGCTCTTGCCAGTACTGCCAGGAGGCACCGGTCGCGGCTGATGACGGTGCAGCCTGACCGCGCCAGTCGTAGGGACGGCCCGCCGGATGGAGCCGCTCATAACCCGAAGGTCGAAGGTTCAAATCCTTCCCCCGGCACTAAAGAAAGCGCAAGTCAGGGCCGGTGCGAAAGCGCCGGCCTTTCTGTTGTCTCGGGCACGCAGCTTGGTGTCGCCCTTGTCGTCAAGGCGTTCAAGGCGTTCGTGGGCCTTGGTTAAGAGACGCCGCGCCCTATACAACGGATCGCCGGCTCGTCCCCTGTGGCGGAAGAGCTCGTTCTGGACGCGGCGGCGGACCTCGTCGAGCTTGTCGGTGGCTAAGCGCACCAAGTGAAAGGGATCGGCTACCTGGATGGCCTTGGGGAGCGTCTCGTCGAGGGTCTTCCGGGTAAGGCCCCGACATGTCAAGGGCGGCGTACCTGACGGCGCCTCGCCACTTCTGTGGTCGGGCAGCTATCCAGCGACTCGGCTCACGGGTGTTACGCCCCGGCCCGACATCGAGCAGCTGGGCGGATCCAGAGCCGACGTCGACGATCGAGGTGCCACTTCTTGGTATGCCACGGCCCGCTCCTGTAAAAGAGCGTCTCGTCGAGGCCGAGAGCTCGGACGGCCGTGAGCGACGCCCGAGGAAGTGAGCGCGGCGGTCCCCTATGGCCGGCGACCTGGCTGATTGATGCCGCCACTCGGTGACTGCGCTGAAAGCACTGTGCCGGCGCCTGGAGTTCCGCAATACTGAGGGCCATGAAGTCGTCGACCACCTTTCGCTCACGGCTCGTCATCGCTGCCACAGCGGCCGTCATCGTCGTGTCCGTGACGGCTCCTCGTGTGGGCGCCGCCTCACCCGCATCTCGTGCCACCCCGAAGCCTGTCGGAGAGTTTGTCTCCGTCTCATGCGTGTCGCCGTCGGCGTGCATGGCGGTCGGGAAGGCGCCGGGAACGGTGAACGGGATCGCTTCGACAGCCGCGCTGGCGGAGTGGTGGAATGGGACGAGATGGACTGTCGAGAAGACGGCCGTTCCGTTGGGGGCCGTCCTGATGCAGGTGTACGGGGTGTCCTGTGCAGCCAGCACCTTCTGCGCGATGGTCGGGAATTATGTCGACGCCAACGACAACCTGTTTCTGCTGGCGGAGGTGTGGAACGGTTCGACCTGGACTCTCGCCAAGACGGCCCGCCCAAAGAGCACGGCCTCGCGGACAGGCGATACGTTCAGCGGGGTGTCCTGCGTGAAGTTCGATCACTGTGTGGCGGTCGGCTACTACCAACCGAGCGCCGGCCCCTTTCAAGCGCTCATCGAGACCGGAGGCAGCAGTTGGGCGGTCGCCACGAACAAGGCGCCGAGCGGCGGCGGCCTCGACGGGGTCTCCTGCGTATCAGCCACGGCCTGCATGGCAGTCGGTGACTCCGTGAACCAGTCGTCCTCAAAGGTCTCCAACATGGCCGAGGTTCTGACATCGACTGGATGGAAGGTGACGACCACGCCGGATCGCGGGAGCGAAGAGAATTCGCTCATCAGTGTGTCCTGCGCATCGCGAGCGGCGTGCGTCGCAGTCGGCGCCGAAGGGGCAAGCACGTTTACGATCTCGCTCCTGGACTGGAACGGCAAGCGCTGGACGGCTGCCAAGGTGTCACCCCCGGCAGGAAGCAGCCTCAGCTCCCTCGGGTGGGTCTCGTGTGTGACCGCGGAGTCCTGTGTCGCGATCGGCAGCTACGGCGTCACCGACTCAATGCTCGCAGCGAAGTGGAATGGAAGGACGCTGAAGACGATCGCCAAGCCGCTCACTCCATCCGGGGGGAGCCTTGCATCACTGGAAGGAATCAGCTGCAGATCGGCCACCTGGTGTGAGGCGGTCGGGTCTTATATCACTAAGGCGAGCGAAGCGCCGTTGGCGGAGATCTGGAACGGCAAGACCTGGCGGATCGTCAGCCCGACGTCGACGACAGAGCCCAAGTAGGGCAGGTGCCAGGATCGCGGCTGCTGTCATTTGCTTCGCTACGGTGAATCGTGTCCGAAGGAGCTTTCCCGCTGTGCGAGCGGTTCGACCCGTCCAGCACCGCAGACGCCTTTCTCGTCGCCATCCACGAAGTGCGCCACGAAGGACATGTAGGGCGACGCGACGGGCCATGCTGCAGTGCGTCTGAGTCGATCACTTGGCTGCGCCACCCACCGTCTGGCGACCGCCGCTGGATCTGGGCCGTGCGGAGCGGTGAGGGTGTCGCCGCCATCGGGGTCGTGGATTGGCTCGAGAGTCGATCGACCGCCGCGGTAGAGTTGGTCGTTCGCCGTGAGTGCCGTAGATACCGCTTAGGGGCGGCCCTCCTTGACGCCGTCGCGGCGGAGGCGAGGACGAACGGCGTGCGGCGGCTTGTAGGTCGCTATGCGTCAGAGGAGGGCGAAGCGTTCGCTCGCTTCGTAGGCGCTGAACCAGGGCAGCGGGTGCTGCACCAAGTACTTCACTTGGCCGATCTGTGTGTTCACCGGTCGCCTGGTGAGGACCTGAAGGCCAACTATCGGCTGCGGTCATGGGTCGGCGCGACACCCGAGCGGCTTCTGCTGTCATTCGCACGTGTCCGGAATGCGATCAACGATGCTCCTCATGACAGTGGGCTTGTTGAGCATTGGACGCCTGATCGGATTCGAGACATGGAAGAGGCTGTCGCCAGGCGCGGCCGTCAGATTCGAGTCAGCGCTGCCGTATCCCGGCTAGGTGACGTGGTCGGGTTTACAGAGATCAGAGTGTCACACGCTCCCGGAGGATTCGCGAGCACCGAAGACACAGCTATCCTGCGCGATCACCGAGGATCACGGCTCGCCAGTTGGTTGAAGGAGGCCTCGTTGACCGAGTTGCGGGGCGCTCGTCCTGACATCACGCAGATCGCCACCCAGAACGCGGAGTCCAACGCAGGCATTCTGAAGATCAACGAGCGATTGGGGTTTCGACCAGTGGCAGTCTGGACTGACGCAGCGATAGACCTGGATCAGGCTCGTGCGCCGCTCTATGGACGATAACTGCGACCAATCGCGTGGTCAGCTTGCGAACGATGCCGTCGGGCTATAGGTAGAGGATCGCGACCCCGCCACCGCTGCACCAAACGTCGTCGACGTCAGCCTCATTTCTCAGCCGAATGGTTCGCTTCGTCGCCAACCCGGTCTCGCGGCTAGCCGCCAAGCCGCAGTCATGGAGCTGCCCGAACTGGGGTGGCCTCGTGAGGAGTACCGCAAGCGAATCTTGCGGTGACTTTCGTGATGACACGGAAGGGCTTGGTGCCTGTACTGGCACGACCCTGCAACGATCTGGTGCGAGCGTGGCCCGCGGCAGCAGCCCTAGTGGCCTTGACGAGTGTATCTGTAAGTGTATACTTACGGTAAGTCATGACGAACACTCTGGCACTCGCTGCGCTCGGCGATCCGACGAGGAGGGCGATCTTCGAACACCTCGCTGAGAACCCGTCGCCGGTGGGTGTCCTCGCCGAGCTGCTACCCGTTAGCCGACCGGCGGTCTCACAACATCTCAAGGTCTTGAAGGACGCAGGGCTCGTCACAGACCATCGTGACGGAACGCGGCGCATCTACCGGCTTGACCCGAACGGCATTGGTGACCTGCGGGACTACCTCGACAGGTTTTGGAATAACGCTCTGGCCTCCTTCAAGGCCCGAGCTGAGAACAGTGGAGGACTATCCCATGAGTGATTCGCCCAAGACCTCCGTGCAGACGTCGATCGTGGTGGAAACTCCGATCGATCACGCCTTTCAAGTGTTCACCCAGGACATCGGAAGCTGGTGGCCTCCCGAGCACCACATTCTCCAAGCGGAGTTGGCCGAGATGGTCTTCGAGCCTCGCCAAGGGGGTCACGTCTATGACCGAGGTAAGGATGGAAGCGAGTGCCGTTGGGCTCGCATTCTCGCTTACGAACCTCCTGAGAGGGTGGTGTTCTCCTGGGACATCAGCCTGGCCTGGCAGATCGAGAGCGACCCGACAAAGACGAGCGAGGTGGAGGTCCGCTTTGTTTCCGAGTCCCCACAGCGGACACGCGTCGTGCTCGAACACCGCAACATTGACCACCATGGCGAAGGCTGGGAGCAGATGCGCGATGCCGTCGGGTCTCCCGAGGGTTGGGCGGTTGGACTGCAACGGTTTGCGACACGGCTCCAAGGGTCACCGGCCCCCAGTTCGTCATGAAGGGATTCGTGTTTCGCCTCATTCCTCCGCGCCCCGACTTTGCCTTCACCATGACCGACGAGGAACGTTCGATCATGACGGCTCACTTCGGCTACTGGTCGCGACTAGCGGAGCACGGCAAGGCTCTGGCATTCGGGCCAGTCGACGATCCGAGCGGCGGGTACGAAATCGGTATCGTGCTGGCTGAGGACGGGACCGAAGCGACGCCGCTACGACAGCTTGACCCGGTCATCTACTTTGACTCCACCCGAGCGGGCGGTGCTCAACTGACTTGGCGTCACCACCCCTAGGTCGCATAGTCGCCGTGCCCAGGTGGTGAGCATCGAGGAGGGATCCCAGGCGACCGTGCCGATCAACTCACGCCGTCGAGGAGCGCGGCACAATCATCTACGGCAAGGGGGCGCGCGAGCAGGTACCCCTGGGCGTACTGGCATCCGAGGTCCTTCAGCACCGCGAGCTGCTCGGCGGTCTCGACACCCTCCGCCACAACGCGGAGGCTGAGCGCGTCTGCGATCGCGATCGCAGCAGCCACGAGGGTTGCGTCGTAGGTATCAGATCCCAGGCCGGCGACGAAGGACTTGTCGATCTTGAGCTCATCGACTGGGAAGCGGCGCAGATATGCGAGCGAGGAATATCCGGTGCCGAAGTCGTCGATCGAGAGGCGCACCCCGATCTCGCGCAAACGGTGGAGCGATCCGGCGAAGAAGTCGATGTCCGCCATCAACACGGACTCGGTTATCTCGAGGCAGAGCAGCTTCGGGTCGATGCCCGATGCCGCAACTGGCTCTTCCAGGGCACGGGTGAAGGCCCGAGACCGGAGCTGCAGGGCGGAGACGTTGACCGAGACAGTGCACGCAGCCAGCCGTCGCCCTCCGCGGCTCCAGAGCGAGAGTAAGTCGCAGGCCTGTGCAAGGACCCAGTCCCCGATCGGGACGATGAGCCCGCACTCCTCGGCAATCGGGATGAACTCGGCTGGGCTGATCGTCCCGCTCTCGGGGTCGTGCCACCGCAGGAGCGCCTCGGCGCCGACGAAGCGCTCCTCGGCGATCGACCAAACAGGCTGGAAGACGAGCGCGAGCTCGTTGTTATCGAGTGCGCGGCGCAGGCCCGCCTCGGTGCTGGCGCGCCGTTCGGCCTCGGCCCTCAAGGCGTCGTCGAACATCTCGTAGCGCCCCCCGCCACGATCCTTGGCGCGGTACATCGCCAGGTCGGCGTAGCGCAGCAAGGCGTCGGCGCTCTCACTCGCACCGCCGATGGCGATGCCGATCGACGCCGTCAGGTGCACATCCTCACCGTCGGCGACGAACGGCGCGGTGAACAAACTGAGGATCCGGTCGGCGATCGTGATCGCGTCGGAGGCAACGCGGAGCCTCTCGGATACGACGATGAACTCGTCGCCGCTGAAGCGGCCCACGGTGTCCCCGGCTCGCGAGTCTTGCGCCAACCGGTCCGCGACAGACTTTAGGAAGGCGTCACCCCGCGCGTGCCCGCGAGTGTCGTTGACGACCTTGAACCGGTCGATGTCCACAAAAAGCACGGCGACGAGCGAGCGGTCGCGGGCACCACGCGCCAGCCCGTTCTCGATCCGGTCCATGACCAACACGCGGTTAGGCAGCCCGGTCAGGGGGTCGTGCAGGGCTTCGTACTCGAACCGCTGTTCCGCGGCCTTCCGCTCGCTTATGTCCCGGACGATGCCCTCCACGGCGATGATTCCCCCGCTGGCGTCCCGCACGACGTTGAGCCGCTGGCTGACCCAGACCCTCGAGCCGTCCTTTCGCGTGAACTGGACGTCCCCGGCGTCTTCGGCCTGGCCTGAGAGCAGGCGCTGCATCCACAGCTCGCGATCCTCGGTTCCGATCACGAGGTCGATGAGACCCGGATCCTCGTAGAGCTCGTCGGGTGTGTAGCCGGTGATCGCGAGGGAGGCGGGGCTCACCAACTCGAAGCGCTCGGGGTTGTCGAGCCGGTAGCGGAAAATGAGATCCGGCGAGTTCTCGGCGAGCAGGCGGAGCTGGTGCTCCACGACCCGCATCTTCTCTTCGGCCTCGTGGCGCTCAGTGATGTCCTGCACGACGCCGGTCAACTCGACCGGCGTCCCGCCATCGTCGACCACGACGTCTGCAGCTTCGAAGACCCACCGTTGGGTCCCGTCCGGGCGGACGATCCGGTACTCGATCTCGTATCGATTCCCCTCGGCAATGGCAGAATTCACTGCTGATTGCACGCGGGGAAAATCGTCGGGGTGGACTCGCTCGTAGTAGTCCGCTGTCGTCAGGTCCGGACGCTCGGCGACCCCGAAAATCCGGAACGTCTCGCTGGTCCAGGATGACCGTGAATTGAGATCCGACCCGCCGGTCCACCCGCCGATGCGCCCGACTCGCTGGGCTCGCGCCAGCAGTTCCTGGCTCGCCAACAGCTCCCGCTCGCGCCTTTTGCGCTCAGTGATGTCGTGCACGATCGCCGATTCCCCCATGATCGAGCCGTCAGCGGCGAACATCGGCGCCAGGCTCACCGAGACATCGATCATCGATCCGTCGCGGCGTTGCCGCGAGGTTTCGTAGTGGCTCAATCGCTCGCCGGCCATCGCCTTTGCGAACAGGGTCTTGAAGTCTTCGTGCGCCCCACTTGAGAGGATCTCGCCGTAGAACCGACCGAGCATCTCGGCGGAGCTGTACCCGAACAGGTGCTCGGCGCCCGAGTTCCAGCTCAGCACGCGACCGTTCGTGTCGAGGCTGATGATGGCGTCTTCTGCGCTCTCGACGACAGACGCCAGTTGGGCTTGAATCTGCTCCAGGGGTTCTAGGTCGGATATGTCTCGAGCGATGAAGCAAGTGCCCGCGACGCGGCCCTCGATGTCGAAGACGGGCGACATGGTCGCCGACACGTTCACCTCGGACCCGTCGCGGCGGGTGCGAACAGTCTCGAGGCCGGCGATCAGCTCGCCGCTTTCGAGTCGCGACATGATCATCGAGAGCTCCGCGCGCCGAGTCTCGGGCACGATCATCTCGATGCTTTGATCGACCGCCTCGGCTCCCGGCCAACCGTAGAGACGTTCGGCGGCAGAGTTCCAGCCAATGATCGTGCCGTCAAGCCGGCTCGAGACGATTGCGTCGCTGCTCGAGTCGACGACGAGGGCTGGCAGCAATCCCGCCGAGAGGCCTCCCGGCAGGTGGGGTAGATCAGCGCACCGCTTATCTTTCACACCCCGTCCCCACAAATTCTAGGTAGCAGCAGAACAGACCAACCACGCTACATCCGTCCCGAGGACGGTCCGCCTGCTCCGTCGGTGACTGCGCGAGCTGCACAGATCCTTCCCCCGCTAGCGATCCAGGGCATTCTTCACGCGCTTCAACCGGCGTGAAGCCGCCGGATTAACGTTGTGCGACATGTCGGTCCCCCAGACGAAGCCGCCATGGCGGCAGCACCGTGACGTAACCCCTGCAAGTGACATCCCGGCGACCCGCATCACGGGCCTTGACCCGTCCTTCTGGTACCCCGTCGCCCGGTCCCGCGATCTCGAGCCCGAGAAGACCCTCGCTGTGAAGTTTGCGGGGACCGAGATCGTGCTGGTTCGGCCGAAGACGGGCAAGCCGTATGCCCTGGAGGACCGGTGCGCCCATCGCCAGGTGCCGCTGAGCATGGGCGTCGTGAAGAACGAGCGGTTGCAGTGTGGTTATCACTGTTGGACCTACGACCGCACCGGTAAGTGCGTGAGCATCCCGTACCTGGACCGGGAGCGGACGCTGCCCAACGGAGTACGCGGCTACGCATGCCGTGAGGCATACGGTTTCGTGTTCATCTTCCCAGGCGACCAGGAACTGGCCGAGGTCACAGCGGTGCCGGAGTTGCCCTATTACGGCGACCGCCGATTCAAGGTTCGGGTGCTCGATCGGGAGATCGCCTGCCACTACTCGTTCATGCACGAGAACCTGATGGACATGAACCATCAGTTCCTGCATCGCAGTCTGATGGGCCGGATCCGGGCCAAGCTGCTGGACGTCCGCGAGGGCGAGGACTGGCTGGAGGCGGACTACTCCTTCGCCCGCACCGAGGGCAAGCAGTCCCTGGGCGAGCGCTTGATCATCGGCAGCAGCAACAACGACAGATACGCCGACTTGATGACTATCCGCACTGGCTACCCATACCAGACGCTGCGTTACTGGACCGACGGCCAAAACGAGCGACCCCCAGCCCTCGACTTGTGGAACGCCTACGTGCCCACCGACCGGACCCAGCACCACAACCACACCTACGGCCTGATCATGGTCCAAAAGCCCCCGATTCCCGGTGTGATCCATCTACTGTGGCCGGTCATCACCCTTTTCACCGAAGGCATCTTCCGCCAGGACCGCGCCATCGTTGAGGCCGAACAGCGCGCCTACGAGGTCCAGGGCGCTGACCTCAACAACGAGGTCTCCTCGGTCATCCAGTCCCTTAAGGCGCTGCTCGCCCGTCGGGGCGTGCCACTGTGCGGGCCGAATGCGTCACCGGGAGGTCACATCGAGGCCGGGTGACAACCAGGAAGGTGGCCCCTGAGATCATCGAGCCCGTCCCGGTGTCCTCCGCGCCATCGGAGCTCGGTGACGATGCCCACTGCGAGCGGATCGCAGCCAACAGTGCCGAGGTGCTCACGGAGCAGGTCGGCGGCTCGAGTGTCATTGCCAGCGGCCGCCGTGCGGACGACTTCGACGTGATGACGTTCCCAGTTCACCTGGCGACGGCCGATGAGGCCCGGGGCGGCTTCGGTGAGGGCGTCGAGATCGGCGATTGCGAGCCCGAACGCCGGATCGGTCGTGACCGCGTGACGGAGCGCCGTTACCGCCTCGGACGCGTCCTCAGCCTGCTGCGCTTGGCGATAGTAGGCGGCGGCCTGGATGTTTGCCGTCACCGCCCGACCGTGATCCTCGACTGCGGGACCAGCAGCCGAGGCCGACTGGACATGGCGGGTGTCGGGCCGTTCTACGTGGCGATCCATGACTGTCAGGTTGCGCTCGTGACCTGAGGCCGCCCTGAGGTGGTGCTGAGGTGCTGGCGCCAGCTACCCGGATTGCCCCCGGGACGCCTGACGCTACGCGCCAACTCGACTGCTCTGTTCACGGCCTCGAGTCGGCGTTCCGGAGCGATCAATAAATGGCCTCGACGCAGTATCACTGGCGGACGAGTCGGGGAGTTCGGGCGCCGGTACGACCCTGACTCGCCGCCAGTGATCACACTGTCTCACGGATCGACCTGCGGGGGGTGGATCACTCACCTAGGAGCGGAGTGGCAAGAATGAGGCTCGACGTCGGCAGTCCGCCATCACGGACCCGATCGCTCGGATCCCAACTGTCGGCTGAACAACTTCGGAACGACCCAGATCCTGAGGGGGCGAGCCTTGGCGACCGGACGCCCTCCGTTGTGGGGCTCTTGCCCACGACGCTCCGCTTGGGCATGAGTATCCTGGTCCTTCAGATTCGGATGGGTCGCCAACCAGGAAGCGAGAAGGTCAGGTTTGGCGACTTGGTTCGGCCCGGGGGGATGAGGGACCGTTGAGTCAACAGGCGGTTGTCAGGATGGGCTGTGTGCTCGCAGCCGTCATGGGCGGAGCGCTTGCCACCCCGCGTGTTGTTGCGTCTGGCACGCCACGGTGGCACCTTGAACACAGTGTCAACATGACTGGACCCCAAGGTGAGCTTGCGGGGGCGTCGTGCACAGCAGCAACGTGCACCGCCGTCGGCAGCAGTACCAACAGCAGCGGCACCGGGGTGCCGTTGGTAGAGGTGCGGAAGGGCACGAAGTGGGCGATCCAAACGACCCCCAGCCCGGCCGGCGCCCTGTCCGCCGGCCTGGCCGGGGTGTCGTGCACCGGGGCGTCGGCCTGCACCGCCGTCGGCGACTACACGAACAGCAGCGGCACCGAGGTGACGTTGGCAGAGGTGCGGAAGGGCACGACGTGGGCGATTCAAAAGACCCCCAACCCAACCGGCTCGAAGGGGAGCAGCCTCTCAGCCGTGTCGTGCACGGGAGCTTCGGCCTGCACCGCGGTCGGCGACTACGTGAAGACCAACGGCTCAGGGGTGACCGCCGGCACCGTGGAGACTCTGGCGGAGGTGTGGAACGGCACGAACTGGAAGGTTCAGCCGACTCCCAACCACGCGGGCGGCAACAGCCTCTTCGGCCGGAACAACAGCCTGTTCGGCGTGTCTTGCACCCGGGCGTCGGCGTGCACTGCCGTCGGCTCATATCTCAGTAGCACCGACTCCGATGAGATGTTGGTTGAGGTGTGGAACGGCACCAACTGGAAGATCCAGGCGATACCGAACCCCGCCGGCTCTGGATACAACGACCTGGCGGCGGTGTCCTGCACCGGGTCTACGGCGTGCACCGCCGTCGGCGAGACGTTCCAGGGCAGCTCAGGCCAGGGCCCTCTGGCGGAGGTGCGAAACGGCACCAGCTGGAAAGTCCAGACCACGCCGAGTCCGACCGGCGAGCAGTTCAGCAAGCTGACCGGGGTGTCATGCTCGGGGGCTTCGGCGTGCACCGCCGTTGGCTCCGCCACCAATATCAGCGGCACACAGGGGATGTTCACAGAGGTGAGGAAGAGCACCAGCTGGAAGATCCAGGCCACCGCCAGCCCCCCCGGCGCCAAGTCCAGCAGTCTGACCGGGGTGTCGTGCTCCGCAGCTTCGGCGTGCACCGCCGCCGGCGGCGACGGCGATCGCACGAACAGTCCCTACCTCACGCTTGCTGAGGTGTGGAACGGCTCAAGTTGGAAGATCCAAGCAACCTCGAACGGGAACGGTGCCCAGCCCAGCAACCTCGCCGGCGTGTCGTGCATCGGGCTTTCGACGTGCACCGCCGTCGGCGATGGCACGAGCAACCGCGGCGCCCAAGTCACGCTGGCGGAGGTCTGGAATGGCGCCAACTGGAAGATCCATGCGACCGCCACTCCGACCGGCGCCCAGTCTGCGGGCCTCGCCGGCGTGTCGTGTACCAGCCCTTCG
>JBEKMC010000010.1:0-82820 GCA_050008715.1 Acidimicrobiales bacterium | reverse complement strand
GCGATGATGGACAAGGCCGGCGCCAAGTACGGGTGCGGGCGCTTGCAGTACGAGTACATCTCCGAGACGACCAACCCGTTCGGTTCGACAGAAGCGATGATGGCCATCCCGCTGTTCACGAACGGATGCATGGAAGCCACCGACGGCATCTACTTCGAATCATCGACGACCACCCCTTTCCACTTCCTCGATGTGAGCGAGGTGTCACAGAACGGCGAGTCGCCAGACCCGGTGTCTGGCCTCAACTACCCGGGCTTCAACGTTCCCGACGGCGTCCGCCACCTGCAGTTCATGGGCGTGAGGTACTTCTTCGCCATGTCGCCGCCGGTCGAAGCCGCCGCCGCCGCCGACCCGGCGCTCGTCAAGATCGGCCAGACGCCTGGATTCGCCGGGACGATCAACGGCCTTGCCGACCCCCACCCGGTCTGGCAGCTGTACCTGGTCAAGGACGCACCACTCGTGTCCAGGTTGTCGTACGAACCGGTCGTCGAACCCTCGAGTGCAAGTAGCTGGCTGGGCACCGGGCTCAAGTGGTACGAGGAGGAGCAGTACTGGCCGGTTGAGCTCGTCCGATCCGGCCCGGGCTCCTGGCCGCACGCAAAGCCCGGCCGGCTCGTGCCCACGACGGCGGCAGTGCCGGCGCCAAGCACGGTGGTGAGCCACGTGACGACGACGACCTCGTCGATCTCCTTCGATGTCTCGAGGATCGGGACGCCCGTCGTCGTCAAGATTCCGTACTTCCCCAACTGGCAGGCGACGGGTGCGACGGGACCTTACGAGGCCATGCCCAACGTGATGGTCGTCGTCCCGACCTCGCGTCACGTGACGCTCTCGTACGGCACCTCGACGGTCGACTGGATCGGCAAAGCCGCCTCCGTCGCCGGCCTCGTCGGGCTCGGAGCGCTCGCGTTCCGGCCCGCCCCGGACGTGGGTACCGACCCGGCAGCGGCCGATCCCGTCACCGCCTCACCGTTGCCGAACCCGGCACCCACGCCGGCTCCCGGTCCGCAACCGGGAGGCCTCAATCCCCCGGCGGTCTGGGGCGAGCCCTCCCGTTGGGATGACGTCGACGGGGATCTGCTCCGGCCCGATGGAGGATCGCCGTGACGGAGCCGGCCGAGGATCACCAGGTCCGTCGCTCGATCGTGCTGCCGGCTCACAACGAGGCCGAACTGCTGGAACGCGCCGTCGGTGACGTCGTGAAAGCCATGCGGGACCGTGGCGAGACATTCGAGATCGTGATCGTCGAGAACGGTTCGACCGATGGGACCGGCGCCCTCGCCGCCCGGTTGCAGGCGGACACGCCTGAGATCATCCTCGTCAACCTCCCGGTGGCGGACTACGGGGCTGCCGTGGCAAAAGGTTTCGCAATGGCGACCGGCGACGTGGTGGTGCATTTCGACGTGGACTACGTGGATATGGGGTTTCTCGGCAAGGGGATCGCCATCGTCGACGGCGGTGCCGCCGGCATCGTGCTCGCCAGCAAACGTGCCCCAGGTGCGACGGACCGCCGACCGATCAGCCGGCGGGTCCTCACCGCCGGGTTCACCTTCGCCATGCGGGTCCTGCTGCAGTTGCCCGTGACGGATGCTCACGGCATGAAGGTGCTCTCGCGGGCGCAGTGCGCGGAAGCTGCTCGTGCTTGCACCATGACGGGCGCTCTCTATGACGTCGAGCTGGTACTTCGAGCGTCGCGGGCCGGTGTCCGGGTCGCTGAGCTGCCGGCCGATGTGAGCGAGGTACGGCCACCCCGGACCTCCGTCTGGCAGCGCAGCATCGAGTCGGCCACCGGTCTGTTGCGACTGCGGGTGCTGCTGTGGCGGGAGCGCCTGCGGGCTCGCTGAGGTTGCACGCGGCCTCGCCCGACCAAGTGGGCGACCCCAAGAGCCGGGGGATCATGGGTAATCTCGACCAGCGTGCCAGCCGAACTGCCGCCGATTCCCGGGCGTTCCCGTGCGACCTACACGGTCGGGAAGAAGGAGCGGAAGATCTTCAGGCGCCGCCGCGGCCCGTCGCTCGGCGGCCCTCCCGGCTCGTCCCGGAAGACGTACAAGGCCCACGGCCGCGGGCCAACCGTGCGGCGGTGGCCGAAGCGCGTCCTCATCGTCTTCGCCATCCTGATCCCGTTGATCCTGCTGGCGGGCGTCGCCGGTTACTTCTACGTCAACTCCACGCTCAATGGCATACACCGGGTGCCCGTGTCGGCTCTCACGGCGGAACAGTCCGGCCAGCCGGTGGACATCCTCCTCGTCGGCTCGGACTCGAGGGCGTGCGTCACGACGCCGGCGGCGGAGAAGGCGTTCGGGTCGAGCACGAGCCAGACCGGGCAACGCAGCGACGTCATCATCATCGTCCGGCTCATCCCCTCGACCGACCAGGTGGAGATGCTCTCGATCCCGCGTGACACGTGGGTGCCGATCGCCGGGACGAGCACCTCGAACAAGATCAACGCGGCGTTCAACAACGGCCCGACCCAGCTCGTCGAGACGATCCAGGAGAACTTCCACATCCCCATCAACCATGTGATGATGGCGAACTTCTGCGGTTTCCAGGGCATGGTGAATGCCCTCGGCGGCATCTCACTCGACTTCCACTACCCCGTGATGGACCAGTTCTCGGGGCTCAGCATCCACACCACCGGCTGCCAGCTGCTCGACGGCGCACAGGCGCTCTCCCTCGTCCGCAGCCGGCACCTCTACTACTACAAGGACCATGCCTGGCACTACGACGGCGAGAGCGACTGGAGCCGCATCCGCCGCCAGCAAGCGTTCTTCCATGCTCTTCTCGACAAGGTGCACGGGGTCTTCCCGAACATCTTCAAGCTCAACTCGTTTCTCGGGGCTACCGTCTCCGATCTCACGATCGACGAGTCCTTCGGCAGCGGCGAGCTCATCTCCCTCGGGCTGAAATACCACTCCTTGAGTGAGTCGAACCTCATCACGACCGTCTTGCCGACGTACGCGCAGGTGATCGACGGCCAGGACGCCCTGCTGGCCGCCGAGCCCTACGCCAGCCAGACGATCAAGCGCTTCCTGGCTGAGGGGGCGAAGAAGGCGAGTGGGCCGACCACCTCGCACAGCGGATCCAGCTCCTCTTCCACGACGCCGGTGTCGACGGCGCCGCCCGGCGGTGTAGTAACCGACACGCCGCAATCGCTCCCCGAGCCCTGGAACCCGGTCCCGTGCTGAGCATCATCTCCGTCCCGAAGATGCCAGGCTGACGCAGGAGCGGGCGAATCGGCCAGTAACCTGACGGGCCGTGACAGACGATCTTCCCGGCAGTCCGCCTGACTGGACGCCGGACCCCGGCGGCACTGCCGCCCGAGCCGAGGCCGGAGCGAGCCGCAGCTCCGGACTCCACCGAGCCCGGAACAAGTCGGCGCCGGCGGGGGGGGCCGTGCCAGGCGGCCGCAAGCGGCGACGCTGGCTGCGGCGCACGGTGATCGGCACCGCCGTCGTCGTGGTGCTCGCCATGGTGCTCGGCGCCGGCGGGTACTTCTACATCAATTACCGCCTCGGCCACATCACGAAGGTGAAGGTCGGTGGCCTGGTCAAGACTGCCAAGCCCGGACAGCCCTTCAACATCCTGCTCGTGGGTTCCGACACGCGCTCGTTCTGCACGACGGCCGCCTGCCAGTCTCACCTCGGCAACCAAGGGGCCGCCGGCGGCCAGCGCAGCGACGTCATCATCATCATGAGAGTCGTCCCCGCCGACAAGAAGATCGAGATGCTCTCGATCCCACGCGACACCTGGGTCACCATCGCCGACTCCGGTGGCCAGGGCAACCGCGTCAACGCTGCCTTCAACACCGGTCCCACCCAGCTCGTCGAGACGATCGAGCAGGAATTCCACATCCCCGTCAACCACTACGCCTACGCCAACTTCCTCGGTTTCACGAACGCCGTGCAGGATCTCGGGGGCGTATGGATGGACTTCCCGGACAAGTTGAAGGACTCGATGACCGGCCTCAACATCACGAAGACCGGCTGCCAGTACCTGAATGGCGTGCAGTCGCTGGAGCTCGTGAGGAGCCGGGACACGTCGTATTACGCCAACGGGCAGTGGAACTACGACGGCCTCGGGGACCTGAGCCGGATCCGCCGCCAGGAGTCGTTCTTCCACGCCCTCATCGACCGGGCTGACGGGGACCGGAACCCGCTGTCGATCAACGCGTTCATCGTCGACGCCACGAAGCAGATCGTCATCGACTCGACGTTCTCGACGGGAGATCTCGAGTCGCTGGCGCTCGAGTTCCGGGGGCTGCCCTCGGCGAACCTGAGCACCGAGGTGCTGCCGACGGCTGGTGCGGTCACGACATCGAACCAGGACATCCTGCTGCCGGTCTGGAAGCTCGACAAGGCCATGATCGCGAAGTTCCTGCGTTTTGGGACGCCGAAGTCCACTGGGGGCTCGACGACGACATCGTCGTCGACGAGCACGTCGTCCTCTACTTCGACGACGACCACGACGACGCCCGTCACCGGCACGACGACAGGGGCGATCGTCGACAACAACAAGAACTACCCCGAGCCCTGGAACCCCGTTCCCTGTAATCCGTAGGCCGGCGTGCGCGTGTGCGGGTGCGGGTGCGACCCGCCGGCGACGGGTGAACCTCGTACCGAAAGCGACCGGGCGACCCCCCTGGCGGTCGCTTTGGGTACGCGGTTGCCGCAGAAGGTAACCCGGCTGGCCGCCGCCGGCGTCGGCGGCCACGACCGCGACCGCACCCACCACGAACGTCGCTATGGCGTATCGGCGGCGGCGGACTGCGACACGCGCACGAGCGCCTCGAGGACAGCGGCAGCAGCGCCGGCATCGAGGACGGAGGAAGCAAGCTCGATGCCGCTCTCGATCGTCGCGACGAGCCCGGCCACGACGAGGGCGGCGCCGGCGTTGAGGAGGACGAAGTCGCGCCGGGGCCCCTTCTCGCCCGCCAGGATCGCCGTTGCGAGCTCGGCATTGAGAGCCGGCGCGCCTCCCAGCAGATCGGCCATCTCCGCTCGACCGAAACCGTAGGCGCTCGGTTCCACCTCGAACCGTCGACGCCGGTACCCGGATGGCTCGTCGGTGGAACGAACGGTCTCGAACACCGTCGAGGTCGTGACCGGGCTCAGCTCGTCGAGCCCGTCGTGCCCGAACACGACCATCGAGTGGAGCGTGCCGTTCGCTTCCAGCACGGCCAACATGCGCTCGGCCATGGCTGGGTCACCGACGCCGATCAGCTGGCGTGCCGCCGACGCGGGGTTCGCCAGCGGACCGAGGAGGTTGAACACCGTGGGTACCCCGAGCTCCCGCCGCACGGGCGCGACATGCCGCATGGCGGGGTGAAAGCGAGGGGCGAAGCAAAAGCCGATGCCGGCCTTGGCCACACACGTCCGCACCCCTTCGGGGCCGAGGTCGATCACGACACCCAATGCCTCGAAGACGTCTGCGGATCCCGCCAGCGAGGAGGTCGCCCTACCGCCGTGCTTGCAGACCTTCGCGCCGGCGCCGGCCACGATCAGGGCGGAGATCGTCGACACGTTGATGGTGCCGAGCCGGTCCCCGCCGGTCCCGCACGTGTCCACCAGGTCGCCGTCGATGTGAAGTGGCTCTGCTCGCGCTCGCATGGCACTGACGAGCCCGGTGAGCTCTTCGGCCGTCTCACCCTTCGTGCGCAGCGCCGCCGCGAACGCCGCCACGAGCACGGGGCTCGCCTCGCCGGCGAGGACGGACTCGAGCGCTGCGCTCGTCACCGCCGCGGTCAGATCCTCGCGTCGAAGCAGGCGCCCGAGCACTCCCGGCCACCCACCGACGGCCTCAATCCCCCGCGGAGCGTCCGCTGCGCCGAGGGTCATTCAGTCCCACCAGAGACGGTGATCGAGGACCCCGCGGGCGATGAGCCCGAGCTGCACCTGCGACGTCCCCTCGACGATGGTGAGCTGTTTGGCGTCGCGGTACCACAGCTCGGTCGGATGATCCTTCATGTATCCGGCGGCGCCGAGCAACTGCACGGCGAGCCCGGAGGCCTTTACGGCAACCTCGGTGGCGTAGTACTTCGCCATCGACAAGTAGGGCACCCATTCGCGGGTGAACTTTCCCTGATCGGCCAGCCACGCCGCCCGGTATGTCAGCAGGCGTGCCGCCTCGATCTCGACGGCCACCTTGGCGATCTCCCATTGGATCCCTTGGAAATCGGCGATCTTGCCACCGAATGCCGACCGCTCCTTCACGTACTCGGTGGCGTACATGAGGGCGCCCTCGGCGAGGCCGATTCCTCGGGCGGCCACGATCGGGCGCATCGAATTCAACCCGAGCATCGCCAAGCGGAAACCCCCGACCTCCCCGATGACATTGCCGGCGGGCACGTGCACGTCCGACAGGACGAGCTCGCCCGTGTCGACGCCGCGCACACCCATCTTGCGGTCGATCGATCCGACGGACACACCCGGCATCGAGCGGTCCACGAGGAAAGCCGTGATCGAGTCGTGGCGGCGGCTTGCCGGATCTCCCGTCTTGGCGAAGACCGTGTACCAGTCCGCCTGCGCGACACCAGACATCCAACACTTGACACCGTTGAGGACCCATCCGCCTTCGCTGTCCGGATCCGGCGTGGCTCTCGTCCGCATCCCGGCGACGTCGCTACCGGCGCCCGACTCCGACAAGCCAAAACCCGACCTCGCCGCGCCCTCGGCGATACCCGGCAGGTACCGCCGCTTCTGCTCTTCCGAGCCGGCGATCATCACGGGTCCCGTCGGCAGTCGGGTCAACAGGAGCATGAGCGCGGCCGTGTTCGAGTACTTGGCAACCTCCTCGATGGCGATCGTCAGCCCGAGAATCCCGGCACCTGAGCCGCCGTACTCCTCGGGGATGCACAGCCCGAGAAGCCCGGCGTCCCGGAACGCCGAGAACAGATCGCCGGGATACTCCCCGGACTCGTCGATCTCCCGGGCGCGAGGCTGCACCTTGTCCTTGGCGAGCCGGCGCACGACATCCTGCAGGGCGCGCAGCTCTTCGGAAAGTTCGAAGTTCACGCCGAGCACGATAGTCGGCACCCTCTGTCAGCCTGCTGACGAAACAACGGGCGGATCACCCGCAATCACCCGGGTGTCACCCTCCTGTCACCCGGGTGTCACGCCGCCCATCGGGGCCGTACCGGCACGGGCGCCACAAGCCCGACCAGGTCGCTCACCCTGAAGGTGGCGCCGAGGACAGCCGCTCCCGTGCAGGAGGGCCAGTTGAGGCGTGCTGGTCGAGGCGTGCTGGTCGAGGCGTGCTGGTTGAGGCGTGCTGGGTTCAGGCAGTCCTGCGCCGCTGGCGCAGCACCCGGCGACGCTCACGCTCGGTGAGGCCGCCCCAGACACCCTCTCGCTCGCGTCCCGCCAACGCGTGCTCCAAGCAGGTCTGACGCACCGGGCAGGCATCGCAGACGACCTTGGCTTCCCAGGAGTCGTCGTCCGACACGGGGTAGAAAATGTCAGGGTCCAGGCCCCGGCATGCCGCTCGCTGGCGCCACGTGGCGTTCATTGCTGGTTCACTTTCGCTCAGGTGCATGCCGCGGCGACCAGCCCGGCACCGTGAATAGATCCTGGCTCAACCTACGCGCACTGCTGCGAGCAGGCCTCCGCCGGCCAGGAACATCGATTATTGACGATGCTCAACCCGCTGTCAATGGTCCGTCGGAATTACCGGTAGCATTCCCCGCCGCCATCGATGCCTTGCACGGCAGTCGGAGCGAAGCCGGCGCTGTCAGTCCGGCTGCCAATCGGCCAGGAGCGACGCCCTGGTCTCGTCGGACAGCTCGACTGCGTAGCTGTAGGCGGGATGCGTGAGTGCCATCGTCACGGGACCACGTCCGAAGGCGGTCCGTTCGGCCTCATCGAGCTGGAAGCGCACGTAGTGCACCGAGGCGGTCACCTCGTCGCGAGTGAGCTGGGCGGCGTGCTCTCGGTCGACGGCGGCCGCGATCGTCGTGGCGGGGTCACCGATACGCAATTCGAGCGATCGCTCGATCCCGACCAGCTTCGGCAGCCAGGTCCGTAGCTCAGCCTCGTTCTGCAACTCGACGAACAGCGTGAGCGACAGCTCACCTGCCTCGGGGATCAGCGGGTTGTAGATGTCGAGCTCGCCCTGCACCTGCTCGTCGGTCGCCATCTTCTCGGCCCGCACCATCTCCTGGATCTGGAAGAGCATCGTCGTACGGTTCTCGAACACGACAGTGACGAGCGGACCGATCGCCACGCGCCGCAGCTTCTTCAGCGCGGAGACCTCTCGGCGGAACACATCTCGGCCCCGCTCGTAGGCCCTCAGGTCGGCGATCTCATCCAGCGTCAGCTTGCTCATCGTTGCCACCTCACCATGGCGGCCACCATTCAGCCGGCGTCTCGGTGGCCTCAGTCGTCCAGCGTCTCGAGGCCCTTCGTGAACCGGCCGGCATGGCTTTTCTCGGCGCGCGCGAGCGTCTCGAGCCACTCGGCGACGTCCTCGAAACCCTCGTCGCGGGCCGTACGCGCAAAGCCCGGGTACATCTCGGTGTACTCGTAGGTCTCCCCCGCGATGGCAGAGCGCAGGTTGTCGGCCGTGCTCCCGACTGGCTCTCCCGTCACGGGGTCGCCCACAGCCTTGAGGAAGTCGAAGTGACCGAATGCGTGGCCGGTCTCTCCCTCGGCGACGGAACGGAACAGGGCGGCAACGTCGGGCTGCCCCTCGATGTCGGCCGCCTGGGCGAAGTAGAGGTAACGACGGTTGGCCTGGCTCTCGCCGGCGAACGCCACTTTCAGGTTTGCTTCCGTCTGGCTGTTCGCGAGTTCAGGCACGATGCCCTCCTGGTAGGTCGACTAATAGCGAATCCAACGTTGGTTTGATTCTAATCAGGTACGGGGAGCGCCAGCCGGTCCCGAAGCCGGCCTGGAGAGGGGCAAGAAGCCGGGGTATGGCAGGCTTATGAGCGATCATGAGCCGACATTTCACGAGTTTCGACCGCAGCGTCGCCCTCGAACGCCTGCGCACGGAGGAGTTCGACCTCCTCGTCATCGGCGGAGGCATCACGGGCGCCGGGGTGGCGCTCGACGCCGCAGCCCGTGGCTTGCGAACCGCCCTCGTCGAACGAAGTGACTTCGCCTCCGGCACGTCGTCGAAGTCGTCCAAGCTCGTGCACGGCGGGTTGCGCTATCTCCAACAGAAGGAATTCGGCCTCGTCCACGAGAACCTCGTGGAGCGTCACCGGCTCCTCCGCAACGCCCCTCACCTCGTCGAGCCACTGACGTTCCTCATCCCGCTGTTCGGCAAAGGCGGGGTGGTCGACAAGAGCATCGTGAAGGGCTACTCCGTCGCACTGTGGATGTACGACATTGGCGGGGGTTGGCGGATCGGCAAGCGTCACGGCAAGGTGAGCGCCGAGGAGATCTACGCCCATCTGCCCACTCTCAGGCAGGGCAGGGTGGTGGCGGGGTTTCTCTACTACGACGCCCGCACCGACGACGCGCGCCTCACCCTCTCGATCGTGCGTACCGCCGTGCTCGAGCATGGGGTTGCAGCTGCCAACTACGCCCCCGTGACGAGCCTGCTCACCGACTCGACGGGCCGGATCCGAGGCGCCCGCGTCGAACCCACGAGCTCCGACGGAAGTGCCGAGCCAATCGACGTGAGAGCCGCCGCCGTCGTCAACGCGTCGGGCGTCTGGGCCGACGTCGTACGCTCCCTCGACGGCGAGCCGATATGCCACGACCTCCGGCCGGCAAAGGGCATTCACGTCACCGTGCGAAGATCGAAGTTGCCCTGCGACGTCGCCGCCATCATCCCTGTGCCGAGGGATCGCCGGGCGATCTTCGTGGTCCCCTGGGGAGAGTTCACGTACCTTGGGACCACGGACACCGACTACACGGGGCCACTCGACGACCCGGAGGTGTCCGAGGCCGACGTGGACTACGTCCTCGACGCTGTCAATGCAGTCGTGAGCGAGCCGCTCAGCCGCTCGGACGTGACGGCCACGTGGGCCGGCTTGCGGCCTCTCCTCGCTGCCAAGCCTCACCATCGGGCGCCAAGCGAACGGACGGCCGACCTCTCGCGGCGCCACCGCGTCATCGTCTCGGACGACGGGCTCGTGACGATCACGGGCGGCAAGTTGACCACCTATCGGAAGATGGCCGAGGACACGGTCACGGCCGTGGCGAAGGTGCTCGGGAGAGGGCTTCCCGGATCCGCCACGCGCCACCTCAAGCTCAGGGGCGCCGATGGCGCTGCCGCCGCCTCGCGCCCCGGGGCCGGGCGGGCGCTCGGCATGGAGGATGCGGCGCTCGCGAACCTCGTCACGCGCTACGGCGGAGAAGCGCCGGCCGTGGCGGGCCTGATCGAGCATCGCCCCGAGCTCGGCAAGCCCCTCGTGCCTGGTCTGCCGTATCTCGCCGCAGAGGCGGTCTACGCCGTGCGTTACGAGATGGCCCAGCGACTCGACGACGTTCTGTCACGGCGCACTCGTGCTCTTCTGCTCGACGCGGCGGCCTGCCGGACCGCCGGGAAGTCCGTAGCCGACCTCATGGCGCCAGAGCTCGGTTGGGACGATGCCCGCACGGCCGCTGAGGTTGCCTCGCTCGACGCGATCGTGAGTCGGGAGCTGGCGGCCGTGTCGCCGCGCGAGCAGCAACCGGGCGAGGACCCGGCAGTGGAGGTGGCGACGTGAAAGCTGGCCGGGCTACAGCGCCGATCGGTTTGGCCGGTGGCGCGGCCGATGCACACGAGCACTTCGACGGACCTCGTGTCCACGTCGGCGAGGAATGGCTGGCCGGGTTGCGGGCGGTCTGCGGTGAGGTGGAGACGTCGCCAGCCGCAACCGCCGAAGCGGGACGGGACTGGTGGCCGCTCACGCTTCGCTGGGCACTCGATGGGGCGACACCGGCTCGGGCCGCTGCCGTCGCCCGGCCGGTGGACGTCGCCGAGGTGGCGGCCGTGGTGGCGCTCTGTGCCGAATCCGGCATCCCTGTGACCGCTGCCGGCGGCCGAAGCGGTGTCTGCGGTGGATCCATTCCTGTCTACGGCGGCGTCGCCCTTGACACCTGCGGGCTCGTCGGCATCCTTGCCGTCGACGGCGACTCGCTTCTCGTCGACGTCGCCGCCGGCACGTTCGGGCCTGACCTCGAGCGTGAGCTGCAGGCGGATCACGGGCTGACGATCGGCCACTGGCCCCAGTCGATCGACCTTGCCACGGTCGGTGGGTGGATCGCATGCCGCGGCGCCGGCCAGTACTCGACGCGATACGGCAAGATCGAGGACATCGTCGCCGGGCTCGAGGTGGTCCTGCCGAGCGGCGACGTCATCCGGACCGGAGCCATGGCCGGCGCCGGCCCGCGATCGGCGATGGGCCCGGACCTGACGCAGCTGTTCGTCGGGAGCGAGGGCACCCTCGGCATCATCACGGCGGCCCGCCTGCGGGCCCATCCCGTGGCGCCGGCCGAGCAGCGGCTTGCGTACGGCTTTGCCAGCTTCGAGGCAGGCCTTGACGCCCTCCGCCGCACCCTCCGGCGAGGAGCCACCCCGGCAGTCGTCCGCCTCTATGACGATCGAGAGTCGCGCCGGAGCTTCGACACGGCGACAACTGTGCTCATCGCCCTCGACGAGGGCGATCCCGCCATCGTCGCCGCCGCCATGGCCGTGCTCGGCGACGAATGCGATTCGGCCGGCGCCGATCGCCTCGACGACGCCCTCGTCGAGCGCTGGCTGGGTCACCGCAACGACGTGTCGGCTCTCGCCGCCGTCACCGAAGCCGGCATCGTCGTCGACACGATCGAGATTTCGGCGCCATGGTCAGCCCTGCCGGGGATCTACGCCGCCGCAGTGGCCGCGCTCGAAAAGATCGACGGGTGCCTGGCGGCGACGGCTCACGAGTCGCACGCGTATCTCGACGGTGCCTGCCTCTACTTCACCTTCGCCGGCCGCAAGCCCTCCAGTGACGACGCTCCGCCGCCCGTGAAGGTGTCCGACCTCATCGGGACGCAAGCTACGGCGGACGACGGCTGGGCTGAGGACTTCTACCGGGCGGCTTGGGGAGCCGTGTTGGCCGCCACGCGGGCGCATGGGGGTTCCATCTCACACCATCACGGCATCGGGCTCGTCCGTGGGCCATATCTGGCCGAGGCACTCGGCGGCGGTTACGGGGTACTCGAGTCGTTGAAGAAGGCGCTCGACCCCGCCGGCGTCCTCAACCCGGGCAAGCTCGGATTCGCCTCGCGGTTCGGCCCGCCGGCTTGGACGGTCAAGCCATGAGCGTGCTCGTCGTCGACGTCGGCACCTCTGGCGTGCGCGCCTCAGTCGTGGGCGTCGATGCCGCCGTCGCCGAAGTCCACCACCGGGAGGTGCTGCCGGTGTCGCCGGCGCAGGGTTTCGTCGAGTTCGACGCCGGCGTGATGGCGGCGGCGGTCCTCGAAGTCGCCCGGGCGGCCCTTTCCGCCGGCGGTCCGGTCGACGCCGTCGGCATCGCCAACCAGCGCGCCTCGACCATCGTCTGGGACCGGATCACCGGCGAACCGGTCGCGCCCGGGATTGGTTGGCAGGACTTGCGGACCGTCGGCATGTGCCTGATGCTGCAGTCACAAGGCATCCGGCTCGCCCCGAACCAGTCCGCCACGAAGCTCGCCATGCTCCTCGACCTCGCCGACCCGCAGCGGGAGCGAGACCTCTGCTTCGGCACGGTCGACACCTGGGTCGCCTGGGTTCTGTCAGGCGGACGACTGCACGTGACCGACCACACCAACGCGGGCGTGACCGGCCTCGTGACGACCGACGGCGCCGCCTGGGATCTCGACCTGTGCGACGCCCTCCGCGTCCCGCAGCGCGTTCTCCCGCAGATCGTCTCGTCAACCGGCGTCATCGGTGAGGCCCATGCCCTCGACGGTGCCCCGCCGATCGCCGGGATCGCCGGCGATCAGCAGGCTTCGCTCGTGGGCCAGGGCTGCCTGGGCCCCGGTAGCGCCAAGGCGACGTTCGGCACCGGTGGGATGCTCGACTGCTGCGTCGGGCCGGATCGGCCGGCCTTCGATCAACGAGGCGGGGCGGGCACGTTTCCCATCGTGGCCTGGAGCCACCACGACACGCTCACGTGGGGTCTCGAGGCCATCATGTTGAGTGCCGGCTCGTGCGTGGAATGGCTGCGCGACGACCTCGGAATCGTCAGCACGGCTGCAGATACCGACGCCATGGCCGCCAGCGTCGCCGACACGGGTGGCGTGTACTTCGTGCCGGCGCTGCTCGGGCTCGGCACACCTGTGTGGGACTTCGGCGCCCGGGGGACGCTCGTCGGCATCACTCGGGGCACGACGCGCTACGAGATCGTGCGGGCCGTCCTCGAAGGCATCGCCCATCGAGGAGCCGACCTGCTCGAAGCCGTCGTGGCAGATTCGGGGCTCGACGTCGAGGTCCTGAAAGTCGACGGCGGGATGAGCGCAAACGCCACGTTCATCCAAGCCCTCGCCGACACGACCCGGCGGCGGATCGAGGTCGCACCGGTGACGGAGGCGACGACGCTCGGGGCGGCGTTTCTCGCCGGGACGGCGACAGGCGTGTGGGCGTCGCTGGCCGAGGCTGGCGCGCTCGTACGACCCCGAGTCGTCGTCGAACCAGCTCATCGGGTCGACCGCGCTCGGTGGCTGGAAGCGCGCGCCCGAGCGGAACGAACCGTACCGGAGCTGTCCAGCCTCGAATTCTGAAGCACAGGTCTCGGGGGTCCCGGATGGTGTGGTCACTCGTCCTACGGCCGGGCGTGGGATGACACCGTCGATCTCGACGGTGGGGGGCGGCTAAGGCGGGCCGGAACGCCCAGTACGCTGGTGTGACGCCTCGTAGGGAGAGGGTGGCGGGTGAGCGACCGAGAATCGGGCAACATCGTGACGGCGGAGGAAGCGGTGTACGTCGAGGAGCAACGGCTGGCTGCGGTGGGATCGCGCCTCGCTGCGTCGGACGACGGTGCGGGTGTCACTGCGGCCGATGCCGTCCGCGTCGCCGCCGAGCTCTTCGAGAATGTCTCGAGGGTCGTGCGGGGCACGCCGTATGCATGCGGAATCGCCACCACTTCGGTACTGGCAGGCGGCCACCTGCTCATCGACGACGTACCCGGCGTCGGCAAGACGATGCTGGCGAAGGCGGTTGCGGTCTCCATCGGCGCACGACTCGCGCGTATCCAGGGTCATCCGGACCTCCTGCCTTCGGACATCACCGGTGTCAGCGTGTACAACCAGGCGACCGACGAGTGGGATTTCCGGCCAGGACCCGTGTTCGCCCATGTCGTGCTGTTCGACGAGCTGAACCGGACACCGCCACGCAGCCAAGCGGCCCTCCTCGAGTCCATGGAGGAAGGCCAGGTGACAGTGGACGGCGAGTCGTGGCCGCTCCCCCACCCTCACCTCGTGCTCGCCACCCAGAATCCCGTGGACCAGGCTGGGACCTACCCGCTCGTGGAGAGCCAGATGGATCGCTTCCTTCTCGCCACGCGCCTCGGGTACCCCGACGCCGCCACCGAGGCCGCCCTCGCCCTCAGCCACGGCGCCCAACCGCGCCTCAGCGACCTGCGCCCGGTGTGCTCGCCGGAGCTCCTGGCGAGCATCCAAGCGCTGGTCTCGAACCTCCCCGTCTCCGACGAGGTGGCCCGCTACGCCGTGTCGATCGTGCGCGCGAGCCGCGAGACCGCCGGTGTCCGTCTCGGTGGGAGCCCACGGGCGTCGATCGCCTTGCTGGCAGCCGCACGGGCCAACGCCGTCGTGCGCGGCCGTAGCTACGTCCTCCCGGACGACGTGAAGATGGTCGCGATCGCCGTCCTTGCTCATCGACTCGTCACCGATTCGAGCGGGGCGGGCGCCCTCGAGTCCGGCGCAGCTGCGGTACGTCACCTGCTCCAGACCGTTCCCAGCCCGCGACCCTGATCCCTCGAGACCGCCGCCGGTGACGAGACACTTCGAATTTCTGGGCCGGGTGCCACGCCCTGATCGCTTTCTCGGGCCGGTCGTGTCCGCCACCTTCTTGCTGTTCGCGTTCGCAGCGGTCGCTCACGCCAGCGGCTCGGGATGGGTGCAGGCGGTCGGCGCGGTGACGGCGGGGCTCGCCTTCGTCGGCATGATCGGCCCGGCTCTGACGGTGTCGCGCCTCACGGTTCACTGCGTACAGGCGCCCCGCGACGCCACCCGCGGCGAGGAGTTCGAGATCGAGGTCGTCGCCAACCATCCCCTCCGCTGCACGCCGTCGAGGCCGCGAGGACCCGCCGCAGTGCTGGGGTCATCCGGTCCGCGGGCCGTCGCCATCACGCCTCCGCACCGCGGCACGCTCACATCGGTTCGCGTCCGCCTTGCCACAGCGGCTCCCCTCGGGCTGTTGTGGTGGTCGGTCGAACGCCACGTCATGTTGCCGGCGAGCGTCGCCGTCTCGCCCGGCTCGAGCCACGGCGCCGTGGTCGGATCGGAGGCGACGGGTGACGAAGATGGCGACGGCCGCCCTGTCCTTGCGCTCTCCGGTGAGATCCGGGGCGTGCGTCCCTATCGCCACGGCGACAGCCGGCGGCGAGCCCACTGGCGGGCCACGGCGCACACGGGCACCCTCATGATCCGTGAGACCGAGGAGGTGCCGGACACGCCCGTCAGGATCGTCGCCGACCTCTCCGACGATCCAGCCCGTGCGGACGAGCAGGCGTCGGACATCCTCGGTACCGTTTCCGACCTCCTCGCCGCCGGTGGGCGCGTCCTGCTCGACACCGTCGAGGACGGCCAACGCGTGTCGGCCATCGTGCTGGACAGTCGCACCGCAGGCCGCCGTCTCGCCCGGGCGGGTCTCAACCCGTACGCGGATATGCCGACCGGACGCTGGCAGGCGCTGAACACGTGAGCAGGCAGGACGGGCGGAAGGAGCGGACGGGTTTCTTCGAGATGGTGCGGCGAGCGAACGCCCCGCACTCGCCTGAGAATTCCGCCTTCTTCCGAACGTCGACGCTCATCGCCGTCCTCGTCGGGATCTTCGCCTGCGAGTCGGTCGGCGAGCTGTCTCCGAGCTCGGCGCTCGTCGCAGGCATCGCCATCGCGGCGGGGATGACATTCTCCGCCCTCACGCGCAAGCGCCCGTGGGGGTGGGTGAAGATCCTCCTCGCGGGCGCCGTCATCGCCGTCTTCGTGCAATTCGTCTACGAGGTGTTCGGCGCCGCCCACACCGGTGAGCTGAGCTCGATCGAAGTCCCGCTCGCGGGCTTGTTCACCTGGGTACAGGTCGTGCACGCGTTCGACGTGCCGGCTCGGCGCGACCTCCTGTTCTCCGTGGCGGCCGCCGGAGCGCTCATCACCGTGGCCGCCGCCCAGGCGGTGTCACCCGTACCGGTCGCCGGCTTGCTCGGCGCCACCGTGCTCGTCCTCGTCGTCGCCGTCCTTCTCGACGCCGTCCTGCCCCCGCCCCGGGCATCCCAGGACATCACCTTGCCAAACTCCCTCACGTCCTACCTCGCCCTGCCCTCCAACGGTGGCCTCACCGAAGGCGGCGCCAATCCGACCGAGCCGGCGCGGGCGGGGCGGCCGGGTGGTGTCGGAGGCTACGTGGGCATGGCCGGGCCGCTCGACACGGCACTGCGGGGCACGCTCGGCAACGAGATCGTCATGCGCGTTCGGGCCAACGACCCCGGGTACTTCCTTGGCCTCACGTACACGTCATGGGACGGGCAGAGCTGGACGAACGCCGGGAGGTGCTCGACGGTCGAGGAGCGCACGGGGTCACCGTTCCCGATGCCGACCGAACCGGTGGCGGGTGGACCGCCCAGCCAGTTCCAGCTGTCGAACGTCGCCGGCTCCGAGAACGTGCAGACCTTCTACGTCGAACAGTCCCTGCCGAACATCCTGTTCGCAACGTCTGAGCCCTGGCAGATCTACTTCCCCGAACACGACCTCGTGTTCGGCTGTGACAATTCGATCCGCTCGACGGTCGCCATGACGCCTGGGACCGTCTACACGGTCATCTCGCAGGACACCGAGGCGACGCCCGCACAGTTGCGCGACGTGCCGGCGGCGCCGCTGTCTGCGGCTGACCGGGTGCGGCTCGGTCGTGACCTCGAGCTGCCCGCACCCGACCCGTATGCACGAGTGCGGGCGCTCGCCCGCTCGATCATCGCCCAGTCCCATGCCACGACGCTGGTGGGCGAGGTGCAAGCGCTCGAGACCTGGATGGGAGACCACACGCGGTACTCGACCGACATCCCGCCACTGCTGCCCGGGGCGGACGCCGTCAACGAGTTTCTCTTCGGCAACCGGATCGGCTACTGCGAGCAGATCTCCACGGCCCTGGCGGTCATGCTGCGCTCCGTCGGAGTGCCCGCCCGGGAGGCGACCGGCTACGTGCCCGGGCCGTTCGACCCCCTCAGCGATCTCTACGAGATACAGGCGAAGGACGCCCATGCCTGGGTCCAGGTGTACTTCCCCGGCCACGGCTGGCAGAGCTTCGACCCGACCACCTACGTCCCGCTCGCCCCTGCCAACCCCGGCACCGTGATCCTGTCGGACATCTGGCATCTGATCGCCGGCCTTCCCTGGTTGCCGATCGGGATGGCGGGGGTGTTGGTGGCTGCGGTCCTCGCCCGTCGTTTCGAGCTGCGACGGCGCCGGGCGCTTCCGAAGACGTGGGCCGGCCGGCTGGCGCTGCGGCTCGAACGTGCGGGTGCTCGCGGCGGTGTGCCCCGCTTCCCGGCCGAGACCCTGGCCGAGTACGCCGATCGCCTGCGCCGCTCCACCCCCTCATCGGGTCTGAGTGCGTTGCCCGAGCTCGTCGAGCTCCTGTCGCTCGCCGCCTATGCGAGTCGCCAGCCGTCGCCGGACGAGCGCGCTCGCGCTGAGCAGGCAATCAAGTCCGTGCGGGACGTGCTCGGCCGAAGGCGGCGCCGCCGCCAGCCGGTCGTTCAGCTCAGCTGAACATCGCCTTGGCCTCCTCGAGGCTTGCGTGGCGCTCGAGGAGCGGGCGAAGGGTCATCACGTGCCTCGGCCGTGCAAAACCCACCACCGCCACCAGGCGCCCCCCTCTCCCGTGCAGGGCGACGAACCGCCGATCGGCCGGGTCGCCCTCCACCACGACGACGTCGTCGTCCGGCCGGGGAAGGCCGAGAACCTGGATTTTCACGTCGTACTGGTCCGACCACACGTACGGCACGAGATAAGACGCCGGCGCTTCCGGGTACCCGCCTGTGAGCAGCCCGAGATGGGCGAGCAAGCTTGCCGCCGCATGGTCACCTTGCTCGGCAGCGTTCGTGCGATGCTCGACACGCACGCTCTCGCCGTGCGGGAGCGGCCAGCGAGCGACGTCGCCGGCAACCACCACGCCCGGCGCGGCGAGGAGAGCGTCGTCGCACACGATGCCGTCCGGGCCGGCCTCGAGTCCGCTCCCGTGCAGCCAGGAAAGCGACGGAGCCGCTCCGATGCCGACGAGAAGCGCGTCGACCTCGAGGTCCTCGCCGCTCGACAGGCGGCACCGAAGCGGGCCCAGCTCGCCCGCCTCCACCGACTCGACGAGCATGTCGAGACGGAAGCGGACGCCCTCCTCGCGGTGCATCCGCTCGCAGGCACCTCCGGAGACAGGGCCGAGCACCCTGCCGAGGGGCACGTCGAGGGGTTCCACAACCGTGACGTCGGCGCCGAGGCCTCGGGCCGTCGCGGCCACTTCGAGGCCGATGAAACCCGCCCCGGCGAGGCCGAGCCGCACCCCGGGACTCGCCATCACCGCGCGCAGCGCCAGGGCGTCGTCGAGCGTCCGGAGGACATGGACCCCCGGCAGGTCGCTGATCCCGGGCAGCCGGCGTGCGGCTGAGCCGGTCGCGAGCACGAGCCCGTCGAAGGCCACGGTCTCGCCGGAGGCGAGTTGCAAGCGGCGGCTGTCGAGATCGAGCGCCACGGCCTGGTGCGACGGGCCGAGGCGAAGTTCGGCGCCCAGCGCCGCGAGCTTCTCCGGCGTCGCCAGCATCACGCGGTCGAGGTCCCATTTGCCGGCCAGGAACTGTTTCGACAGCGGGGGCCGGTCGTACGGCAGGTGCGGCTCGTCGCCGATGAGCGTGAGAGGGCCGTCGAAGCCGCGGGCGCGCAAGCCTTCACATGCTCGCAGTCCGGCCAGACCCGCCCCGACGACGGCGATGGCTTGGGACATGCGCGGTTACCTCGCTTCGGTCGACTCCGGTCGCGGCGCGGCACCGTCCGGCTCCTCGAACCTACCGGCGGCGGCGTCGGGGAGGAAGCGCTCCGCCTCCGCCGCCAGGCCGAGGGCGCTCTTGTCCATCTCGGCGGCGCCTGTGCCCGTGGAGCGGGCTCCGCCGTCGCCCAAACGCACCCACTGCTCCGGCCTCGTGAGGAGATAGACCGCCGAGGCGGCGACCACCACCGCGATGGCAGCCAGCAGGTACCGGTAGTCGACGTGGCTCACGAGGATCGCTCCGACGGCGATCGACAGCGTCTGCGGCACCGAGATCAACGTGTCCGCCGCCGAGGACACACGGCCCTGCAATTCGTTCGGCGTCCGTCGCTGGAGGAGCGTCATGAGGCCGACGATGATCAGCGGCAGGCTCGCACCGAGGATGATGATGCCGGCGAAGACCGACGGGACGTCGGGGGGAATCTCGAACACGGCACCGCCCGCCAGCATGAGCAGACCGACCCCCACAACGGGCCCCTCGCCGAAGCGGCGCACCGATCGTGCCGACATCACGCCGCCGGCGACGGCCCCGATGCCTTGGACGGCAAGGATGACGCCGAGGAACGGGGGGTTCCGGTGCAGGCCCTGGCTCACGACGGCAAAGACGATCGACTCGAAGAATCCGATCACGAGACAGGCAATGGCTGCCGCCAGGACGACCTGACGCAGCACGAGAATTCGCCAGAGATGGCGCACGCCGGCGGTGATCTCCTCCCAACGATGCTGCTCGACGCGCCTCGGACGCTCCTCGGCCACGTGTACGAAGGCGAGGGCACCCGCTGCAACGAGAAACGTGCCGGAGTCGACCATCGCCACCGTCCCGCCCCCGAAAGCGGCAAACAGCGCCGCGCCCGCCAACGGCCCGACGAGACGCAAGCCCTCCCGAACGGTCTGCAGGAACCCGTTGGCATCCCCGAGCAGCTCGTCGTCAAGCATCGTGACGAGGAGTCCCGACTGAGCGGCGCTGAGGAACGAGTTCACCGTGCCGTAGAGGAAGGCGATGAGCCAGATGAGCCACACCTGGCCGCGACCGTGGACGAACAACAAACCGAGCACGACGAGCGCGCCGACGATGTTGGCGCAGATGAGAACGGGACGCCGGCGGAGCCGGTCCACGACGAGGCCGGCGAGCGGCGCGAGGAGCGTGGCCAACCCGAAGAAGAAGAACGTGAGCCCTGCCTGGCCGGAGCTCCCGGTCAGCTCCTTCACCCAGATTCCCATCGCCAGCCAGAGGGCGACGTCGCCGAAGAGCGAGAACGTCTGGCCGCCGAGATACCAGCGGGCGTTCGGGATCTTCAGCAGCTGCTTCATCGTTCCGCTCCGATGTACGGGTAGCCGAACGCCACGATCTCCACCGGGCGCGAGCCTTCTGGGCGCAGTGACGGGTCGATGTTGCGGGCGTGGTACCGGTCGACCAAGGCCAGCACCTCGGTCTGGATGGCATGCAGCTCAGCAGGGGTGAGGTGCAGGAGGAATTCGTCGACCATGGCCGCCTCCTGCCACTCGTCGGGATAGTGGCTCCGGGCTCGCTGCCACTGTGAGAAACGCTCGATCCAGCGCTCCACGAGGAGCCCCTCGAGGGCGATCGAGGCAGCCCCCATCTCCGGGTCGCCGCTGGCGGCGGAGAAGCGGACACCCCGCGTCGCCAGCCGCCACGGCCGCCGGCGTCCCGGTGCGTCGCCTGCCTCCTCCACGAACCCGTACTTGGCGAGCTGGCGCAGGTGGAACGAGCACGTTGTCGGCGACTCGCCGATCAGCTCGCCCGCCTCCGTCGCCGTCAGCATCTCGTGAAGGTGGAGCACCTCGAGCAGCGCGAGCCGCACCGGGTGGGTCATGGCCCGGAGCTCCCGAGGATCCCTGGGCTCGCCGGCGCTGGGCTCGCCGGCGCTGGGCTCGCCGGCGCTGGGCTCGCCGGTCACCGCCGGGGGATTCCGGTGGAGATCAGTGGAGCCCGGGTCTCCGACGGCCACGCGCGCCGGAATTTGCCCTCGAGGACCCACCACCGCCGGCGTGTGGTGCGGCAGGTGGCGTCTTTTCCGAGGTGCTTTGCGTTCTGGTGAAGAGTCATCTCTCGCATTATATCTATCGAGAGTTAGTTGTCAAGAGATATCTCTCGACGGCTGTAGGCCAGCGGCGAAACAGGGCGAACTACAGTTCCGAGGCATGGTGGACCTACGTACGAGCGACAAGGCCAACGACTGGCCTTCCGCCGTTCCGGAGCTGGATGCGCTCTTCCTCGAGACCATCGGCACGCCAGAAGGCCGCCAAGATCCCTACGGCCGCTACCGCCTGCTGCGGGAGGCGGCGCCCGTATACCGCTCGGGCGTGGGTTTCGTCGTCTGCACGCGCTATGAGGAATGCCAGTTCGCCCTGCGCGACCCCCGCCTCGGCAAGGAGGAGGCGGACCGGGAGGAGCGGGTGCGGGAGCGGTTCGGCCACCTCGAGATCTTCCCGAGGATCCTCGAGCTCACGACAGACCGCCGCTCGCTCTTGTTCCTGAATCCGCCTGACCACACTCGCCTCCGTGCGCTCGTCTCGAAGGCCTTCACGCCGAGGACAGTCGAGCGGCTGCGCCCCGACATCGTGGAACTGGTCGACGACCTGCTCGATCGCATCCCGACCGGCGAGGTCGTCGACATCATGGAGGTGCTCGCCTACCGGTTGCCCGTGGCGGTCATCTCGAAGATGCTGGGCGTCCCATCCAAGGACTGGCCGCGCTTTCGAGAGGTCATGGGACGAGCCACGGTGCTTCTCGAACCCGTCATCGCCGACGACGAGATCGAGCCGGCCTTCGAGGCGCAGGCCGAGCTCGAGGAGTATTTCGCCGACCTCGTCGCCGTCCGTCGCCGGGCTCCTCTCGATGACCTGCTCAGCGGCCTCATCGCCGTCGAGGAAGGCACGGACAAGCTCACCGAGATGGAGCTGATCTCGACGGCCATCCTCTTGTTCGGGGCGGGTTTTGAGACGACGACCAATCTCATCGGCAACGGCCTCCTCGCCCTCCTTCGGCACCCCGACGAGCTCGCCCGGCTCCGGGCGGACCTCGCCTGCGAGGGCACTGCCGGCAACCGCGAGGGCGCCACCATGCGGGCGGCGGTCGAGGAGCTCCTCCGCTATGACAGCCCGGTGCAGTTCGACGGCCGCCATGCCTTCGAGGACATCGAGCTCGCCGGCCTGCCAATCCCTGCCGGCAGCGAGATCATCACCGTCCTCGGTGCTGCCAACCGCGACCCGGCTCGATTCAGCGATCCCGAGCGGCTCGACCTTCGCCGCGACGAGGGGCCGCCGATGAGCTTCGCGAGCGGCATTCACTTCTGCCTCGGCGCGTCCTTGGCGCGAGCCGAGGGCCAGGTCGCCTTCGATCGTCTCCTCGCCCGTTACCGCTCGATCGAGTTGGCGACGGAAGCGCCTGCGTTCAAGAACCGCATCACGTTGCGCGGTCTGGCCGAGCTCCCGGTCGTGCTCTCGAGCTGAGCCGGCGACTACGTTCGCCCGAAGTCGTCCTCGAGGCGCACGATGTCGTCCTCTGCGAAGGACTCCCCGTGCTGCACCTCGATGAAGACCAGATCGACGTCACCAGTGTTCTCGACCCGGTGAGCCGTGCCAACCGGGAGATCCACGGCGTCGCCGACGGTCACATCGACGAAGCCCTCACCGACGGTCACCCGTCCCGAGCCCTCGACGACGAACCAGTGCTCCGACCGTTTCTTGTGGATCTGGAGGCTGAGTCGCTTGCCGGCACGTACGACGATTCGCTTGACCTTGTAGTGGGCGCCCTCGTCGAGCACCACGTAGCTGCCCCAGGGTCGATCGTCGGTCTCCCGCTCGTAACCTGAAGCGCTGCTCAAGCGGGGGCCTGCGCGGTCTGCCGGCCGTACTCGTAGAAACCGCGCCCGCTCTTGCGACCCATCAACCCCGCCTCCACCATCCGCAGCAACAGTGGCGGCGGCGCGTAGAGGGGCTCCTTGAACTCGTCGTAGAGCGACTCCGCCACCGCCTGCATCGTGTCGAGCCCGATGAGGTCACTGAGCGCCAGCGGCCCCATCGGGTGGGCGCAGCCCTCGATCATCCCGGCGTCGATGTCGTCACGAGTGGCGAAACCCGACTCGAGCATGCGCACCGCCGACAACAGGTACGGGATCAACAGCGAGTTCACGACGAACCCGGCTCGGTCCTGCGAACGGATCACGCGCTTTTCGAGGGGACCGGTGACGAACTCCGTCGCCCGGTCGACGACGACGTCGCTCGTCATGAGCGACGTGACGAGCTCGACGAGGCGTAGCACCGGTACGGGGTTGAAGAAGTGCAGGCCGAGCACCTGCTCGGGCCGGCTCGTGACCGTGGCGAGCTTCATGATCGGTATGGAGGACGTGTTGGAGGCGAGGATGGCCTGCTCGGAGGCGACCACCCTGTCAAGCGTCCGGAAGACCTTCACCTTGGCGGCGGCGTCCTCGGTGACCGCCTCGACGACGAGCTCCCGATCGGCGAGCTCGTCAAGGCTCGTGGCATAGCGAACCCTCGCGAATGCCGCTTCTGCCTGTTCCTCGGTGATTTTTCCCCGCCGCGCGCCGGTCTGCAACGACTTCTGCAGCCGCTCCTGACCCCGCTCGGCTGTCGTGGCGTCGGTCTCCACGACGATCACGTCCAGCCCGGCCCGAGCACACACCTCTGTGATGCCCGAGCCCATCAGGCCGGATCCGACCACTCCGATGTGCTCGATCCTGTCTGCCATGGCGTCACACCGTAGCTGGGCCGTCGATGTCAGCCTCGCCACGGCCGGCGGACTCCAGCCGAGGCAGGATGGCGTTCACACGCTCGCGTGCGCCCCGGATGCGCCGGTCGAGCTCCTCGACGATCTCGACCGCCCGGCGGAGCCGGACCTCGAGCACGTCGACGTCGATGACGCCGCGGTCCAACTCCGCGATGATCCGGTCCAGCTCGGCGGCGGCTTCGGAGTATCCAAGCCCCTCTACCGGCATTGCCGCCGGCTCGGGCGCCGCGACCGCCGCAGGACGGCTCGCTGCCGTCAAACCGGGGCTGTCCGTATCTGTCACTGCGTCTCCTCGATTCTCGAGATGTGCTCCACGTTCGAGGTCACGTTGCCGTCGGCGAACGTCGTGACGATCCTGTCGGCAAGGGCCAGCTCGGCGACGGAGCGGAGCACTCGGCCGTCGGTCGTCTTCGTGAGCGACCAGCCTCGGGCGAGCTGCCGCCGCGGGTCGAAGGCCGCCAGCATGCCTCGCAGGTTCGTGACGCGCTGCTCCTCGCTCTGCAGCAGATGACCGGCGACGTGGGCGAGGTGCTGCGCCTGGGTCCCAACGGCGGCGCGATTGCGCTCGAGGCTGACGACGGCGGCGTGCACGGCGCGGTTGCTCGAGAGCACGAGCGAGGCGTTTGCCTGGGAGAGCTCGTGGCGGGCGGCCCCAGCGAGGCGGATCCTGGTGTCGGCGACGCGGGCATCTGCTCTGTCGATGGCAGCCCGGCCGCGGCTCGCAATCGCCTGGGCCGAGTCCCCGATCCCCTCCAAGTAGGCCGTGACTGCCGTGACGATGGCCTCGCCGCAGCCCGACGGGGTGATGAGCGCCCGCTGGCAGACCTCGTCGGCCACCGACCGGTCGCCCGTGTGGCCGATACCCGTCCAGACGGGATGGCGCGAGCTCGCGATCGCCCGGGCGACGTGCTCGCTGTCGAAGGCCGCGAGGTCTCCGCGGCCACCGCCGCCGCGGACGAGCACGATCACGTCCGGCCTGAAGTCGTGGAGCCTGCGGATTGCGGCGGCGATCTGCTGAGGCGCCTCGGGTCCCTGCACGGCCGACGCCTCGAGGCGAATGTCGAAGCGGTAGGCAGAGCGCTTCAGCTGCCCCGTGAAGTCCCGGTAGGCCTCGGAGCCCGCACTTGTGACGAGACCGATCCTCATCGGGACGAGCGGCACGGCGAGCCGGCGATTTGCCCCGAGCAGGCCCTCGGCTTCGAGCGCCAGCAGCAGCTTGCGCCGAGCCGCCGCGATGCCACCGAGCAACGCTGCCACGTCGAGGTCGGTCATGGAGAAACGCAGCTTGGCGGCGCCGTCCCAGACACCGACCCTGCCGCGGATTCGCACCACGAGACCGGCGGTCAACTCGAGGCCGACCGATTTCAGCTCGGCACCGATCAGCGGCCAGTCGCGCGACCAGCAGGCGACATCCAGCATCGCCGTGCTGCCCCGGCCGTTGGGAGCACCGTGGTCGGCGAGCTCGAGGTACCGGTTGCCCTTGCTCACGGAGACCTTGCGGATCTCGCCCGTCACCCAGACCTCAGTCGGGAACTCCATCCTGAGGGCCGACTTCACGCGGTCGTAGAATTCTGCCACCGTGAGCGCCGAATCCGCGCTCGACCCGGCTTCGAGCGTGTCGAGCTCGTCACCGTGCCATTCCGGTTCAGTCTCGTGACCCCACCGACGCACGCCGGCCTCCACGTCGAGGCCGGGTTCCGGGTGGCGGCCGGGTGGTTCCAGGCTATGGCTGGACTCGGGCTCCTTCGAGGTGGGCGACCGGTCCTCGACCTCCCTGCCCCGCTCGACGGCGTCCGCGTCCGGCGACGCAAAGTCGAACTGCAAGGCCTCAGAAGCCCTCGACGACGCCATGGGCGCGAGGGTAGCCCGGGGGTGTGTCACTGATGGCCCGGCGCACCGTACCAGTCAGCCCTGCATCGGCGAGGCACTCACCGAGCGTGCCCTCCATGCGGCTTGCAGCATCGGGATCTGGAGAGGGAGGCGACCCCACGCGACGATGCCGCTGTCGGCGAGACCGGGATGGCGGCCGGTGCCGGCGTCGAGTGCCATCTGCAGGTTGGCGGGCCACACCGCCGCCAGCACGAGGACGCTGAGCGATCCGGCCCATCTTCTCTGCAGAAGCAGGCCGAACGCGCACGCGAGCTCAGCAGCACCGCTCGCATAGATGAGCCCGCGATGCGAGCCCTTCGGGAGAACTCGAGGCATCAGGGCATCGAACACCTGTGGCCGTACGAGGTGCGTCGTCCCGCTGAGGATGAACACTGCCGCCAGCATTCGGGGCGAGACGGGGCGCATGAAGTCCATCGTCGGACCCTATGTCTCCGTGCCGTCCTTCGCTCAACCAGCGCCGTTGCCGTCTTGTCGACTCCGAGCCGTGTCCCGGATCGCAGGCTGGCGCCGTGCCTCAGCCTCAACTCAGGAGATGAAGCCTCCGGAGCACGCGCGGTATCAATCCATTCCGTGGGCGGAGCACCCGGCGACGCGGGGCGCGTCGGCTGTTGACGGCCTGTCGAACCGAGAGTCGACGGAAGGTGTTCATCACGCGGACGCTCTACCCAGGCGGATCAGCCCGGAGAGGATGCTGTTCGTCGCCGTTGCCTCGGGGACGCCGAGTCGCACAGCCACCGGCCGGTTCACGGCTCAGCCGAACGTAAGCCTCGTGGCTCGTGACCCATAGTTTCGACGTCTCCTCGCGAAGCTGGCGCGGAGTGCCGGGGTCTGGGGCAACACCAAGATGGAACGCGGAAGCGTAACCCTCGATCTCTGTCGTCGTGCACGCACCGCCGCCGAAGGTGGCCACGGGTCAGGCACGCGACAACGAAGGGGGATGGTCTTGTTCACGGGCTGATCGGAGTCGGGCTGGCTGCTCTGGCCCTGACGGCTGCCGCCTGTAGCAGCACGACGGCGACTTCGACCACGATCGCGTCGCCCACCTCGACGACCGCCGCCGATCTTTCCGTGTGGCTGCAGAATATGCTCGAGGCCAGCTGGGGGTGCATGAGCTGCGGCGGCACCCCGCATCACAGCCCGACTGCCGATCAGCTGGCACTACGTCTCCCCGCTGTATCCGGGGGGCAACGCGTGGGACGGCAGCGTGGGCGGCACCCACGGCCTCCTCTTCGCAGCGCACTACACGGCGAGTCAGGGTTGGAGCGCCCAGCTCAACGTCTGTTGAGCGCCGCTCGATGCTTGCCACGGTGCCTCCGCGGCCCGATCAACGACCGGATTCGCTCCTCGAGAAGTCTCCCGCCCCGGTGTGAGCAGCGGGAGGGTTTCTTCGTCGCTGACCTACGCTCACGAGTCACAGAAGGGAGCTGCTGTGGAGGTCACTCCGTTCCGCATCGAGAAGTACTACGAGCGCTACGAATTCACGACCCGCTACATGCTTCACGACCCGCTACATGCTGTCGAGCAGCGACTGCGAGTCGCGGACCGTCGGTGAGTTGCTGAGCCTCGAGCCCGGCGCCCGCGACCAGCTGCTGGAGATGCGCTGCGGCTACACCGAGTCGTCCGGCTCGCTCGAGCTGCGAGAGGCGATCTCGGCCGTCTACGAGACGGTTCAAGCCGACGAGGTGGTCGTGACGAGCTGCGCCGAGGAGGCGATCTTCCTCGTGTATCACGCCCTTCTCGGTCCCGGCGACCACGCCGTCGTGGAGTCGCCGTGTTACGAGTCCGCCCTGCAGCTCGCCCGCAGCACGGGCGCCGAGGTGAGTCAGTGGCGGCGGCGCTACGAGGACGGCTGGGCGCACGACCTCGACGGGCTCGGCCGACTGCTGCGACCAGGCACTGGCATCTTGTACCTCAACCAACCGCACAACCCGACGGGCACCTTGATGGAGCGGGACACCTACGACGCCGTGGTCGAGCTCGCACAGGAGGGCGGCGTCACGCTCTTTTGCGACGAGGTCTACCGCGAGCTCGAGCATGACGAGCACGATCGGCTCCCAGCTGCGTGCGATCGATACGGGCGAGCGGTCTCCCTCGGCAGCGTGTCGAAGAGCTACGGCCTGCCTGGGCTTCGCATCGGGTGGATCGCCACGCACGACGAAAGGCTGCGACGCGCGGTGGTCGACTTGAAGCACTACACGACGATCTGTGCCAGTGGCCCGAGCGAACAGCTGTCGGCTCTCGCCTTGCGTCACCGCCCAGAGCTGCTCGCCCGCAACCGCGGGATCGTCAAGCAGAACCTGGGAGCGCTCGACGGTTTCTTACGCCGTCATCCGGACGTCTTCGATTGGGTGCGGCCCGTGGCCAGCCCCATCGGCTTTCCTCGCGTGAGCGGGCTCGGCGACGTCGACCAGCTCTGTGAGCGTCTCGCTGCCGCCGGCGTCCTGCTCCTTCCGGGATCGGTCTACGACGAACCCGCTCACGTCCGCTTCGGGTTCGGGAGGGCGAACATGCCGGAGGCGCTCAGCGTCCTCGAGGAAGCGCTCGCCGAGATGCCTCAGCCGTTCCTGGGCTGAGACAGGCGAATGCGCACGTCGGCGGCGATGGCACCCTTCTCGAGGATGAAGACCGGGTTGAGGTCCATCTCGGCGATCTCCGGCACGTCGTCACCGAGCGCAGAGACACCGCGAATCACGGAGCGCAGAGCGGTGACATCGAGTACCGGCGATCCCCGAAACCCGGTCAGCAGCCGATACGACTTCAGAGCCTGCAGCATGTCGGCGATGTCGTCGTCGGTGAGGGGTGCGACCCGGACGGCGACGTCCCCCAGCACCTCGGCGAGGGTGCCGCCCAAACCCACGACGACGAGGGGCCCGAGGGAGGGATCGTGGTTGAGCCCCACGATCATCTCCTGGCCCGACTCGATCTGCTCCTGCACGAGAAACTCGCCCGCAAGCCTGGCCAGCCCGGCCCACTCGAGGTCGGCGCGAATCGCCCGCACGGCGTCGGCAGCCGCCGCCGGTGTCGTCACTCCGAGTCGGATGCCACCGACGTCACTCTTGTGGATGGCGGCGGCGATCTTGACGACCACGGCGCCGGCGAGCTCGATCTGAGCGGCCTCCGCCTCGTCGGGTGTTCGCACGTAGCGAGAGTGGACGACCTCGATACCGTAGGCGTCGAGCAGTGCCTGGCAGTCCGCCGCTGCCAGCCAGCCCTCATTGGCCCGGCCACGGGCGGCGTCCACGAGCGCCCGCACATGGCGGGCGTCCACCTCGGGACGGACGACCGTGCCGACCGGCTGACCTCGTCGACTCTCCCATGCGACCGCCTGCCCGAGGGCGCGGGCGGCGTTCTCGGGGAACACGAAGGACGGGATGCCCGCCCGAAGGAGAGACGGATGCGGGCCTTCCCTGTTCATGAAGACCGTGATGAGCGGTAGCTCACTGCCGAGCTCGCGGCGGGCGGCGATGAGCTGGCTCGCCACCTCGGAGGAGCGGGTGACGAGGGGCGTGTTGAACATGACGATGAGGGCGTCGATCTCCGATGCCGTCGCGAGGATGCGGACTACCTGACCGTATTGCTGAGCGGTGGCACTGGCGATCATGTCCACGGGGTTGGACACGCTCGCCTCCGCCGGGAGCAAGGACCGCAAGCGCCCCGCCGTGATCTCGCTCAGCTCCGGCACGACGAGCCTGTTGGACTCACAGGCGTCGGCGGCGAGAATGCCCGGCCCGCCCCCGTTGGTGACAACGCCGACGCGCCGTCCCCCGAACTGCCGCTGCGAGCTCAAGAGCGTGGCAAGGTCGAGCATCTCTTCGATGGACTGCGCCCGCATCACGCCGGCTTGGTGCAACAAGGCGTCCACTGCGACGTCGCCGGCGGAGAGGGCGGCAGTGTGCGACGTTGCCGCGCGGGAGCCGGCTTCGGTGCGGCCCGCCTTCACGGCCACGATGGGGATACGGCGGCCGACCTCTCGGGCGACCTGGATGAACGTGGGCGGGTCGGGGATGGACTCCAGGTACAGGAGGATGAGGTCGGTATCGGGGTCATGCCCCCAGTACCGGATCAGGTCGCTGCAGGCGACGTCGGCGCTGTTGCCGACCGACACGAAGCCGCCGATCCCAATGCCGCGCACCTCCGCCGCCTCCAGCACGGCCAGCCCGATGGCTCCTGACTGGCTGAGGAGGGACGTCCGCCCTGCCGGTGGGACGGCCCGGCTGAATGTTGCGTTGAACCGCCCCTCGCCCGTGCCACTGAGTATCCCGGTGCAGTTCGGGCCGACGAGCCGCACGCCGCTCGCTGCCGACTCCGACCTGACGGCCGCCTCGAGGCTGGCCCCCTCTGGTCCCGTCTCCGCGAACCCGGCTGAGATGACGCACACCGCCGTGACACCGAGATCGCCGGCTTGGGCGATCACGCCGGCGACCGCGGGCGCCGGCACGCAGACGATGACGAGGTCGGGGACGACCGGGCAGGAGGCCAGATCCGGGTAGGCGGCAACGCCCTGCACCTCCGGATGCCTCCGGTTCACCGGCAGCACGGTCCCGCCGAAGCGGCTGTCGACGAGGTTGGCGAAGAGGAGACCGGCGATCGTGTTCGGATCGCTGCTCGCTCCCACTACGGCGATGGCGTGAGGGTGCAGGAAAGCGTCCAGGGCGTCTGGCGCGCCGGCTGCCGATTGCCCGCGCGGATCTGCCACGTCTGCAGTCTCCCGCAGCCGGGAGCTCACTTGTAGGGTCGAAGGTCACTCGAAGCTCTCGTGGTGCTCCATTAGCTGCGAATTCCTACCCGATAGGAGGCTGCTTCCGGCCGAAAGGCCCTAGCCGGGTCACGCCTGCCGGCTGAAGATGGACTCGGTGAGAGTGTCTCGTCCGGTGTTGGCCATCGGGGGAGCAGCTTCTTGCCAGGAGTCGAGGGCGCCGGCAGCACCGGTGCCTCACGGCGTGAGCTTCCCGAGGAGATGACGCCATGACCACAGTGGCCGAACGACCCAGGCCCTTCGTCATACCGGAGTACTGCAAGGGGTGCGGGCGCTGCATCAGCTCATGCATCAAGAACTGCTTCACACTCGGCACGGAGATCAATCCGGAGACGGGATTGGTGCCGATCGTTCTCGACCTGACCCAGTGCAACGGGTGCGGTCTTTGCTACGACGCCTGTCCTGAGCCCTATGGCCTCCGGCCGCAAGGTGACGAGGTGGGTTTCGAGATGGTGGATCCCGCCGTACTCTTCGGGCCGCGGCCGTTCGATGCCCCCGTGCCGGAACCTTGGCCAGACAGCACGCTTCCGTTGCCGATGCGCGAGCCCCTCGTCGTGAAAGGAACCTACGCCGTGGCCGTTGGCTCCCTCCTCGCCGGCTGCCGTCACGTCTTCGGGTATCCGATCACCCCGTCGACGGAGGGGGCTGAGCTGATGGCGAAGGTTCTGCCCCAGCTCGATGGCGTCTTCGTGCAGGCCGTCAGCGAAGTTGCGACCGTCAACATGATGTACGGAGCCGGCGGCGCCGGGAAGCGCTGCATGACCTTCACGAGCTCGCCGGGCTTCAGCCTGATGCTCGAGGGCATCTCGTACATGATCGGCTCGGAGGTTCCCGCCGTCTTCGTGAACATCATGCGTGGCGGCCCTGGTCTCGGCAACATCGGTCCCGAGCAGGCGGACATCAAACTCGTCTGCCGAGGACTCGGCCACGGCAACACCCACGCCATCGTGCTGGCCCCCTCGACGCCACAGGAGATGCTGGACCTGGCGATGCTCTCCTTCGAGCTCGCCTTCAAGTACCGCAACCCCGTCGTCATCGTGGGCGACGGATACCTCGGCCAGATGACCGGGAAGGTGCGGCTCCCAGGCGAGATGGTCGTGCCGGGGGTCCCCGAGTGGGCCGTGTTCGGCGACCGCTCGCACCGCGGCAACCTGATCTGCTCGATCAACCTCTCAGAAGTCGACCTCGAGCGGCACAACGTCCACCTCAACGAGAAGTACGAGGAGATGACGCGCCAGGAACAGCGGGCCGACATCTACCGGTGCGAGGACGCAGACGTCGTTCTCGTGGCGTGCAACACGCCGGCGCAGCTGGCGAAAGGCGCCATCAAAGATCTGCGGGAAAAGGGCGTGAAGGTGGGCCTCTTCCGCCCCATCACGCTGTGGCCCTTCCCGATCGATGCCCTCCTCACCCTGCTCGACCGAGTGGGGCACCTCGTCATCGTTGAGGCGAGCAGCGGCCAGCTGGAAGACGAGCTTCGCCTTGCCCTCAGCCACGCCGGCGTCCACGCGCCGCCGCCCATGAGCCACGTGCGCCGCATGGGTGGAATCCTCCCGTCGCAGGACGAGATCGTCGAGCACGTCCTGAGCCTGCAGGAGGTGCGGTGATGCCGACTTCGGTCTTCTACCGCCAGTTCGAGCGCCATGCCCACGCCGAGGGGCTCAACGCCCACTCGACGACCTACTGCCCGGGCTGCGGGCATGGCCTTGCTCAGAAATACCTCGCTGAGGCCATCGACGAGCTCGGCGTGCAGGACCGCACGGTCCTCGTGTCGCCCGTCGGTTGCTCGGTCTTCTCGTACTACTACTTCGACGTCGGCAACACCCAGGCCGCCCACGGCCGCGCTCCGGCAGTTGCGATCGGCCAGAAGACGGCGAACCCAGACTCGATCGTGATCTCCTATCAGGGTGACGGCGATCTCGCCTCCATCGGTCTCGCCGAGATTGTCAGCACCGCCCAGCTCGGCATCCCGATCACCGTCATCTTCATCAACAACGCCATCTACGGAATGACCGGCGGTCAGATGGCTCCGACGACGCTCATCGGCCAGCAGACGAGCACCACCCCGGCGGGCCGCACACTCTCGGCCGGTCAGCCGTTGAAGATGGCGGAGTTGATCGGCGGATTGGACGGGCCCGTGTACGTCGAACGTGTCGCCCTCTACGACAATCGGCGGCGGACTCACGCCAAGCGCGCCATCAAGAAGGCTCTCGAGCTGCAGGTCGCCGGTACCGGCTTCGCCTTCATCGAGGTCCTCTCCGAGTGCCCGCTCTACCTCGGTCTCGACCCCGAGGAGGCGGAGAACTGGGTGAAGGACAACATGGTGCCGATCTTCCCGCTCGGCGTGAAGAAGGACACCACGGACGAACCGACATACCCCGTCATCCCGACGGCGACCTTCGAGGCCGAAGCAGCACTGGGCGTCGTGAACGCCACCCTCGAGCGGCCGCCTCGGTTTGCCGAGAGGTTCCCGACCCACATCGACCCGGAGGACATCAGCTTGAAGTTTGCCGGGTCCGGCGGCGACGGCGCTCAGACGGCGGCGATGATCCTCACTCGGGCGGCGATCAACGAAGGCTACGACGCGACGCACATCCCGAGCTATGGACCGGAGTCTCGCGGCGGCACTTCGTACGCCGACGTCCACGTGGCAGCGCACGAGGTGCTCTCGCCGTCGGCTCCTCACCCGCACGTGCTCGTAGCGTTCAACGCTCCCAGCCTGGCGAAGTTCGGCCCGACCGTGCTGGCGGGCGGGATCGTCATCTACGACAGTTCCGTCATCAGCGGGCCGCCCGACGGCCTCCCGGCCGGCGTGCGGACGGTGGCCGTACCCTTTGCCACGGTTGCCAAAGACCTCGGCGCCGTCGTCGTCAAGAACGTCGTGGCTCTCGGCGCCCTGCAGGGAGCGACGAAAGTCCTTCCTGTCGAGAGCTTCCTCACCGCCATCCGGGCTGCACTGCACGACAAGTGCGCCATGATCCCGCTCAACGAGGAGGCCTTCCGGGTGGGGGCCAAGCTCGCGAGCGAACAGCTCGCATAGTCGCACAGTCGCACGGTGCCGGCAGAGACACCCCGTTGCCATCTGGGGCACTCCGGTGCGGCGATCTGTTCTGTCAGTTTAGGTTGACAAATCGCCAATGTCAGTCTATACTGACAGTCATGGATGTCGAAGACCTCAACCTGAATCTCTCGTCGGATGACCCGGCAATTGGCCTTCGCGCCTCGTTGGCGCTACATCGCCTGGCTGAGAGGGTCGAAGCGCACCACGTCGCCTCGGCCCGGGAAAAAGGCTGGTCGTGGCAGCAGATCGGAGACGCTTTGGGCGTCACGCGCCAATCCGCACATGCCAAGTACAGCAAGGAGTCATCATGACCACCGAATCCGTTGCGCCAGAGACGCTTCACGCCTGGGCCATCTGTATGCAGGCCGCTGAGGAGGCTCGTCGCCGAGGTGATCGCCGATATGGCACCGATCACCTCCTGCTCGCCTTGTTCGAGGATCCCTCGGTCGAAGTCGTGTTGGGCGTGAACCTGCAGCAAGCTCGCCAGGCGCTTGCGTCGCTCGATCACGAAGCCCTGGGTGCCCTGGGCCTGGGGCCCGGCGCCGACGCTCCCCCACTGCCGATGCGCGCCGTGCCGAGGAAGCCGAGGCTCAGGGACGTCGCGCAAAAAGATCGCCTCCGCATCACGCCCGCGGCAAAGAAAGTGCTCGAGGAAGCGTCGAAGTCCAACCGTCGGAGGCTCTACGTCACGGCCCAGCAGGTACTGGCCCAGATCCTCACTCTCCAACCACCAGATGCTGCGGCGGTGCTGCTGGGCGCTCTCGGCGTGGACACGTCGGAGGTTCGGCGCCGATTGGATGCGGTCACGCCCGACAGCTGAGTCCCCAGCGACATTCACGACTTCGAGCGAAGGTGCCCGGATCGAGCCGTTCCAGGCGGGCGAACATTCGCGAGCACTCGCTCCATCCACGCCGGCCGAGCTGGCACGAAGTCGGGGATCGCTAGGTCAGCGTCCATCAATGCCTTGACGAAGTTGGGATGCACCGTCCTACGTTGGTTGCGCGCGCAATCATGGACCAAAGAACGGGGGGCCGTCGAGGGATCTACTCTTTGCCGACCCCGCTGCGAGGCGCGCGTCACAGGTGGCCGCTTTGGCTCGAGCTACGGAAGAGGGATGGGATCATGACAGAGAACTCGACTCAGGCCAGACGATCGGTGCAGGCGAGACGGCCTCGATGGTCGAGGAGGACGGTGGCAGGGGCCACCGGCCTGATCGTGCTGGTGGCGTTGATCGGTGGCGGGAATGCATCGGCCTCTCCTGCAGGGCGACCGACGGTGATCGCGACCGTCGCCACCTCTGAGTGCAGCAGCGGAGGCGGCGTTGCGGTGGACAGCACGTCCGACACGGTCTATGTCTCAGGGACTCTCGACGTGTGCGTCTTCGACGCCAAGACGAACAAGTTCACCCGCACGATCGAGACTCCTTCGACCATTTGGGGACTCGCAGTGGATCCAAAGACAGACCTCGTCTACGCCAGCAACAACTCCATTCGAGGGTCGGTGACCGTCATCAACGGCAAGACAAACAAGGTCGTTGCCACCGTCAGGGTCGGCAGTGGCCCTCACGGCATCGGGGTAGACACGACCACTGACACCATCTACGTTGCGAACGAATATTCGGGGACTGTCTCGGTCATCAGCGGCAAGAGGAACAAGGTGACCGCGACCGTCAAGGTGGGAGCCGAGCCTGACGACCTCGCCGTGGACTCGGCGACTGACACCGTCTATGTAGACCACCTCACGGCGGCTGGATTCGTGTCGGTCGTGAGCGGGAAGCGAAACAGGCAGGTCGCCAAAATCAAGGTCGGGGTCGACAACGGTGGCTTCGTCGACGGCATCGCCGTCGATCAATCGAGCGATGACGTCTACGTCAGCAACAATGGCGCCGACACGATGTCGGTGATCAACGGCAAGCACAACACGGTCATTCGCACCGAGTCAGTGGGAGGCCAACCAGCCCAGCTCGATGTCGATGCTTCGACCGACACGGTGTACGTGCCGGACTTCGGAAGCGACACGGTGACGGCTGTCAACGCCGCCACGCACAAGATCATCGCGAGGATCGTGGTAGGCGAGGGGCCGGCCACGGCCAGAGTTGATCCGTCGACGGACAGGATCTACGTCTACTGGGCAGACGAGGACAACGGCAACGAAGGTGAGCTGACGGTCATCAGCGGCTGAAGGGTTCGGCGACGCACCGCTAGGATGGCGAGCCGTAAAGGCCCACCGTGCGAGCACGGCCGCCCAAGTCGAACTCACCTGCGGCGCCATGTGCTGCCGTTCATCGGGCGTCCGACTCGCACAGCACCCGTGCGGACATTCCGCGGACAAGCCCGCCTTCGTAGCTGCAAGTATCCTGCTCAAGCGGGTGAATGTGGCGAGTCGGCCTATGGGCGGGGAACAGGCCAAACATGGCTGTGACCAGCACTTTCGCGGTCAAAAAATCGGCCCAGTCCTCAGCTGGTCCTCAGCTCGCCGGTGATTCGCCAGGTGCGAAGAGGGTCAGCCAGCCGCTCCGAGCCGCTCCGCGACACGTTCCCGGATGGGCCAGGAGCGAGCACGCGGGCCTCCAGGATCATCCGCTGCCGTGGTCGCGGAGGAACCGGCGGAGCGCGGGGAGTTGCTCCTCAGCTCGTCGAGAGGGAGTTACTCGCCGCGAGGCGCAACGCGCACTCTCGGATCGAACCAATTACCTCTCGGGCCGCCTCGCCCTCACTCATGTCGTCGAGCGCATAAACGATCTTCGACGTCGTTTCTTCGACGGCGTCTACGGCCTCGCGACCGCTCAAGCCCCACGATCGAGCCTCGAGCTCGAGGTGCATCTTCGTGACTCGCCACAAGCGGTTTTCGCCTCCGACAAACAGGGCGAGCGTGCGCCTCGTGACGAACTGCACGGTGGGAGCCATGTCGTAGACCGGTGAGAAGGAGAGGCTTCCGTTCTTGATGAGGAAGCCGTGGTTCTTTCCGTGGGCATCGGTGTTGCCGACGGCAACCGTGAGGATCATCGCCTTGGCCAACTTCTTGAGCTCGCTCGAAACGTCGATGGCGTGCGCCCTGAGCAGCGCAGCCATTTGTCCGTAAGAAGGGCCGCCAGTGGCCTCTTGGTACTTCTTACGATCGCGTGAGTCGAGCCCGAGCGCCTGGCATGCGTCCTCTTGGTGGAGACGCTGGATGGCCCCGTCCACGTATTCACGGTCGAAGCGTTCGACGACGAGCACGCGGCGCCCAGCAATCATCAAGAGGTCAGCGCCTGCCGTGTCGATTCCTGCAGCTCGGCCGAGTCGCATGGAGTACTCCTCGCCTGCGGCGAGCCCGGGATGCTCCGCAGGCTCTGGCTTCATGATGTGCGTGCTCGGAGCGCCGTCCGTTGGTAGTCCCCAACCGTCGTCTACGCGACAGACGAGGAGCTTGCTCTGGAGGCCACCGAGTGAAATCCCCGTCTCCTCACTTGCACCGAGAGGGTGAGCCGGGAGATCGACGATCGCCTGAGCGAGCTCGTCTTGGGTAATCGGCCGAGGTGTGCCGGGCCCGCTCGGCGCTGCTCCTTCTGGATGGAAGGAGATCGCGCCGGCGCATTCGCGCCCGATTGCCGCGAGGAGACCGAACGTGTCGCCTCGCCGGACATTGTGCATGGCTTCGAGCGTGGTCCGCGCCTCACCCTCCGGAAGCAGACCCTCAAGCCAGTACACGACTGAATTGCCAACATACGGGCGCCGTCGGACGAGGAGCGAAGCTGAGAGTACGACAGAGCCAGTACCCGATCGGGCGACCTCGTTGCCGAGGTATTCGAGGGTGAGATCGGCACGGCCCTGATGAAGCACCGCGACCTGTTGACCGCCGAGCCAGACGTTGAGAGTGCGATCCGCCATCAGCGCTCCTCCACGGTCACGGTCGCACCACGGGGAACCGCGATCAGGTCATACCCGAGCATGGCGAAGGCGGAGGTGAGACGAGTGAACGCCTCGAGGCGTCCGCTCTCGAGACGGACCACGGTGGTTCGGTCCGATTGGATCCGCTCCGCAAGCTCTGCCTGCGAGACGCCGCTTTCCCGCCGAATTGCCGCAAGAGTGTCCGAGAGGCTCTTGTCGTTGCTGATTCGGAACCACATCTGCCCAAGTCCTCCTGTTGTGCTATCGCAACATTATGGAGTGTAGTAGGCAATGTGGCGATATCACCACATATTGCTCATCGCACTGGATATGGCGATATCGCAACAGACACGGATCCGTGCGCCCAAGTCCCGGAGGGCATCGGAGAGCCGCCGAAGATTCTCAGGGCTTCGCCTCGGTGTGACGTCCACGTCATAGGTCGCGTCGATCGGCGCTCCCTGGGCGATGGCGGCGAAGGCGCCGATGATCAGGTACTCGACGCCATGACAGTTGAGCGCAGCCAGCACGTGCTCCGCCCGGAGAGGCGGACGGCTCACGCGTCGCGGGCGTTGGACGCGAACTGCGCCAGGTTCTGCGGTGTTTTTCGGTCACCAACGGCTACCAGCGGAGAGGACAAAGTCGCAGGCCAGAGCATATTTTAGCGCACCTACAGGCCGGTGTGTGTGGCGAGTCGGCCTATAGGCGGGGTTCTGTCCGCCACCGCCCATGAGGGCGCCGGCGGGGTGACCATCCATCTATGCGGCCCACCTGGGGACATCGGGCGGGCAGCCCGTCCCACGTTTGGCCTTGCTCCGGGTGGGGTTTACCAAGCCGTCCGGGTCACCCCGGGCGCTGGTGCGCTCTTACCGCACCGTTTCACCCTTACCTGTGCACGGCGAACCGTGCCATCGGCGGTCTGTTCTCTGTGGCACTGTCCTTCGGGTCGCCCCGACTGGCCGTTAGCCAGCACCCTGCCCTGTGGAGCCCCGACCTTCCTCAGCCGGGCGCCGGCGAGAAGCACGCCAGCGCCAAGCCGCGGTCACCCGGCCGACTCGCCACAGGTCATTGTCTCACGGGACAGCCCGAGCCGGCGCAAGCGGACGGCGACGCGCCACCGACTCAGATCCCGCTCAGGTGGTCCGTCTCGCCGAAGCTCACGAGTGCCGGCGCCCTACCACCGAAGGAGATGCGGGTGATGGCGGCGACGCCGAGCGACAACTTCCAGGCGAGCTCAGGGCCAGCGCCGAGTGTCCAGGCGACTGCCGCCTTGATCGGCGACACATGGCTGACGGCGATCACGTCGCCCGCCGCCGCCTCCTCCGCTAGCGACGCCCAGAGCGGATCGACACGCGCATGGAGATCGACGAACGATTCGCCCCCGGAAGGACGCCACGTCGGATCGGAACGCCAGCCAGACCAGACCCCCGGCGCAAGGTCCGCCGGTCGCTTCCCGTCGAGCTCGCCGTAGTCGAGCTCGATCAAACGCTCCTCCACCTCCGGCTGGGGAACGCCTGGACCGAGCACCTCGCTGATGATCTTTGCGGTCAGTCGCGCCCTCACCAGCGGGCTCGTGAGAATGCGGATCGGTACCCGGACGCCGGGGCCATCGTCGCCACCGCCCGAGACGTGCCGCACGGACCGGGCCAATGCATGTCCGATCCGGCTGGCCTGCAGGCGGCCGAGGTCGGTCAACTCCGAATCCGTCCGGCCGAGCAGCACGCCGGCGGCGTTCGCCTCGCTCTGCCCGTGCCGGACGAGAATCAGCACGAGACGACGGACGTCCTCACGGAACCAGGATCCGGCCGCACTGGTCACAGGAGAACACGGTGCCGGGCGGCGCGTGCCGGACCTGGTCGCGCTCCAGCGCCGGCAGCCGCAGGTGGCATCCGCTACAGGCACCGTCGACGAGCTTGGCGGCTCCGATCCCGCCGAGCTTCGAGCGCAAGCGCTCATACGATGCCGCCAGGTCCGATGGCAGCGCCGCCGCGAGCGGCGCCCGCTCCGCCAACACCGCCTCACGCTCGGCGGCGAGTTCCGCCTCAGCCCTTGCGAGGGCTTCCGATGCCGCTGACGTGTCCGTGTCGAGGCGGTCGAGCTGGGCCGCGATAGACGCCAGCTCGGCCTCGATCGGCTCGAGCTGTTCCATGATCTCGATCTCCCGATCCTCGTAGTCGCGACGTTGGTGGTCGAGCGAGCGTGTCTCGTTCGCCATCGCGTCCTGGTCGCGATAGGACCCAGCCGCCCCGGACCGCAAGCGGGCTTCGATGGTGCCGATGCGGGACACGAGCGCCTGCACGTGCTGCTCGAGCTCGTCTTGTTGGTGGGCCAACTGCGCCCGGCCGGCTTCCGTGGCCTCGAGCCGGTGCCTCAACTCCGCCCGCTCGGCCTCGACTGCTGCCAGCCGGCCGCGCTCGTGGAGCTCCCTCAGCCGATAGGCGATGCGGTCGAGAGCCAGGTCGTGCGCCTGGACATCGAGAAGCAACTGGAGCGGGACCGGCTTGGGAGATGTGGCCGAGTCCTCGGTCAGAGCGTCGTCATCCATCTGTGCCGAGGGTAGTGTCCCGCGGACCCCCGACCTACCTCTCTGTCGGTCCCGTCAGTGGTGCTCGATGCTGCGGCGCGCGGCCACGAGCGCATCGAGGAGCTCCGGCGTCCCGGCCGCAATGGGCGCACGTCGATCCTCGTGGCCACGCACCACGAGATCGCGACCGAGCGCCTCGGCCACGCCGGCACCTGCCTCCTGACACACGAGCATGCCCCCGAGGTAGTCCCATCCACCGTGGGCGTTCCACCCGCAGTCGAGATATCCGTCGAGCGAGCCGTCGGCCACGGCGCACAGATCGAGGGCCACCGCCCCGAGCGCTCGGTACTGCTTCCAGCCGAGGTACTTCCCCGGGAAACCCGACATGCCGATGATGGCCCGACGCAACTCCCGGCACTGCGACGGTCGGATGGGGGCGCCGTCCCGATACGCCCCGCCACCACGAGTCGCCTCGTACCGTCTCCCGGTCGCCTGGTTGAGCACGAGCGCCGCCAGCGGACCGGCCTCGTCGAGAACGCAAATGCTCGTGGCGTACCAGGGAAGCCCCCTCGAGGCGTTCGTCGAACCGTCTACGGGATCGAGAACGGCAAGAAAGGGCGAGGAAGGGACTTCGGTCAATCCCGACTCCTCACTCATCACTGAGTAGCCCGCACCGGTCAACACCCCGACGGCGACCCGGTCGGCAGCCAGGTCAGACCGGTACTGACCAGGGCGTGTGCCCGCCAGACCCCAGTCGGGGAGGCCGTCAAGGGCGCTCGCGACCTGCCGAGCGGCCTCGCCGAGCACACCCATCATCAAGGCTGTGTCCACGACCGGGCACGGTAGTTCGCAAACGGCGCATACACTTGCGACGACATGGCGGTCATTGACGTGGCCGGCTACGTGGCCGAGCTCAAAGATCATGCAGTGGATCACGGTTTCCACGTGCACGACGAGCGGCACTTCGTGGAGACGTACTCGCTCCGGCAGTTCTGGGAGGTGGATCTCCACCCCGAGGAAGGTTGCGGCGGGCCGATCGACCTGCATCTCGCACTCGAGGTGGAGCCGCGTGTGCTGCTCGACTTCGAGGATGCGGTCGTCGCCCTCCCCGAGGACGCCGACCCGCCGGACAAGTGGTTCTTCCCGCTCACGTTCAACTGGGGGGTTCCTCCCCTACCGAACGCGCCAGATCTGCTCCGGCTCACCCTCGACCTGTCCGGCGTCGGCGGTCTCGAGCTGCCGCTCGAGATTTCGGCAACGGACTCCTTCGGCTCGGTCACCGAAGCCGCCGTGCGCCGCCTCACGATCGTCGCCCGCCGTCAGGTGTCGCTGGCGCGCGTGCTCGCCGGCGAGGAACTGCTGTGTGACACGTTCGACCGGGCGCTCGCGGTGACCCGTTTCCTTCTGGACGCATCGCCGAGCTGGCTCGGCACCTGAGGACGATCGCCGGACCCGCCGACGGGCGATCAGGGCGATCGCCGCACCCGCCGGCGCAACTTGGCGGGCTCCTCGTGGCCGCCGGCGTATCTGCACCATCCGGCCAGCCAACTTGCGCGGCAGCGCGCCGCTCCACGCAACGACGCCTCAGTGGCCGCCGTGCACCCAGAGCTTGATTCCCCCGACGATGCCGGCGACGTTGTCCACGATCGTGATCGACGGGTCCAGGTGCCCCTGCATGTGGCGGGCGTTGCCGCCGCCCAGATACAGGCTGTCGTAGTTCACGAGGCGTTGGAAGTTCCCGATCGCCTCGAGCACGCGCTTGCGCCACTTCGCCACGCCGACGCGCTTGAAGGCCGCCTCGCCCAACTGCTCGTTATAGGTCTCGCCCTTGCGGAAGGGATGGTGGGCGAGCTCGAGGTGCGGGGCGAGCTTGCCGTCGGCGAAGACGGCAGTGCCGACGCCGGTGCCGAGCGTCACGACCATCTCGATTCCGCGACCGGCAACGACCGCCCAGCCCTGCAGATCTGCGTCGTTGGCGACGCGCACGGGGACCCCGAGCCTCGCCCCGAGCGACTCGGCCAGGTCGTAACCCGTCCATTTGCCCAGCAGCTCCTTCACCACCTTTGAGCCCGGGCCCGACTTCGTCACGAAGTGCGGGGCGGTGAGGATGTGCCCCCTCCGGACGACGCCAGGGAAACCCACCGACGCGCGGTCAGCCGTCGGGAGCGGCTTCACGAGCTTGACGAGCTCGTCGACCATCTGCTCCGGCGTCACCGGGTACGTCGTCACCACGCGTACGCGGTCGGCAAGCAGACGGCCCTGCGCGTCCAAGACCGATGCCTTGAGACCGGTCCCGCCGATGTCGATGGCGAGCGTCGCCGGATGCACGGGTGCGGGTGCGGGTGCGGCTGCGGCCGGCGCTCCGCCTGCAGATGCTGCAGGCTTTGCGACAACAGCAGCCGGCTCGGCGGCTTTGGCCGCATTCGCGCCGACACGGCGCGTTCTCGTCGTGGCAGCGGCGGTGCGTGCCGCCGGGCGCGGCGGTGTTCGGGGTGCCGATGGCGGGACACCGGTCATCGGACACTCCCATCCGCGGCGTGATCAGCCGGCGAGCCGATCGCCTCGTATCTGGACAACAGCTCGATCATCGTGCGAATGCCAAAACCGGTGCCACCCTTGCGCTGGTCGTAGGAATCCTCGTCCGTGAACGACGGGCCGGCGATGTCGATGTGGGCCCACGGCCTGTCCCCGACGAACTCTTCCAGGATGAGGCCGGCCAGCAGCGCACCTGGACCGCCTGGGCGCCCGATGTTCTTCATGTCGGCGACCGTGGACTCGTGGAGCTTCTTGTAGGACTGCGGGAGCGGCAGGTGCCATACGGGTTCCCCCGCGCGGTCGGCCGCCTGCTCCACCGCCGCCATGAGCCGCGAGTCGTTGCCCATGACGCCGGCCACCTCGCCTCCGAGAGCAACGACACAAGCGCCGGTGAGGGTCGCGATGTCGATGATGGCATCCGGCTCTGCCTCGGCCGCAAGGGAGAGGCCGTCCGCCAGCACGAGGCGCCCCTCGGCGTCGGTGTTCAGGACTTCGATCGTCTTGCCGTTGCGGATCGTGAGGACGTCGCCGGGTTTGGTGGCCGTGCCACTCGGCATGTTCTCAGTGCACGGTGCGATGCCGATCACGCGCACGCCCACGCCGGCGGCTCGGCAGGCCCCGAGTGTGGCGATGACCGCGGCGGCGCCGCTCATGTCGTCCTTCATCGTCATCATCCCGTCCCCGGACTTGAGCGACAGCCCGCCGGAGTCGAACGTGATGCCCTTTCCGACGATGGCCACCGTGGGAGCCGTCCCGGCACTGGGCCCCGTTGGCTCGTAGGTGAGCCTGATGAGCCGAGGCGCCTCGGCCGAGCCGCGCGCCACGCCCAACAGACCGCCCAGGCGCTCGGCCCGGATCTCGCTCTCGTCGAGGACGCGGATCTCGAGACCGCCGGAGGCGGCCACCTCGCCGGCGATCTCGGCGAGCCTCGACGGTGTCATGTCGGCCGCCGGCGTGTTGACGAGATCACGGGAAAGCGCCACCGCGTCGGCAATTGCCACGCCCCGACGCAACGCCTCGTTGGCGATCTCCACGTCGCTCTCGGCCACGAGGAGCGTTACCGACTCGAGGGCGGCTGGACTTTCCGCACTCCGGTAGCGAGAGAAACGGTACGTCGCTCCCCCGATCCCCTCCACAGCCGCCTGCACCGCCGCCACCGTGCTCAAGCCGGCCGAGGGCAGCGCGCTCAAGTCAAGACTCGCCGACGGGCAGGACGACGAAGCCCGCGCGAACGTGGCGGCGCCGCGGCGCAGCGCTCTCGACGAGAGCGCCGGGCGCTCGCCGATCCCCACGAGCACCCGCACTCCGTCACCTTCACGCTCGACGAGCGACTCGCCCGGCTTTCCAGAGAACGACCGCCACTCGCACTGCTGCCGATCCAGCTCCAGGCCGCCCGAGACAGGCTCGAGGCCCTCGAAGACGAAATGACCGGCGGGGGCATCGGGCACAGCGGTCGCGATCGACACGTGAACGTTCATGTGGCCATCATGGCCCGCTCGTACGCGTGCTGTCGTTCGCCACAAGGCGCGGTGAATGCCGGGTGCGCTTCGGCGGTCCCTTCTTGGCCGTGAGGTGCTCCCGCTCGACGGCTCGCGCCAGCAGCCAACACAAGTCCGAGAGGCGGTTCAAATAGGGGACGACGGCCGAGGCCTTCGGCAATTCTGCGGACACCGCCAGACGCTCGGCTCGTCGCACGACCGTCCGAGCGACGTCCAAGGCCGCCCCGGCGAGGTTCTCCCCCGGCACGACGAACTCCTTCGGCACGACCTGGAGTGCCTCGAGGGCCGTCACACGACTCGTGAGGATTTCGACCATCTCCGGAGTGACGAGTGAGGCGCCGGCGACAAGTTTCACGCGGTTGCGGTCGGACGTGGCGACTTCGGCCATGAGAACCCACAGGTCGCGCTCGATCGACACGAGCATGCCGTCGAGGGCATCCCCGGTGAGGTTGCCAGGCCCGCTGGCACCAGTCGACAAGACGAGCGCGCGGGCGTAGCCGAGTGCCGCCTGTGCCTCGTCGACTGCTCCGTTGCATTCGATGCGCGCCGAGTCCTTGCGAACCCGCCCACCGTAGAGAAGACCTGTCGTGCCGCTGTCGCCGCGTTTTGTCGAGATGCTCACGAAGCCGCAATCTACGGGCTAGCACCCTCGATTGCCGCCGGGTCGACCCGTGGCAGGTCCTCCCTAGTATGACGGTCGATGACATCCGACCGACGACCGAACGTGCCCGCAAGAGGAAGACCACTCCGGATCGGCGGTCGGCAGTTCTGGCGCATCACCGTGATGGTCCTGTTCGGCGCGTTCGGCTTGGCAGCTTGCGGGAGTAGCTCAGTCGCCACCACGACGACAGCGAGCAGCACTACGACCACGGCCACCTCGGGAACGCTCCCGGCGACGAGTGTCTCCGAGACGGACATCAAGCACGCCTACACGACACTGTTCGACCTCGCCAACCCGGCGATCCCGCCGAAGCTGGCCGTCGTACAGGACGGCAGCAGCCTGCGGGGGGCCTTCACAAAGGCCATCAAGTCGCCCCTCGCAGCAGAGGCCGCCGGCGCCAGCGTCTCGTCGATCAAGCTCGAGCAAGGCGCCGCCTGCTCCAAAGCGTTCCTGCCGAGCCCGTGTGCTGCCGTGGTCTACGACGTCCTCGGGCCGAACCACAAGCCGGTGCTCACGGGTTCCTCTGGTGGTGCGGTGTACCTGAGCAATCAGTGGCTCGTCTCGAAGAACACGATCTGCACGCTGCTGAACTTCGTCAGCATCTCCTGTTAGCGTCGCTCGAACCCGATACCGAACCGACGCCTTGGCCGGCTCCGCTACTGGACCCCGCCCGCCCATGGGCGCAGTTCCACCACCATCCGCGTGCCACCGACCGCACGGATCGGCGATTCCGCTCGCACGTGGCCGCCCATCGCCCGGACCAGCTCGGCGACGATGGCGAGGCCGAGCCCGAGGCCGCGCCGAGCAGCCACACCGCGGTCTGCCTGGTAGAAGCGGTCGAAGACCCGCTCCAGATCCGCAGGTGCGATCCCGGGGCCGTCGTCCTCGACGAGCACGTAGACCGAGCCTCCCGCCGCCTGCCTCTCCTTGGGATCGACCACGCTCACCCGTACCACGCCGGTGGCGAACGACAGGCCGTTCTCGACCAAGTTGGCCAGCACCTGACCGAGCCGGTCCGGGTCGGCCGCCACGAGCAGCCCCGGCGGCGGCAGCACTGCGTCGAGGGCGATGGCAGCGGCGATCGCTCGCGGCCGAAACCCGTCCACCGTCCTCCCCACGATCTCGCCGACGTCAGTCGGCCCGACGTGCAGCGAGAGGCGGTCGGCTCCGAGGCGGGCAAGGTCGAGCAGGTCGGCCACGAGGCGTTCGAGCCGAATGGACTCGCTCACGATGACGGCGGCGGCCCCGGCGACGTCCGGCGCGACTCCGTCTTCGATCGCCTCGGCGTAGCCGCGGATCGAGGTGAGCGGCGTGCGCAGGTCATGGGACACGGACAAGAGCAGCTGCCGCTCTCGATCGCGGCCTCCCTGCAGGCGTTCGGCCATGGAGTTGATGGACTCGCCGAGCGAGGCCAACTCGGGGTATTGGCTTTCTCTGACGGGCACCCGGGCCGTCAGCTCCCCACCGGCGATGCGGCGTGTCACGGCACTCGCATCGACGAGCGGGCGCGTGATCCGGCGCGCCAACCATGCCGCCACGCCGGCGGCGATCACGAGGGTGATGCCGGAGACGAGGAGGATGTACAGCCAACTCGGGCCGAGACCACCCACCTGCCGGGTCAGCAACACGGCGACGCGCGCGCCGGCGGGCAGGAGGGCGGCCATGCGGACGCTGAGCTGCGCCGGCACGGCGGCGAAGACCGATCCGTCCGCCATGCCGGTGACATCCCTGCCGGCAAGCAGCTTGGCCGGATCGAGCTCGGCGGCGGTCAGGCCGGCGGGCAGCTGGGTCGGGATGTCGCCGGATGCCGTGATGGTGATGATGCGGCCCTTCTCCGGTCGCAACACTTCGTCCACCACTCTCAAGAGGCGGGGTGTCTGCAGCCGGTTCGACGCCCCCGCGAACGTCGTCGCCTCGACCAACAGCTGGCGGGTGGCATCGTTGCGGGCCGCGCGGCGAGTCACGAGCAGCGTGCCCACGCCGGCGACGAGCAAGGTTGCCGCCATGAGCAGGACGAGCACGAGCGTCAGCCGGCTCCTCATCGCACTGCTCCATCGGCGGCTTTAAGGCCGGCCGGATTGGCTCCGTCGGCCTCATGCAAGGCGGTAACCGACACCTCTCACCGTCGAGAGCGGCAGGGAGTCTCCGAGCTTGCGCCGTAGCTGGGCGATGTGCACGTCGACCGTGCGCGCGTCCCCGTACCAACCCGAGCCCCAGGCGCCGTCCAGCAGCTGCTGGCGGCTCAACACGAACCCCTGGTGCTCGCTCATCCAGTGCAAGAGATCGAACTCGCGGGTGGTCAGGGCCACCAGGGTGCCGCCGACGCGCACCTCCCGCCGGGACGGGTCGATCGAGATGTCGCCGACGGCGACGACTGCGTCGCTCAGCGGAGGCCGCTCGGTGCGCCGAAGGACCGCCCGGACGCGGGCGACGAGCTCGCGGGGCGAGAAGGGCTTCGTGAGGTAGTCGTCCGCCCCGAGCTCGAGCCCGAGGACACGGTCGATCTCGTCGTCCCGAGCCGTGAGGAACATGACGGGCCAATCTCCTTCTGCGCGAAGAGTGCGGCAGACTTCGAAGCCGTCGCGCTCTCCCGGAAGGCCCACGTCGAGGATCACCATACGCGGTCGCTCGCGGCGCACGAGAGCGAGCCCTGCAGCGCCGTCGCCGGCGATCAGCACACGAAAGCCGTCCCGTCGCAGGTAGAGATCCACCAACTCCGCGATGTTGGCATCGTCCTCGATGACGACGACCGTGCCGAGATCGGGGCTCACCTCACCAGCCTCGCGCCGGCAGCCCTGCCGGTGGAGGAACTCGTCCTCCGCCGGCAAGGCTGGTATCGCCGGGGCTGGTTGCGGGGCTGGGTGTTACCGCTTCCCACCCAAGCGCACAGCAAGCGCCGCCGCATCCCGTCTTCAGCTGAGCTTGGTGGAGCTCGTGCTGTTCGAGGACGTGTTCGGCGCCCTCGCCGCCACATAGAGGGCGTAGCCGCCGTGCTGCACGAGCACGACGCCGTCGCCGGTGCCGAGCTGGGACTCCTTCAAACCGATGAACTTGGTGGACGACGTGATCGTGGCGCTCACGCTGGCCTTGTCCGCTCGCTTGATCGTGATGGTCGTCGACGAGTCAGTCGTGAGCTTGCCCTTGTCGATGTCGATCGTCTCGAAACCTTTCTTCGTGTCGACGATCAGCTGGGCATGGATGGTGTGTCGGATGAGGCGCACAACGTCCGCCCGAAGGCCGAGCCGGCCGAGATGGGCCGACGCCGTGCTCGCCGCCGTGGCAGCCGCTGCCGGCACCGGGGCGGCCGACGGCGTCGAGGCATAGGCGACGCCCCCGGCGGCAAGTGCGACAACGGCAGCGCCCGCCGTCATCGGCAAGAGCTTCCTCTTGAGTGCTTCTTTGATGCTCATGGCTTGCTCCTTCCCCGGAACCGCTCCGGGTGCAGTTGGTAGGTCACTGCCCATTTGACCGGTCGGAAGTGAGCTCACCATGATCGAATTATTAGGGCTGTGTTATGGCACCGCGCTGGCGTAACCTACTGGCGTGACACCAATCCCTCGCATCGCCGCCTCGCTCGCCGCCGTCGCAGCCGTGTTCACTCTGGCGGTGGCTCCCAACACAGCCGCCGCTTCCAGAGCGCTCGGGCGCCCAAGAGCCACCTCGGCGTCGGTGTCGCTATCCGTGTCGGGCGACTACGCAGCAGACGAGCCGCCGGTGCACGGCGGCGTCGGCCCGATCCCCGGAATCGGCCTCTACTCCGGTGTGAACGGGCACCTGATCCGTACGCTCTTCGTCCCCGCCAGCACGACGAGCTACGAGTGGGTGAGTGCTCCCGTGACGGGTTCGGTGGTGTATTTGCTCGCCGATTCGCTCAAGGGCGGTCCGTCGATCGTGTCCGCACCCGGCGCCGGCGGCAAGCCCCACGCCGTCGTACAGCTGCCGTCCAGCACGTACGGCTACGAGACCGACACAGTGGCCGTCTCGAGCTCCGGCGGGCGCGCCGCCGTGCTGAACTCACACCTGGAGCTGTGGAGCACGTCGACGAAGAAGTGGGTGGTCACAGGATTCGACGGCAAGGCACTGGCGGGGTTTCTTCCTGACGGGCACACGCTCGTACTGCTTCGCGGAGGCGCAACGGTCAAGGTTGAGGAGCTGAACACTGCTGATCTGGCCGCCGGGACACACGTGGTGGCCACGATCCACGTCCTCACCTGTCCCAAGCCGGGCATCGGGCCGACCGGTTTGGCGGGGATCGTCGACACACAGGGCCATGTGTCGGTCGTGAGCGGCGGCTGCTGGGTGGGCAACGGCAACAGCGAGATGCAGGCGATCGGGGGCAGCAAGGTCATCGCCACGGTCGCCATCTCGACAACCGGGATCGCCATCGGCGCGATCTCCACGGGCGCCACCCGCGTCGTGCAGATCTCCCACCAGGATTGCTACGGGGAAGGCCCGCTGTACGGCGTGCGAGACGGCCACGTCATCTCGTTGCGCGTCGCAAAGACCTGCGGCTGACGGCGGTCCGGAGCGAACCTCAAGGGGACACCGGCAGCAGCTCGTTCGCGACATCCTCGGGCATCTCGTTGGCGGCGACATCGTGGGTCACGCGACCTTTGCGAAGCACGATCACCTGGCTGGCAAGCTCGAGCGCCCGGGTGACCTGCTGCTCGACGACGAGGAGGCTCGTTCCCGCCTCGTTGATCTCGCGAAGAGCGGCGAATACGTCGTCCACGGCTCTCGGCGCCAAGCCGAGAGACAGCTCGTCGACGACGAGCAGGCTGGGCGGCACGGCAAGGACCCGAGCGAGGGCAAGGAGCCGCTGCTCCCCGCCTGACAGCGTGCCGGCCAGCTGGCGCCTGCGGGTCTTCAGGTGAGGGAAGCGCGCGTAGGACCGCTCGAGGGCGCCCGCCACCTCCCGACGCGGCAGCTGGCGGCAGAACGTCAGCCGGAGGTTGTCCTCCACGTCCAGGGTTGCGAACACCGGCCTACCTTCCGGTGCGAAGGCGAGGCCGTGGCGCACAATGCGATCGACGGGCATGCCGGTGACGTCCTCACCGCCGAGCAGCACCGCACCGGCCGTCGTGGGGACGAGGCCGGCGACCACACGGGCGATGGTCGACTTGCCGGCCCCGTTCGGGCCGAGCATGGCGGCGACTGAGCCCTTGGCGACGCAGAACGAGACGTCGAACAGGGCCCGGAAACGACCGTAGGCGGCATGCACGTGCCGCAGCTCGAGCGCAGGCGGCGCCGCTCCGGTCACGTTCACTTTTCCTGCCCCAGGTAGGCGCGACGCACGCCGGAATCGGCAAGGACGTCGTCGAGCGGGCCGGAGGCGATCAGGCGCCCGAAGTCGATCACATAGGCGCGCTCGGCGACGGCGTGGACGAGGTCGAGATCGTGCTCCACGAGGAGCACCGCCATCTCCCGCCGATGACGCAGCTCGTTGATCACCGCGGCGAGGTCGCCGCTCTCGCGAGAGTCCAACCCGGACGACGGCTCGTCGAGCAGGAGGAGCCGTGGCTCGATCATGAGCGCCCGACCCAGTTCGACGAGCCGGCCCTGACCGAGGCTGAGGGACTCGATGGCAGCGTCGGCGAACGGCTCGAGGCCGAGCTCGGCGATCATCTTCTCCACGCGGTCGAGCTCGTCGTGGCGAGGGCCTCCACGCCATAACAGGTCCTTCCAGACCCTCCCGTCCCCGGCGCGCTCGCGTTCGGCCACGAGCAGGTGGTCACGTGCCGTCATCCCTCCGAACAACTCGATGCGTTGGAAGGTGCGGCCGATCCCGAGGCGGGCCCGTCGCCAGATCGGCAAGTTGTCGATCTGCGCGCCGGCGAAGCGGATCTCCCCGGTGTCGGCGCGGCGCACACCCGTGACGCAGTCGAACAGCGTCGTCTTGCCGGCGCCGTTCGGCCCGATCAGGCCGACCGCCTCGCCAGCGCTCACCTCGAGCGAGACGTCGTCGAGTGCCTTGATGCCCCCGAAGCGCTTGCCCAGGCCGACGACATCCAGCAGGGCACTCATACGGCGGCCTCGGGCTCGGTCGGCCGCCGCAGGACGTGGTCGAGCACGAAGCGCTTGGAGACCTCGACGACCCCCTCGGGATGGAGCACATAGACGATCACGCCAGCCCCGAACACGAGCTCGAGCAAGCTCGAGTACTGAGCGGGGAGGTCGCTCGTGAGCACGGTGTTCACGAGCACGTAGGCGACGCCGGCCTCGATGGCCCCCTCGATGCTCGAGACGCCGACGGTGGCGATGACGACGACGAGAACGAGCGAGACGAGCGTGTTGAAGTCGCTCGACGACACGCTCTGGTCGAGGGAGGCGTACAAGGCACCGCCGACGCCGGCGATGCCCGCCGAGAGCGCGAACACGATGATCTTGAGCCGTGCCGGATTGACGCCGATGGAAGCCGCTGCGAGCTCACTCCCGCGCAGGGCGGCGAGCTGCCGCCCGGTGGTGCCACGGGCGATCGCCGCCACGACGACGACGCAGATGGCGAGCACCACGAGTACGAGGACGAAGAACGCCCGGTCGTTCGTGAAGTTGATCGAGCCGAGCTGAGGACGGGGCACCGAGATCCCGCTCTGGCCGTTCCCCGACCACGAGTATTGGAAGCCGATGTTGTCCGCCAGAAGGCCGAAGGCCAGCGTGGCGAGGGCGAGCGCCAGCCCGCCGAGCCGCAGGGCCGGTAGCGCCACGATCACTCCGACGGCGGCGCTCACGACTGCTGCGATGACGATCCCGAGCAGGATCGAGATGCCGAAGTGATCTGCCATCTGGCCGGCGGTGAAGGCGCCGACACCGGCGAAGCTCGCCTGGCACAGCGAGATCTGCCCGCTCATGCCGGTGAGGAGCACGATCGAGAGGAACACGATCGCGAAGACGAGGATCTGGGTGATCGTGAACACCCAACTGCCCGACACCCAGGTCAGCGCGGACACGACGAACGCCGCCAGGAGTAGGGCGATAGTCCCGCGGGATGCCCGCCGGAACAGAGCACCTCCGACCGTGGAGGTGAGCGGGGCGGGCGGCGGGTCGCAGGCGGCGAGGGGGTCATCGGTCCTCGCCCAGCGACGGCGCAGACCCGGCAGGAACACGAGAAGGCCCAACAACACGACGAAGGGGAATGCAGGTCGTAGGCCGGACGAGAGGATCTGACCCGACGGGAGGTACCCGCTCAGCAGCTCCTCGGCCACACCGAGGAGGATTCCACCGAAGAACGTCCACGGCAGGCTTCGCAGGCTGCCGGCAGCAGCGGCCGCAACGGCGGCGACGAGCAATGCGGTGAAGTTCGTCGACTGCAGCCCCCCGAAAGCCGGAGCGAGCAACACGCCGGCGAGGCCGGCGAGGAAGCTCGAGAGCATCCAGCTCGCAAAACCGGTGACCTCGGCGTTGACGCCGGCGAGGGAGACCATGCGCGGGCTTTCGGCCATCGCCCGCATGCGCAGGCCGATCTGTGTGAAGTGGAACATGAGCGAGAGCAGCAGGGCGACGGCTGCAGTGACGATGACCGTCGACAGCTCCGTGCCGTCGATGGCGTCTCCTGCCACATGGAAATAGATGGCCGACGGCGCCAGCCACAGTGCCGGCGGGTTGATGAGCTGGTCGGCACCGAACGCCACCTGAAGGACGGCAGGGATGGCGATGAGCATGCCGAGGGCGGCGACGAGTTTGACGAGGGGGGGTTTCGTGCGGACGTGCCGGTAGAGGCCGAACTGCAGGACGGCCCCGAGCACGGGCGCACCGAAGACGACGGCGAGGAGGAAAGCCGCCCACACGGGCCATCCGTTCTGGACGGACACGAAGAAGACGACGGCAGAGGCGTACGCCTGCGCACCGAATGCGAGGTTGAACACACCGGAGGTCTGGTAGGTGAGCACGAGGCCCATTCCGAGCAAGGCGAAGACGCACCCGTACGGCAGGCCGGGAATGGCATACGAGAGTAGTTGGCTCACTTCGGCGGGTCAGCCTCCGGGCGTGAAGGCGGGAGGTGGCACGACGACCACCTTGTTCGAAGAGGGCTGCGGGTACTGAAAACACGTGAACACGGTGCGCGACGAGCCGAAGACCGGCACGAACTCTGTGCTGTTGGCCCGCACGTACACGTTGCAGTCCACCGGCCCGACCTCGCGATGCTCGGCTTTCCAGTCGATCGGGGCCATCAGCCCTCCGGTATACGCGGTGAGCGAGTTCACCGCTGCCACGAGCCGCGCCCTCGTGACATCGCTCCCGATCGCTCTGAGGGCGTCGGAGAACATCTCGGCGCTCACCCAGCCCGCGAGCGACGGCTCGCTCGGCTCGTCACCAGGGAAGTACTTCCGGATCTCCTTCAGGTAGAGCGCCATGGCCGGGTAGCGCTGCGGCTGGGACTCGCCCGATTCGAACGGCACATGACCGATCAGGAGATAGACGCCGTCCATCAGGGCCGCGCTCGTCCGGATGGCAGCCTCGTCGTAGCCGTCGAGCCAGTACTGGGCGACCGATCCCATTCCGGCCGCCTGCAGGGCGCGTGAGAGCACGAGGTTCCCGTTGAGGTCGAGGCAGCTGGCGACGAAGTCGACACCGTGGGCGCGCATCCGGTTGACGTCGGCGCTCAGGTCGATCGCGGGCGGCGAGATCGAGAGATCCTCGAAGGCGACCGGGATGTGGAACTTCATCATCGTGTTGGCGACGCCGATGCAGCCGTCCGCCGACTGGGAGAGGTTGTAGGCGATGATGCCGACCCGCTTCGATCCCAGCTGCTCGGCCAGATAGGCGGACTCGGGGCCGGGGTGCTCGAAATCGATGTACGAGCCGTCGTAACCGAAGAGGCTCTGGCCGTCCGACCATTGCGGGTTGACGTTGTAGCCGAAGGTCGGCACGCTGTTGGCCGCCAGATACGACGCCCCGTTGAAGCTCGGCGTGGCCACACCGACGACGGCGAACACGTGGTCCGACTGCACGAGGGCCCGTGCCTGCTGCACGTCGATGGCGGGGTCCGACTCGTCGTCGAGCTGGTAGGCGAACTTGATCGTCCGGCCGTTGATGCCCCCCGAGGCGTTCACCATGTCGAAGTACGCGCTGACTCCGTCGAACACTGGCGCGAACGCCTGCGGGAGCGGGCCGGTCACCGAGGCGATGCCGCCCACGACGATCGAATGAGCCGTGACGCCGTTCGAGTTGCCGCCGTTGTTCACGGTCGTCTTGGCGTTCCCGCAGGCCGCCAACGACGCCGCGAGCACGACGGCCGCTGGAACCACGAGTCGGAATCGCATGTACCTCATTCTGGCGGCAGCGCAGGCGAAAGCGGCGCATGCCCGGCGTCGCATAACCTGAACAGGTGCTGGTGATCCTGGTCAGTCTCGCCGCGGCCATGGCTTTTGCCGTTGCCGTCGTGTTGCAGCAGCACGCCGCCATCGCCCAACCTGCGGAGCATCACCTGCGGTTCAGCCTGCTGTTGCGCCTCGTCAGGCGCCCGTTGTGGCTGGCAGGAATCGGTGCCAGCGTCGTCGGGACCTCCCTGCAGCTCGTCGCGCTCGTGCACGGCTCGCTCGTGTCGGTGCAGCCGATCCTCGTGTGCGGGCTGCTGTTCGCCTTGCCCATCAATGCCATCTGGGTGCACAGCCGGCGACCCGGCGCCCGGGAGCTGCTCGCCGCCGTGACGGTGTGTTTCGGCCTCGTGGTGCTGCTCGTGGCGACAGATCCCCGCAAAGGCAGCGGGACCGGCTCGGGAGAAGGCTGGGCGATCGCCCTCGGCTCGCTCGGGTTCGCCGTGCTGGTGCTCGTGAGCTGCTCGCTCGCCTCCCGCAAACCGACATGGAAGGCCGGCTTGCTGGCCTGCGCAGGCGGACTCATCAACGGCCTTTCTGCGGCGTTCGCAAAAGGGATGGCTCGAGGGATCGACGGCAGCTTGCATCACGGCCTCGGTGCCGTCATCACACACACGTTGAGCAACTGGGAGCTGTACGCGTTCTGCGGGAGCCTGTTGTGCGGCGTGTTCCTCGTCCAGAGCGCGTTCCAGAGTGGCCCGATCCGCTGGTCGCTGCCCGCCCTCGCAGCCGCCAACCCGATCGCGAGCGTCATCCTCGGGGCGACCCTGCTCCATGAGCACATCCGCTCCGGAGTGCTCCCGATCCTTGGCGCCGCCTTCGGACTGTCCTTGGTGGTGGTCGGGATCATGGCCTTGTCGTCCTCCAAGCTCATCGTCGGCGACCCGGACGAGTCAGTCGCACTCAATCTCTCGGGCGCGGTGGTCCCGCAGACAGCGGTGCTTGCCGGCGCTCCGGCATCGAGCGAGCCGCTCCGCCTGCCCGCGCAGACTCCTCTACACCCGAACGCCTCCTTGCCCAGTGCTGGCTTGCCCGGTGCTGACTTACCCAATTCTGACTTGCCCAATTCTGACTTGTTCAGTGTGGACGAGATACCGGAGCCTCGGCCCATTCCCACTTCGTTGTGACGATTCCCGTTTCGTCGTGATTCATCCGCATTTCGCCGTGACCATCCCGATCTCGTGGTGAGGAGCCGCCCGCAGCGGGTCGGCCGGGGGCGACGCCGGGGCGCGCCGTAGCATGGGGACGTGAAGGTCTCGACGAGGGGCGACTACGCCAGCCGTGCGCTGCTCTCGCTCGCCTTGAGGGCGGGTGAAGCCCCACCGACCTCGGTTCGCGACATCGCCGAGCGCACCGGGTTGCCGCAGCCGTACCTCGAGCAGATCCTCCTCGCCCTCAAGGGCGCCGGCCTCGTTCGATCGAAGCGTGGGGTCGGCGGCGGCTATGTGCTTGCCCGCCCACCGGCGCAGATCACCCTCGGTCAGATCGTCAGCGCCGTGGACGGACCCATCATGGCGGGCGACTTCGGCCAGCCCCACGAGAACGGCGCCTGCGACCACGAGGGGCAGTGTGTGCTCTTGACCGTCTGGTCCGAGGTGGGCGAGCACATGCGTCACCACCTGGATTCCTTCACCTTGGCGGACATGGTGACGAGGGCTCGGGGAGGGTTCGCGACCGTCGGGCCGCTCGACTGACCCAATCGAGCGGCCCGAATCGACCGACCGAGTGGCCGCTAGTGGTTCCAGCCCCCGACCACGGTCCACTCGTGCTCCCAGTCGAGGACTCCAATCCTGGCGGCCGCGAGCGCGAACCGTCGCGCCTCGGCTGCCTCGAGGCCGAGCCAACGGGCCGTGAGGACCCGGAGAACGTGCCCGTGGGCAAAGAGGGCGACGTCGCCGTCGGCGAGCCCCCGATCGCTGACGAGTCGCTCCAGGAGCAAGTCGACTCGCTTGCCGACATCCTCGATCGTCTCGCCGCCGGGACAGCCGTCCCTGAACAGGTCCCAACCGGGGCGCGCCTCGCGGACCTGGGCGGTCGTCAGGCCCTCGTAGTCGCCGTAGTCCATCTCGAGCAGCAGGTGGGACGTCTCGACCTCGTCGCCGAAACCCGCCAGCCGGCACGTCTCGACGGCGCGGAGCAGGGGACTCGAGAGCACCAGCAGCGGCCGCAGGTGCTCGAGTCGGCGGCCCAGTGCCCGAGCTGCTTCCTCGGCGTCCGGGAGCAGCGGCAGATCCGTAAGACCCGTGTGACGACCGACCGCGCTCCACTCCGTGGCGGCGTGCCGGACGAGGAAAACCCTGCCCGGGACGTGTTTCGCACCGGACTGCGAGTGCCGTGACACACCCGTCTGCGAGAATGGGTCGAGCTGGACGGACTCAGCGGACATCAGGGCGCGTAGGTTACCCGCGGGCGAGGTCGGAATGAGCCGGCGCCTTGGGGTGTTGTGTACTGAGTAACGAGTGGAAACGATGAGAGGAGAGCCGAAAATTCCCGCGAATTCCACTACCGAGTACTCCGCAGGAGAGACGACGTCGCCTGAGAGAGGTGTGGGCGGAAGCGGCTCCAACGCGCCCGATCTGATGCGCCTGTTCCTCGACGACCTGGGTAAATACCCCCTGCTCAGCGCTGACGCCCAGGTTGAGCTCGCAAAGAGGATCGAGCTCGGCGACGAGGAGGCCCGTCAGCAGATGATCGGGTCGAACCTCCGCCTCGTCGTGCACTGGGCGCGCCGGTACCAGGGCCGCGGTGTCGACCTGGTCGACCTCGTGCAGGAAGGGACGTTCGGCTTGATGCGCGCGGTCGAGAAGTTCGACTGGCGCAAGGGTTTCCGTTTCTCGACGTATGCCACGTGGTGGATCCGTCAGGCGCTCCAGCGGGCTGTGCAGTCCAAGGGACGGGCGATCCGCCTTCCGGAGGACGCGCTCGCAGCAGAGCTGGAAGGCGACCCTGACCAGGCGAGACTCCCTCGCGTCGTAGCCAGCCTCGACCAGCCGCTCACGAGTGAGGCGACTGCCACGCTCGGCGACGTGGTTGCGGCGGATGACGTGCCCTTCGAAGAGGACCTCGTCCACTCCATCAGCCTGAGTCGCCTCGACGCCGCCATCGATCGCCTGCCGGAGCTCGAGCAGTCGGTCGTGCGATTGCGTTTCGGCCTAGACGGCACCCCTCCCGCCTCTCTCGAGTCGACCGCCCGTTCCCTCGGGATCGGCGTGCGCCGCGTTCGGCGGATCGAGGCGTCCGCACTCGCCTTCCTCGCTGAGCAGCCGGAGGTCGAAGGCGTCAACGACGCCGCCTGAGAACCCTCTCAGGTGAAGCGCCCTATCGAGACGACGTACTCGTCGGGCGGCGGCACCTCGAACTCCAGCGGCTCCCCGTTGCCCGGTGCCAAGAAACCCAGCCTCAGCGCGTGCAGCATCAACCGGGTCACGCCCGACGATCGCCGCGCTCCGCCGTAGCGGCCATCGCCGAGCACCGGATGTCCAATGGCGGCAAGATGCACCCGGATCTGGTGCGTGCGGCCCGTCTCGAGGTGTAGCTCCAGCTCCGTCGCCTCGAGTGGCTCGGTTAAGCGCCGAAGCACGGTGTACGACGTCCGCGCCGCTCTGCCGGCGTTGGCGACGGCCATCCTGGTGGGATCCCGTCCAGAACGCCCGATGGGGGCGTCGATGACGCCGTGCGCAGCTCCCAGAGTCCCGAGCGCAAGCGCCAGGTAGGTGCGCTTTGCCGTGCGTGCGGCGAGCTGTTCGGTGAGAGAACGGAAGGCGCGTGGCGAGCGAGCGACGACGAGCAGGCCGGAGGTCTCCTTGTCGAGACGGTGCACGATGCCGGGCCGTTCCGGAGAGCCGCAACCTTGCAACGGGAGTTGTGCGAGCTCCGGATAGCGGTCGAGCAGACCGCCGACGAGCGTGCTGGCGTGTACGCCGGCGCCCGGGTGGGTGACGAGACCGACCGGCTTGTCGACCACGATCACATCTGCATCGTCGTAGACGACCTCGAAGGCAACCTCTCCGTGCCCCGCCGCCACGGCCTCGACGATCACGTCGGCAAGCTGTTCGATCACTACCGAGATGTGCTCGCCGGCCTTCAGATGACGGCTGCGTTGTTGCGCCGGCTCGCCGGCGATCGTCACACCACCAGCTGCGATGGCCCGGCCGATGTCGGCCCTGGGCCGACCGGTGAGCAGGGCCAAGGCCCGGTCGAGGCGCTCACCTGCAAGGGCAGCCGGCACGACGAACGACTCCGTCGTCACCCGGGCTCTCCGGGGCTCGGCGGTGGCGCCATGTCGAGCGACGACGCCGAGGCGCCTTCGGGGGGTCGGGCGGGGTGCCCGGCGCGGGCGAAAGCGATCGCGAGCAGGAAACACCCGACGACGATGCACGAGTCCGCAACGTTGAACGTCGGCCAGAACCGCGTGTAGATGAAGTCCACGACACCGCCGCCGCCACCCCTGAACACTCGGTCCGACAAGTTCCCGACGGCGCCGCCGAGGACGAGCCCGAAGGCGACGGCTGCCATCATGGTGGGAACCCCGCGGGCCAACCAGGCAATGGCGACGACGAGTACGACCGCCATGATCACGATGGGACCGGTGAGCCCGGTGCCGAGCGAGAAGGCGACGCCGGTGTTGTAGGCGAGCCGGAACGAGAACGGCCCGATCACGTGCACGTCGTGGGTCCGGAGGCGGCTGACCGCGAGGGACTTCGTGACCTGGTCGAATGCGACGACGAGGGCTGCGATCGCGACGACTGCCGCGACCCTGCGAACGCGCCTGCCGCGAGGCGACGGCTCGCCCGTCAACGTCGCGACAGCCCTCCGCTCTTGCAGTCGATGTCAAGGCGGGCGTACGGGAGCGCTTCGAGCCTGGCTTTCGGGATCAGGCGTCCACAGCTCTCGCAGATGCCGTACGTGTTCGTCGCCATCTTCGCGAGCGCGTGATCGATCTCGTCGACGGCGACGAGCGCCTGCGCCGACAGAGCGAGATCGCGCTCACGATCGACCGTGACCGTGCCACCCTCGCCTGATTCGTCGTCGAACTGGATGTCGCCGGGCTCCATCTCCTCGACGAGGGACTCTGCCTCCGCCCGAAGGCTCTTGGCCTGCTCGAGATACGTCGCACGCTCGGTTTGCAGCGCCTGGCGCTGATGATTGATGAATCGTTCCTCGGTGTAACCCTCCGTGCGTCGTTGTGGCAGGTCGCGCCTTCGGGACGAGAGCAGACCGGAGCCGGATCTCGCCGGGGCGTGAGCCGAACCGGCCGCCGTGGACGTCTTCGCCTCTTGGCTCTCGGTGGTGGGAGCGGCGGATGTCTCCTTCGGGGGCGCGTCCTTCGCGGGCGCTTCCGTGCCGGTCGACGACGCGTGAGGGTCCTTTGTGGCGGCGCCCGTTGCCTTGGCCGCCCTCGTGACCGCCGGCTTCGTGACCGCCGGCTTCGTGGCAGCTGGCTTTGTGGCGGGTGGCTTCGTAGCAACCGGCTTCGTGACCGCCGGCTTCGTGGCAGCTGGCTTTGTGGCAGCCGGCTTCGTGGCGGTCGGCTTCGTGGCAGCCGGCTTCGTGGCAGCCGGCTTGGTCCCTCCGACAGTCTTCGTGCCTGCGGTCTTGGAGGCCGCCGCCTTGGCAGTGCTGGGGGCGGGAACCTTGGCGCTTGCTTTGGCGCTCGCCTTGGCCGGCTGCTTTCCGGCGTCCGCGCCGGCTTTGGCGGTGGCTTTCGACCCAGTCGTCACCCGCGTCGCCGTCGGCAGCTTCTCCGGCGTGCCTTTGCTCCCGCCGGCACTGGCTTTGCCGGTGGGGACTGTTGCCGGACCGTTTGGTGCCTCGGCCTGCTTGGCAGCCGTCTTGCGAGCCGGGCCGGCTGCCTTCTTGGCCGACGGGTTCGCCGGTGTCGTCGAGCTCGTGGTAGTCGCCATAGGTGTTCGGGTCTCCTCTCCCGAGGAAGGGTGCCTGACGATACTCCGGCGGTCAGGGCGAGCCAACGACCTCCGTAACTATCGCAGAGCGGTGCGCGAGGATAACCAAGACGTGACCCACGTCATTCCCTGGTGGCGGCGACCTGCGGCCGGGACGACGCCGGGACGGGCGCGAATACGCTGGTGCCATGCCAGACCCGGCCGCCCGCCGACCCGGCCGCTCACTCGCGGCGACGTATCCAGAAGTCCCTGCCCAACCCGGGTATGCCGCCCTCGAAGCCGAGACGCTGGAGTTCTGGCGTGACGACCACACCTTCGAGGCATCAGTCGAGCTCCATCCGCCTGACACCGAGTTCGTGTTCTATGACGGACCTCCGTTCGCGAACGGCCTTCCCCACTACGGGCACTTGCTGACCGGATTCGTGAAAGATGCCGTGCCCCGTTACCAGACGATGCGCGGTCGGAGGGTCGAACGGCGTTTCGGGTGGGACTGCCATGGCCTGCCGGCGGAGATGGAAGCCGAGCGTGAGCTGGGCGTCTCGGGCCACAAAGCCGTGACTGCGTACGGGGTCGACCGGTTCAACGCCGCCTGTCGCGACATCGTGCAACGCACGACGGACTCCTGGGAGCGATACGTCACCCGTCAGGCCCGCTGGGTCGATTTCGAGAACGACTACCGGACGATGGACCTCAGCTACATGGAGAGCGTCCTCTGGGCCTTCCGTCAGCTCTACGAGAAAGGCTTGGCCTACGAGGGCTACCGGGTCCTGCCGTACTGCTGGGAGTGCGAGACGCCGCTGTCCAACTTCGAGACCCGCCAGGACGACTCCTACCGCGACCGCACCGATCCGGCCGTGACCGTGCTGTTCGACCTCGAGCCGGGTTCGGCGACAGGGGCGGGAGCGCCGGACGACGTCGTGTCCGGGCCCTTGCGGCTCGTGGCATGGACCACCACACCATGGACGCTGCCCTCCAACCTGGCCGTGGCAGTGGGCCCGGACCTCGACTACACGGTGCTCGAGCGTGCCGGAGTGGGCGGCACGGAGCGTCTCGTCGTCGGCACGGCTTGCCTAGCCGGTTACGCACACGAGCTCGAGGGTGCCACCGCAGTCGCCCACGTGAACGGCGCCGCCCTCGTCGGCAGGAAGTACCGGCCCCTGTTCCCGTACTTCGAAGACGCCCCCGGCGCCTTCACCGTCCTCGGCGCCGATTTCGTCGTCACCGACGAGGGCACTGGCATCGTGCAGATGGCACCCGGCTTCGGCGAGGACGACCAACATGCCTGCGAGGCCGCCGGGATCGCCGTCATCTGCCCCGTGGACGAGCACGGCCGCTTCACCGAGGATGTGCCCGACTACAGCGGTGTACAGGTCTTCGAGGCGAATGCCGCCATCATCGAGCGCCTCGCCGGCCAAGGGGCACTGCTCAGGGCCGAGGAGTACACCCATAGCTACCCGCACTGCTGGCGTACGGACACGCCCCTCATCTACAAGGCTGTGAGCTCGTGGTTCGTACGAGTGACGGCGCTCAAGGACGACATGGTGGCGCTGAATCGTCAGATCGCCTGGACGCCTGCTCACATCGGCCAAGGCGCGTTCGGCAAGTGGCTGGAGGGTGCGCGGGACTGGAGCATCAGCCGGAACCGTTTCTGGGGGGCTCCCATCCCCGTGTGGAAGAGCGACGACCCACTGTGGCCGCGCGTCGACGTCTATGGCAGCCTGGACGAGCTCGAGGGCGACTTCGGGGTGAGGCCGGACGACCTCCATCGGCCGGCCATCGACGAGCTCACCCGCCCCAACCCGGACGACCCGACCGGACGCTCCACCATGCGCCGCATCCCCGACGTGCTCGACTGCTGGTTCGAGTCCGGCTCGATGCCGTTTGCCCAGCTGCACTATCCCTTCGAGAACCGGCAGCGCTTCGAGGATCACTTCCCGGCGGACTTCATCGTCGAGTACGTCGGCCAGACGAGAGGCTGGTTCTACACGCTGCACGTGCTGGCAACGGCGTTGTTCGGCAGGCCGCCGTTCCGTTCCTGCATCGCCCACGGCGTGCTCCTCGGCGACGACGGCCGCAAGCTGTCCAAGCGACTCCGCAACTTCCCAGACCCGGAGGAGGTCTTCGCCACCGTCGGAGCCGACGCAATGCGCTGGTACCTGCTGTCCTCGCCCGTACTCCGCGGGCAGGACGGGATCATCGAGGCGAAGGCGCTCGCCGAGCCGGTGCGCCTCGTCCTCAACCCGATTTGGAACACGTGGTACTTCCTCAGCCTGTACTCGAACGCCGACGGGATACGGGGAACGTGGCGAACCGACCAGCGGGGGGTCCTCGACCGCTACGTGCTGGCGAAAGCGCGGCAGCTCGTCGAGCAGGTGACCGCCACGATGGATGCCAACGATCTCGCCGGCGCCACAGGCGCCATCTCGTCGTTCCTCGACGCCGTCACGAACTGGTACGTGCGTCGCAGCCGGGACCGGTTCTGGCGCTCAGCGGCAAGCCCTGATGGAAGTCACGAAGCCCGCGCGGACAAGCAGGACGCCTACGACACCCTTCACACCGTCCTTGACGTCGCCTGCCGCGTCGCAGCGCCGTTCCTGCCCTTCCTCAGCGAGGAGGTCTACCGGGGCCTCACGGGCGAACGGAGCGTCCACCTGGCCGCCTGGCCGCGGGCAAGCGACCTCCCCGAAGACCCTGCCCTCGTCTCGTCGATGGATTACGTGCGGGAGGTCGCGTCTGCGGGGCACTCCATCCGCAAGGCAGCCGGACTACGCGCCCGGCTCCCGCTGCGATCACTCACGCTTGCCGGCCGGTCCGACGAGAGTTTGGCGGGCCTGGCAGATCTCATCGCCAGCGAGCTGAATGTGAAGGACGTGCGCTTCTCGAGCGAAGTGCACGATCTCGCCGACGTGGTTCTCGCCATCGTGCCGTCGGTGCTCGGCCCCCGACTCGGAGGAGCCACTCAAGCCGTGATCGGGGCTGCGCGCCGGGGCGAATGGTCGAGGACGCCGGAGGGATACGTCGAAGTCGCGGGCGTCCGGCTGCGCCCTGCAGAGTACGCCCTTCAGTTGCGCCCTCGCGACGAGGCAGCTTCGCGGGTTCTCGCCGGAGGCGACGGGCTCATCGTCCTCGACCTCGACACCGATCACGAGCTCGAGGCCGAGGGCGTGGCGCGCGACCTCGTACGCCTGATCCAAAAGGCACGGCGCGATGCGGGGCTCAACGTCTCGGACCGCATCACACTGCGGCTCGGCGTGTCACCTGCGACCGCCGAGGCGGTGACGACTTGGCTCGACTACGTGAGTGGGCAGGTGCTCGCCGACGCCATCCATCTCGATACGAGCGCCAGCGGCGCCGAGGCACCCGTCAAGATCGGGTTAGAGGTGACCGCACCGGCCTGAGCCCGTGCCAATCTGAGCTCGCCCGGCATGGCACGCGGGTGCGACCGCTCAAGCCGGCCAGTTCGAACCGCGGCGCCGCCGGCTCCGCGTGGAGGCGGTGTCCTTCGCCGGCTCGTCCATCGAGGGCACGGCGGTCAGGTTCGGGCGATCGAGCTGCCCCCGGTCCCCGAACAGCGGCTCGGGCCGGCCGCGGATAACCGAGTCCCAGTCGTAGTGCTCGGGCTCCGATTGGCGCGCATAGGTCGGCGCCGCCGCGGCTGCATCCTCGGCGATGGCGGCTTCGAGGTCGTCGAGGACCGCAGGCTTGGCCCTGTCACCGTCGTCCTCGGTCGTCTCGGGCGCCGTGACCGGTGCCTCACTCGTGGCGGAGGGAGCCTCGAGGACCGCAGCGCCGTCAGAGGCGGCGCCAGTGGCCGCCCCGTCGCCGTCGCCTCCACCTGCTCGGCCTTCAGACTCGTCCGCCTCGGTATCGGCCTCGGGCGCGGGCTGGTCGCCGTCTTCGCGGGCCGGCGCTTCAGGGGTCGTACGAGTGGCGCTCGCCGCAACCGACATCACCTCAGCCGACGGCGACAGGCTGCGCTCGACGTAGCGAAGAGCCGCGCCGAGCGTCTCGGTGAGGCGCTCGCGCTCGGTCCCGAGCAGGGTGACGAGCGTGTCGACCTCTTTTCTCAGCTCGTCGCGGGACGCCCCGAGCCGGGCGACCTCCTCCTGCAGCCGTCGCTCGGCGTCGGAGGAGATCCGCATGGCGGAGTCGCGGGCGTCACCGACGAGGGTCTCTGCCTCCGCGCGGGCACGGTCCAGCATCTGCCCAGCTTCTTCCTGCGCCTCTCGGATGGCCAGGTCGGCCGTGCGTTGTGCCAGGACCAGCGTGCGCCGGATGCTGTCGTCGTCCTCGATGGCGCCTCGGTCGCGGGGGCTCCGGTCGGCGGCCTCGGCCCGCTCCGCAGCGCTCTTGGCCTCGGCGTGGAGCCGCTCGACTGCATCGGCCACCTGCTCCAGGAACTCGTCGACCTCATCGGTGTTGTAGCCACGAAGGCTGCTGTTGAACTCGACTTCCCTGAGCACACGGGCGGAGATCTCCATGGCCGCTGATCGTATCTGTCGCTTCGCCGGCGGGCGTGGATGGTGCCCGAAGGCGACGAGGCGAACCCACCGGCCGCACGACCGGCGCCCGCAAGCCGGACGTCACGCGTCAGATGAAGCTCAGCAGGATGAAGATGACGACGAACACGATGACCGGTGACATGTCGAGGACCCCGCCCCCGCCGAGGTTCACGGGCGGCACGATCCGTCTCACCGGCGCGAGGATCGGGTCGGTCACCGCACCGACGGCGCGCTGCACACCCGCCATGGGAGTTCCGAAGGAGACCGGGAAGTACGAAAGGATCACGCGCACGAACAGGCAGATGAGGAACGCTGACAGGATCCATCGCACGACTTCCGCGGCCAAACCCATGTGCCTGTCCTAGCAGCCCTGCGAACCGGGCGTAGCGCGGTGGGTCAGGACCGGAACACGCCCGGCTCTGCGAGTCGGCGGCGTTCCTCCGGGGGGATGTCGACGTTCGAAGGCGTGAGGAGGAACACCTGGTCCGCGACCTTCTCCATCGTGCCGGAGAGCGCGTAGGTGAGGCCGGAGCAGAAGTCGATCATGCGTCGCGCCAGATCGCGCTCGCTCGACTGCAGGTTGACGATGACCGGGTGGTTGGCCTTGACGAGATCGCCGATCTCCTGCGCGTCCGAGAAACGGGCCGGAGCCACCACCTGGGGCTTCGTCTGACGCTGCGTCACGATCGGTCGCACGACTCCGCGACCGAAGGACGAGGGATCCCGGTACTCCTCCCGGACAAGGGGGCGAACGGTCGCCACGGTCCCCGCCGGAGGTGGATCGGCGTTCTGTTCAGGGTAGGTGGTGCGTGTGTTGCCGGGTCCGGGTTCGCCGAGATCGTCGTCGTCGTAGTACCCATCGTTGTCGATGTCCTTGAGCCCGAGGTACTGCAGCGCCTTTTGCATGAACGATGCCATATAAGCCCTCCTCTGGGCTGTCTATTGTTGCAGCCCACGGCGGAGCTTGCGGGGATCACCGGGCGGACCGCTCTCCGAACAGCGCCGTCCCGATCCGGACCATCGTCGATCCGGCGGCGACTGCGGGTTCGAGGTCGTGCGACATTCCCATGGAGAGCTCGTCGAGCCCGAGTGTTTGGGCGAGCCCGGCGACTGTAGCAAAGGCACGCGCAGCGGTCGTCTGGCTGTCCCCGCCGGCCGCCAACGGGGCAACGGTCATCAGCCCGCGGACCTTGCACCCGGCGGCGAGGGCGGCGTCGAGCACGGAGGCGGCCTCTGCGGGTGCGCAGCCTGCCCGGCCGGGCTCGTCGGACACGTCGATCTCGATGAAGACCTCAGCCTTGTCACGGTGCCGAGCGATCGCCGACGCCTCCTCCGGCCGGGACACTGCCTGCCAGCAGGACACGATCGGGGCGAGCCGGGCGATCTTGTTGCGCTGCACCACCCCGAGGAAGTGCCAGCGCGGCACCACCCCGGCAGCGAGCGAGCCGACGGTTGCTGCCTTGTCGGCCAGCTCGGAGGCGTAGTTCTCCCCGATTTCGGTGAGACCGATGCCAAGCGCCGCCCGAGCCGCTTCGACTCCGTGGCCCTTGGTGACCGCCACGACCGTGACACGGTCCGGGTCACCGCCGGCCGAGACGATCCGCTCACGGATGACGTCGAGCCGGGCACGGACCGTCGAAAGTTCCAGGCTGGGCAGCACCGCTTCCGACGACAGGATCGCCCCGGGGGCTATTTCAGGAACGACGGTACGTCGAAATCGTCGTCGAGGTCGATGTCGTCGTCGGCATCCGCGAAGACGTCCCGCTCCTCGGAGAGGTCGTCCCGCGAAGGGAACACCTCGGGGAGGTCACCGCGACTCTCGCCGCGCAACGGCGGGTCGGAGCGCACTCCCTCCGAGCGCGACGGCGGAATGAGACCGTGGGCGGGCTGGCCGCCTCGCGTCGACGCCTGCGGTCCCGGGAAGCTCTTCGTCCCGGACCCCCGGCCGGCACGGCGCGTCTCCTCCGGCTCCTCGTAGTGATCGAAGCCTGCCGCGATCACGGTCACCCGCACCTGGTCGCCAAGCGTCTCGTCGACGACGTTCCCGAAGATGATGTTGGCGTCCGGATGTGCGACGTCGTGAATGATGGCTGCGGCTTCGTTCACCTCGAACAACGTGAGATCGCTGCCGCCGGCGATGTTGAGCAGGATGCCGCGGGCTCCTTCGATGGACGCTTCCAGCAGCGGGCTCGTGATGGCATGACGAGCGGCGTTGACCGCGCGACCTTCGCCCGAGCCCGTCCCGATCCCCATGATCGCCGAACCGGCGTTGGCCATGACCATCTTCACGTCGGCGAAGTCGGTGTTGATGAGACCGGGCACGTTGATGAGATCCGTGATGCCCTGTACGCCCTGCAGCAGCACCTCGTCGGCCATCTTGAAGGCATCGACGATGGAGGTCCGCTCGTCGGAGATGGCGAGCAGGCGTTCGTTCGGGATCACGATGAGCGTGTCGACCTTCTCCTTCAGGCGCTGGATTCCCTGCTCGGCCTGATTTGAGCGACGGCGTCCTTCGAAGGCGAACGGCCTCGTCACCACGCCGATCGTGAGCGCCCCGACGCTCCTTGCCACTTCGGCGATGATCGGTGCCGCCCCGGTCCCCGTGCCACCGCCTTTCCCGGCGGTGATGAACACCATGTCGGCACCCTTCAACACCTCCTCGATCTCCTCGAGGTGCTCCTCGGCCGCCCGTCGGCCGACCTCAGGATCACTCCCGGCGCCGAGACCGCGCGTGAGCGTCCGACCGATGTCGAGCTTGATGTCCGCCTCGCTCATCAACAGCGCTTGCGCGTCAGTGTTGACGGCGATGAACTCGGCTCCCTGCAAGCCTGCGTCGATCATCCTGTTCACGGCGTTGACACCACCGCCGCCGATCCCGACGACCTTGATGACGGCGATGAAGCTCTGCCCGGGGCTGCTCATGAGCGCTCCGTTCTTTCCTGTGGTCCGGCGGGATATCGCAGACTGCTCGGGCTCGTGCGGGCGGGCTGCCTCACCCGACCGTCACCCGGAACCGTCTGTACGGCCTGCTGTGCGGTACTCCAGCGGTGTTACGACTTGCACGACGCAACTCCGGTCCCCCCTCCGGCGCTTGGCCACACAGCTACGGCTCAGCCGCCGACGATACCAGGAAAGATGGGACTTGACCCCTTCGCGAGCAAGATGGGCGCCGCCGGCACGCGTACGTCGATGGCGCCGATCCCGTCGAGATCCGCGTGTGCGAGCACGGTCGCGAGCGACACGAACTTCTCCGAGAGCAACGAACCTCTGCCCAGAATCGCCTGGCGGTCGCCAGGGAGGCTGACGACGGCACCGGCGGAGCTCACGGCGATCACCCCGATCTCGGGCACCATGGACTCGGGCATGGCGGCCGCCACCTCGAGCTCGAGGCGGTCCCGGCTCGGGAGGGAGCTACCGGGAGCGCCGGGAACACCCGCGCCCGGGGCATCGAGGGCGACGATCGGCAGGGACGGAGGCCGTGACGGGAGGACCTCGAGCACTCGTCCCGTCACATCGCAGATCGCATACGAGCCGCCGGGTGCTGGGGCGCCGGATGATGGGTTGCCGGATGATGGGCTGCCGGATGCCGGATCGACGGCGATGGCAGCGACTGGGATGCGTTCGATGACCTGGATCGCCACCGTCGAAGGCCAACCGATGCGGACCGCTGCCGTCAGCACCCAGGGGAGGTGCTCCACCCGCGAAGCGATCGAGCCCGGGTTGAGGTCCACGAGCGGTGGGTCGTCCTTTAGGCCCGCGGCGGAAATCACCGTGGGGGTCGGGATGTTCGGCGCCCCGAGTACGCGCACGTGGCGGGCGCCGAAGACCGACGAGTGCACGAGGGCGATCGAGCCTGCCACCACGGCGGCGACGACGAGCGCCGCCACGATGCGATGTCGGCGGCGGCGGCCGCGCTGGCGGGCGACGACGACGCGACGGGCATGAATCCGCGGATCGGTCACGCCGCCCACCGCCGTGGCGAGGTGGGCGACGCCGGCGTTGGCAAACGACCCGCGCAGCAGCTCACGGTGAAGAGCATGACGTATCGGGTTCCCCAGGTGAGGGATCCCAGCCGACCATCTGCAACTCGACCTCGAGCTCGACGCCGAGCCGATCGGCGACAGCTCGCCGAACGGTCTCGACGAGCTCACGCACGTCGTCGGCCGACCCGGAGGGATCGGCTTGGATGAAGTTCGCATGCTTGGTCGACACGGAGGCCGACCCGATGCGGTAGTCCTTCATCCCGGCGACGTCGACGAGCCGCCCGGCACTGTCGCCCGGTGGGTTCGTGAAGACGGAGCCGGCATTCTGGCCACCGGGTTGGTTCTCCCTGCGCCAACGGACGATCTCGGCGATTCGCACGGCCGAGTGCTCCGAGTCGCCGGGCTCGAGCCGGAAACGAGCCGCCAGGACCAGCTCGCACGGGCGGATGGACGAATGGCGGTAACCGAGGTGCAAGGAGGAAGCCGGGCACCAGCGGTCCGTGCCGCCCGACAGGTCGACGAGCCGGCAGCCGACGAGGCGGTCTTGCGTCTCAGCTCCGTGCCCGCCGGCGTTCATCCTGACGGCACCACCGACCGAGCCGGGGATGCCCACGGCCCATTCCATGCCCGTCAGCCCGGCGATACCGGTGCGACGAGCCAGGACTGGATAGGGGGTTGCCCCGCCTGCGACGACATCGATCCCGTCGATGGTGATGGACGCAAAGGCGTCGCCGAGGTGGACACAGAGCCCGTCCCACCCGCGATCGGCGACGAGAAGGTTGGAGCCCTTGCCGATGACGAGCAGCGGCACCGGCGAGTCGCCAAGCGCAGCGGACAGGCGCTCCAGATCGGCTTCGGAGGCGATCTCGCAGAACAGCCGGGCGGCGCCTCCGACGCGGTAGGTCGTGAGCGGGCCGATCGGCACCTCGCGGCGGGCGAGCCCGGCGAGCGCGGCCGCCAACCGGTCGATCTCGGCCGACAGCAGGGCGCTCACCACCGGTCGCCCGCCAGCATCTCGTCCGGCAGGGCTGTGAGATCGCCGGCCTCGAGGGTGATGCAGCAGTCGCCCACGCGCAGGGTCTCGCGAAGACGAGCGAGGAGCTCCTCGTGGGTCGGCGCGTAAGTGACGTTTGCGCCTGGGTGAGCCGCCAGGACGGCGTCCACGATGAGCTGGCCGGTGACGCCCGGGCGGGCCTCCTCGCCCGCCGGGTAGATGTCGGTGACGAACAGCACGTCGCAGTCGACGAAGGCCGAGGAAAAGTCCGGTGCCAGAGACGCGATGCGCGAGTAGCGATGCGGCTGGAACACGCACACGACCCGTCCGTAACCGCCGCTGCGCGCCGCGCCGAGGCCCGCCCTCACCTCGGAGGGCAGATGGGCGTAGTCGTCGACGAAGGTCACGCCGTCGCGCTCGCCCCGAAACTCGAACCTCCGCGCCACCCCGCCAAACCTCGCCAGCGCCCTGCGGGCGTCGTCGGGATCGACTCCGACGGAGACCGCCACGGCGATGGCGGCGGTGGCGTTTCGTGCGTTGTACTCGCCGGGAACGGCGACTTCGAAGCTGCCGAGGTCCGTCGCTCCATTGCCGGCGCCGCCGCCGGCTGGATCCGGCCGGGAGACGGTATCGGTCAACGAGAACGAGATGCTGCTCCGGGCGCTCTGCAGCGAGCTCATGCGATAGCGCGCCGCCGCGCTCCTCCCGTAGGTGACGGCTCCGGGCGGCGCCAGCTCCAGTGCTGTCTCGTCATCGGCGGAGATCACGTTCAGGGACGTGTTCGCCATGAACGACCCGAATGCCTCGCGAAGTGCGCCGAACGACCCGTAGGTCTCGAGGTGGTCGGGCTCGATGCTCGTGACGACTGCGATCTCAGGCGACAGGCGGAGGAACGTGCGATCGCTCTCGTCGGCTTCGACGACCAGCCATTCGCCGTTGTCCCACACTGCGTTCGTCCCGATGTCGTTCAGGTCGCCGCCGATGATGAAACTCGGCCTCATGCCGGCCTCGATGAGGATGAGCGACAGCATCGACGACGTCGTCGTCTTGCCGTGCGTTCCTGCCACCGCGATCGTGCGGCGGAGCTCGGCGATGCCGGCGAGCACATCGGCCCGCGAGAAGACGGGGATACCCCGGCGACGAGCTTCCGTCACTTCGACGTTGGAGGCGCCGATGGCACTCGACACGCAGAGGGCGCTCGCACCGTCGACGTTCGCCGGGTCATGTCCGACCGTGACCGACAGGCCCAAGCCGTGCAGCCGCTGGAACATCGAGGACGCTTTCAGGTCACTGCCGGTGATGTCGTGGCCCATGGCAGCCAGCACGGCCGCCACGGCGCTCATGCCGGCACCACCCACGCCCACGACGTGAATGTGCTGAGGAATCCTCAGGTCGAGCGGCGTCCCACCGTCTCCGGTCATGCCGCCCGCCGCACGACCGATTCGGCCAGCAATGCGATCTGGTCGGCTGCATCCCGATGCCCGAGACGGGACGCCGCCTCCGACATGGAGGCCCGCATGGCTGGCTCAGCCAGCAACGGCTCGATCACCTCGCCGAGACGCGCCCCGCTGCACTCGCTGTCGGCGACCATGACGGAGGCGCCCGCGTCGGCAAGTGCGCGGGCGTTCTTCGTCTGGTGGTCGGACGGAGAGCCTGGCAACGGCACGAGGACGCTCGGGACCCCGAGGGCCGCCAGCTCGGCGACGGTGGAGGCGCCGGCACGCCCCACCACGAGGTCGCAGGCCGCCAGCAACAAGGGCATTCGCCGTTCGAACCCCGCCAACCGGTAGTCGAGGCGGGCGTCGTGCCCGAAGAGGCCGGCGGCTTGCGCGGCGGTCCGCACCTCGTCCAGATTGCGGTCGCCGGCCACGTGGTACACGCACAGATCGGCGTGGTCGCGCCAGGCCTGACTGAAGGAGACGACGGCGCGGTTCACCGTCCTCGCGCCGAGCGAGCCTCCGGTGGCGAGCACGACGAGGCGGTCAGGGTCGATCCCGAGCTCGGTGCACGCGATCTTCCGGCCGACCGGGCTGCGGTCGACGGCGAGCACGCTCGCGCGGACCGGTGGTCCGGTGACGCGCGCGTTGGGTAGACCACTACCGGGAAACGCCACGGCGTTCGCCGCCGCGAAACGGCCGACGAGACGGTTGGCAGCACCTGGGACTGCGTCGTAGCTGACCACGACAACCGGCACGCGCTCGAGGAGGGCGGCGAAGGCCGGCGGGAATCCCGCATAGCCGCCCACCGTCACCACGACGGACGGACGGCGACGGCGAAGGATGCCGAGCGCCTGCCAGCAGGCCGAGCCGATGCCGTATACCGCCCCGAAGTTCTCTGCGGTCAGGCGGCGCTGGATTCCCCGGCCCGGAAGCAACGTCACCTCGAAACCGGCCTCGGGCACGAGCGTCGCCTCCATTCCCCGCTCGCTCCCGACGAAGTGCACGCTCGCCCGTTCGTGGCCCCTGGCGACGAGCGCCTCGGCGACGGCGAGAGCAGGCTGGACGTGGCCGCCCGTGCCGCCCCCGGCGATGATGGCGAAGCAGCTCGTGGTCGAGCGAGCCCCGGGCGCGCCAGTGCTCCGGGCGCCTGTACTCCGGGCACCGGTCATGCTGGCGCGGGCCGCTGGCGGCGGGCGATACCGAGCAGCAGGCCGGCTCCCGCCATCTCGGCCACGAGCGCGGATCCTCCGTAGGAGATGAACGGCAAGGGTATGCCGGTGATGGGCAGTGCGTCGATGACTCCGCCGACGTTGATCACGGCCTGGCACACGATCCAGCACGTGATCCCGACGGCGACGTAGCGGCTGAACGGATCCGGCTCACGAGCGGCGATGCGGAAGCCGGCCCAGGCGAACATACCGAACAGCCCGATGACGGCGACGGAGCCGAGAAGGCCGAGGTTGCCCCCGATGACGGCGAAGACGAAGTCGGTGTGGGCGTTCGGTAGGAAACCCCACGTGGTGGGCGATCCACCGACGCCGTTCCCGGTCAGGCCCCCCATACCGAGCGTGGAGAGCGATTGCACGACCTGGTAGCCCGTGCTACTTGCATGCGCGAACGGGTTCAGGAAGGAGAGAAAGCGGTCACGGCGGTAGGCGGCGTGCAGTGCGTAATAGCCGCCGGGCAGCGCCAGCACGCCAACGGCGGCGCCGAGCACGCGGGCGGGGACGCCGGCCGAGAACATCATGACGAACGTGATGCAGGTGATGACGATCGTGGTGCCGAGGTCCGGCTGCGCCAGGATGAGGCAGGCCGCGGCGACGAGGACGGTGAGCAAAGGCCGCACGACCGCCGCCCAGTAATCGGCCCGGTGGGCACGCCGGGCGAGCAAGTCGGCCGCGAACACGACGATCGAGATCTTCATCAACTCCGACGGCTGGATCTGGATCGAACCGACGCCGATCCACCGGCTGGATCCTCCGGCGTAGTGACCGACTCCCGGGAGGAATACCACGACGAGCAAGCCCATGACCCCGAACGGCATGAGGAAGCGGAAGATTCGCAGCCGCTCCATCGGCACGAAGCGATACGCCACGACGGCGACGGCGATGCCGACGAGCAGGAACGTGCACTGTTTCTCGAAGAGCGAATAGGGGGCCGCCCCCGACAGCAGCGAGAGGACCGAGGATGCTGACAGCACCATCGGTAGTCCGATCAGGCTGAGACCGACGACTGCCAGCAGCAGCACCCGGAATTCCAAGGTGGTGTGCGGCGTCAGTGCCGTCTTCAGGCGCCGTGCGCCTTCCGCCCTGGCCCCGGCCCGTTTTTCCCCGGCCGGTTTGGGCCCGGCCGGTTTGGGTACGGCCGACGATGCGACGGGCCGAGGCATGCGCCGGGCCGTTGCGGTCGCAGCGGCGCGGCTTCTTCCCGCCACCGCTCGAAGCTCTCGCCCACGTCGCGCCGGAGCGACGGTCGCCCGGGCGGACCGGCGCCGCTCCGTCGTGCCGCCACCTACCGGTCGGCGCGTGACGACGCCCATCTCAGCGGCTCACCGAGATGAAGTCGGCATAGAACAGGCCGAGGGCTACACCGGTGCAGAGCCCGGAGAAGATCCAGAAACGGACGGTCACCGTGGTCTCAGGCCAGCCCATCAATTCGAAGTGGTGATGGAGGGGCGCCATTCGCAGCACGCGCCGGCCGAAGACCCGGAAGCTCACCACCTGCGCGACGACCGACAGCGTCACGATCACGAACAGGCCGCCGATGATGGGGAGCAGCAACTGCAGGTTCATCGACAGCGCGATGCACGCGAGCCCAGTCCCGAGCGCAAGGGCTCCCGTGTCGCCCATGATGATGCGCGCCGGGGCGGCGTTCCACCAGAGGAACCCCACGCAGGCGCCGGCCGTCGCCATGGCGACGATGGCCAGGTCGCGGGCGTTGGCGACGGTGAGGTGATAGATCGAGACGTGGCGGATCTGCCAGTAGCCGATGATGGCGAAGCATGAGAAGGCGAACGTCGAGGAACCCGCTGCCAGGCCGTCGAGGCCGTCGGTGAGGTTCACGGCATTGGATGCGCCCACGATGATGATGACTGCCCAAACCGCCCAGACCGCCTTGTCGAGGTGCCAGCCCGGGAGGTTGTAGCGGGTGAACGACAGGTTCGTGTTGACGTGCGCCCAATAGAGCGCGCCGAAGGCGAAGCCGACGGCGACGGCGACCTGAAGCCCGAACTTCGCCCGCTTGTTCAACCCGAGGCTCCGTTGACGGCTCACACTCAGCCAGTCGTCGGCCGCCCCGATGAGACCCGTGGCGATGATGGCGAGCACGACGAGCCAACCCGTGGCCGTGAACGTTGCGCCCGTGCCCACGTGACCGAGCACGAAGCCCACGAGGATGGCACCGAGCATGGCGATGCCGCCCATGGTCGGAGTCCCCTGCTTGGCGGCGTGCTGAGCCGGGCCGTCGTCGCGGATCTGCTGGCCGATCCGCCAGCGGATCAGCCAGCGGAGCAGGAGCGGCGTGCCGAAGCCGGCGACGAGTATCGCCACGCCGCCCGCGGTGAACAGGGGGATCATCGGGCCAGAGCCATCCGGGCGGCTTCGTCGCGAACGACCTCCCTGTCGTCGAAATGGTGCAGCTCGTCGCCGATCTGCTGTGTCGTCTCGTGACCCTTTCCCGCCACCACGACGACATCGCCCGGCTGCGCGAGCCCGAGCGCCAGGGCGATCGCCCGTCTGCGGTCTGGCTCGACGAGGAGCTCGGCGCCCCCGTCGGCGCCACGCTCGACCTCGCCGATGATGGCAAGGGCGTCCTCGTGGCGCGGATTGTCCGACGTCAGCACGACGACATCGGCCGAGGTCGTGGCGGCACGGCCCATAAGCGGCCGTTTCTCGTGGTCGCGGTCTCCGCCGGCGCCGAAGGCGACGATGAGACGACCGTCGCCCGCAAGACGACGAATGGCGGCAAGGGCAGCCGACAGCGCCGCGGGAGTGTGTGCGAAGTCCACGACCACTTTGATTCCGAGATCGTTCTCGACTCGCTCGAAACGACCCGGGACCCCAGTCGCCGCCGACAGACCGGCCGCCACGGACGAAGCGCTGGCACCGAGTGCGCGCGCAGCCGCGGCCGCCGCGAGTGCGTTGCGCACATTGGGTTCACCGGTCAGGTGGAGGTGCACCTCGTGGCCCTCGAGGACGAAACGAGCCGAATCGATGTCCATCTCGAGGGACACGGCGTCAGCGAGGCGGTAGGCGGTCATCGGGATGGCCGGGTCGTTCAGCAACCGCTCACCGTACGGGTCGTCCGCGTTCACCACGCCGGCACGAGCGTGCTCGGGCGTGAACAGCGACGCCTTGGCTTCGAAATACCGCTCCATCGTGACGTGGTAGTCGAGGTGGTCCTGGCTCAGATTCGTGAATACGGCGACGTCGTGGCGGTATCCGTCGACACGGTGCTGCACGAGCCCGTGAGACGTGACTTCGAGAGCCACCGCGCTGCGACCGGCGGCTACGGCGAGCGCCAGCTGGCGCTGCAGGTCGGGTGCTTCCGGGGTCGTGCGCGCACCACCGAGCGTACCGACGACCTCCGTCGCCCAACCCTCGGCCTCGAGCGCGCCGCGGAGGAGGTACGTCGTGGTCGTCTTGCCGTTCGTCCCGGTCACGCCGACGGTTCGCAGCTTGGCCGCCGGGTCGTGATGAATCGCACAGGCGGCAACTGCCATCGCAGCCCGGGCTCCCCCGTCGCCGACGAGGAGCTGCGGCGCTTCTCGGGCGGCGCCGCCGAGCGGCCGCTCGCACACGAATGCGACGGCGCCCGCCCGTAGCGCCTCGTCGGCGTAGAGGTGCCCGTCCCGATGCTCGCCGGGCACGCAGCAGAACAGGTCACCGCCGCGCGTCGCCTGCTGCACGCGTCGATGATCGAACTGCACGTCGCGAAGGAGCACATCTCCCGTCTCACCGGAGACGGAGAAAGGGCGCACGCGCAAGATCAGCGCCTGCAAGGGCACCGGGTCGAGCTCTTCGATGCGTGCCGCCCCGCTCACGGCGGGCTCGTGCTCACGGCGCGGCCCCCGCCGGAGGAGGGACGTCGAAGTGCCGGAGGGCGTATCGCATGATCGTAGAGAACACCGGCGCCGAGGCCGAGCCACCGTAGTAGTCGTCCGGATGGTTGATGACGACGATCGCCGTCAATGCAGGATCCTGCGCCGGAGCGAAGCCTACGAAGGTCGCCATCCACGCCCCTGGGGTGTAACCGCCCCGGTCGTTCGGGATCTGTGCCGTCCCAGTCTTTCCTGCCACGGTGTAGCCCGGGACCTGGGCGGCTGTGGCCGTCCCGACGGATGTCACGTCCTCGAGCATCGGGAGGAGCTCCTCGGCGGTCGAAGCATCGAGCACGCGGTGGCGGGCGCCCATCGGGAGGGCCGTCTCGCCGTCAGCGGCGACGGTCGCTTCCACGAGGCGGGGCGGGACGAACACGCCGCCGTTGGCGACGGCGTTGTATGCATCCAGGACCTGCATCGGCGTGACGGCTTCTCCCGTCCCGATCGGGATCGTGCCCATGTACGAGGTGTACCAGTCCTTCAACGGCGGGACGCTGCCGCCCGTCTCCCCGGGCCAGTCAAGTGCCGTCTGCTGCCCGAACCCGAGATTCAGCAGCTGGTCGTACAGGCGCCTCGGGCCGAGCTTGGCAGCGATCTCGATCGTGCCGACGTTCGAGGACTGGGCGAGGATCTGTGCGGACGACAGCACTTCGGTCGGGTGGTACTCGGCGTCCTGGAACGGCCAGCCACCCACGTAGACCTGGTCAGGGACGGTGATCCGGGAGCTCGGCGTGACGATGCCGTCCTGCAGCGCGGCGGAGATCGTCGCCAGCTTCATGACCGAACCCGCCTGGTACTCGGTCTGCACGGCGAGGTTCTGGCCAGCGGGCGCGACGCGTCCGCTCTTCGAGCGCACGAGATTGACCATGGAGAGGATGCCGCCGGTCTTCGTGTCGAGAACCACGACCGTTCCGCTGGCGGCGCGGGTCGCCTTCAACTGAGCGGTGAGCACGCTCGTCACCTCGAACTGCAGCGGCTGGTCGAGCGTGAGCACGAGCCCGTCGCCTTGGTGAGCCGGCTGGATGTCGCGCACACCGTTCGGCAACGCCTCGCCGGCCGAACCGATGGCCACCTGCTCGGAGCCCGCCACGCCCTCGAGACGGTGCTGCTGCTGGTACTCGAGTCCCGTCAAGCCCGTTCCGGAGAAGCCCACGATGCCGAGCAGGGGCGAGAAGAGGACACTGTCGGGATCGAGCCGTGCCGGGTCGGGCACGAAGGAGACGTTCGGCAGGTCGAGCGCCTGCACTGCGGCTTCGGTGGCCGGGCCTACCTGGCGTGCGAGCGTCACGTAGCCGCTCTTCTCGCTGAGCATGGAGCGGAGCCCCGGCTCCGGCACCCGAAGAAGGTGGGCGAGCGTTGCGAGCTCGGCGGCCGGGTTGCCGACGTAGAGCTCGGAGTTGCCGTAGGCGGCGTATTTCGACGCCCCGAGGCCCTGCACGTCGACCACGCGTGCCACGAGGAACGACACGAGCAGCAACGCCGCGAACACGAGCCCGTGAATCCGTCGGCGGTGGGACGCTCCGGTCGTGCGCCGTGCGGCCGCCGCCTGACGCGCAGGGCTGGCGTGGCGGGGGGGTTTCTGCTTTCGTGGCGGAGGGGGGCGCCTTGGGTTCCTGGCCTGCGTCATCGGTCCGGCGGTGGCAGCGGTGCGTGCTCGGCGCACAGCCGGCGATCGACGACCGGTCGAGGAACCCCGCCCGCCTTGGGCCAAGCGGTCGTTCCGGGCGGTGCGCTCCGGCGGTGCGTTCCGGCCGGGCGGCGCCTCGCGAGGACCGGGATCGCGTGCGGGAACGCCGGCTCTCCGGTAGCCCGCCTCACCGCGGACGGCTGGCCGCGCCGTTCGCAGGCTTGCCCGCGCCGTCCGGTCGGTTCCCGCTGCACGGCGCCTCTGGCCCGCGGCCGGAGGCCGGCGCTCGCTCACGGCGCCGCGTGTGTTGCAGTCGTGCTGCGCGAACGGCTGGAGGCGGCGGTCCGATACGGATCGTGCGCCGTCGCGACGGACATGCCTGGGTCCACCGGGAGCAGGTACGTGATGCCGGCAGGCGTGATCATGTGAAGCCTCGTGGTCGCGATCTCGTAGATGCGAGCCGGGGAGACGAGTTCGGCCCTTTGCAGCTGGTAGTCCTGCTCCGTCTGCAAGGCCTGTGCGATCTGAGACTGCACGGTGTCGGAGCGCACCTGGTCGGACGCGACGAGCGCGTGGCCGAGGGCGGCGAGCACGAGAGGGCCACCAACGCAGAGCGCCGCCAAGGCCATGAGGACGCGGGCTTGACGCCGGTGGCCACGGGCGACGACGTGCCGGCGGTCGAGGACGTCGAGCTCAGGACCGGGGTCGCCCTCGGGACGTTCAGCCGGGAGGGACCGACCAGCCTTCGCCGCCTGGGCCAAAGAAGCGCTGCGTGTCGCCATCACCCCTCCTCGCTGCGCATGGGACCGCGTCGATCCGATGCTCTTGTGCGGAACGGCGCGTCCAGGCGCTCGACCGCTCTCAGGCGCGCGCTCGCCGCCCGCCGGTTCGTTGCCACCTCAGCGGCGGTCGGCAACCGTGCCCCACGGGTGAGCACCCGGACCGCCGGGATGGCGCCACAGACGCAGCCGATCTCGGGCGGGCACGTGCACCAGCCGGAACCGGCGGCGGCAAAGTGCTCCTTCACGAGGCGGTCCTCACCCGAGTGGTAGGACAGCACGACGCACCGGCCCCCTGCCACCAACGCCTCCATGGCATCGTCGAGCGCTGGGCCGAGCAACTGCAGCTCGTCGTTGACGGCGATGCGCAATGCCTGGAACACCCGTTTCGCCGGGTGGCCGCCGCCGTGCCGGGCAGCTCCGGGAATCGCAGCGCGAACGATGTCCGCCAGCTGCGTCGTCGTCGTGACCGGACGGGCTCCGACCACCGCCCGGGCGATCCGGCGAGCGAAACGCCCCTCGCCGTTGTCGGCGAACAATCGAGCGAGGTCGGCTTCGGCGGCGTTGTTGACGACATCGGCAGCCGTGACGCCCTCGGTCGGGTCCATGCGCATGTCGAGCGGGGCGTCGAACCGATAGGAGAAACCACGACCGGCTTCGTCGAACTGCCTCGAGCTCACGCCGAGGTCGAACAGCACCCCCGACACGGGCTCGCCTGCGGCAACGTCTGCGAGAACCTCGGTGAGCCGATCGAAGCGAGCGTGCACCACGACCGCCCGGGCGCCGAACGGTGCGAGCACCGAGCGTGCGGCGGCCACCGCCTCCGGATCACGGTCGAGGCCGACAAGGCGATGTGATGTCGAAGCGGCGAGAAAGGCGCCGGCATGGCCCCCGCCACCGACGGTGGCGTCGAGAACAACGCCTCCCGGTACGGCCGCGAGCAGTTCGACGACCTCGTCCACCATGACCGGCGAATGGGCGAAGTCCCCACTTCCTTCCGACGACGACTCCCGGGTCATCCGCAGCCCCCTAGCCGCTTCGAGGTACGACGGTCGTACCCCCGAGCGGGGATGGCGGCTATTGGCGGAGAGGGTTGAACCATCCTGCCCACCGGCCAAGGGGCTGCGGATGACCCGGGACATCGCATTCGGGGACATCGCGTTCGGGCACATCGCGTTCGGGGACATCTCGTCGGCGACCGCACAGATCACGACCCCGAGCTCCCGAACGACAGCTCGCGTGACTCCCACACTTGCTTCGACCACAGCTCGACGCGATCGAACACGCCGAAGAAGAGGACCTCACTACCGATCTGGGCGTGATCCCGCAGGCCGGGGGGCAGGATCATGCGCCCTTGGTGATCGAGCGTGAAGTCGCTGCACATCGAGAACCACCGCCGCACCTCATGGCCGACGACGGTGTTCTCCTTCGCCCGGAGGTGCTGCCGTAGGGATTCCTCGGCGTACTCGGTCTCCGTCCAGAGCGCGATGCACCCGTCCTCGTGCGGAGCGAGAACGCCTTGCGGTACGAACAGCGCGCGGAACCGCGGCGGCACGATGACCCTCGATTTGAGGTCGAGTGAGCGCTCGTCGCGACCCTTCAGCGAGTCCAAGTGTCCCTAGCAACCTCTCAGGCGTTCCGGGCCAGCTCCCCTAGCCCCCACTTCGCCCCACCATACCTCTCTTTGTCTCCACTCACAACCACCTCCACCCACTGTTCTGGCGTGAGCACGGTCTGGTTGGTCGTGGACCCCACCGGAGGCGCCAACGGTGCCGCGCGGTGGTGACGGCTGAGACCACGGCGCTGCCGCGTCGTGTCAGTGACGCCGCGGCTGAGTCAGTCGAGGTTGTCGAGCACGGCCGCGAGGAGGCGACTCCCAGCATCGGGACCGCCGGGCACCGCCACCGCTGTGGACGCCGCCACTGCGGTTGCCTCGCCCAGTTCACCGCCGGCAAGGCCGAGCAGCGCCGGAAGCTCGCCGGGGTCGAACTCGAGCATTGCCATCGAGTGGAACCAGGCGCCCGAGCGATCCCGGCGCTGAGAGATGCCGACGACCTTGTGGCCCTGAAGGGTCACCTCACCGGCACCGAGACCAGCAAAGCACAACACCCGCGACCATGACGTCGCCTTCATGGCGCCCGAGTGAACCTCCAGGCGGCCAGACGATGTGGGGAGCACTTCTGCAAGCGCAGCCCGCCAAGCCGCCCCGAGGAAGGCGAAGGACGCCTGAACATCGTCGTCGTGACGCCCGTCATCCCGCGGTACGAACACGTCGATCCACACCTGTGCGCCGGGCCTGACGATGACCGCAGCGCCACCGCTTCGCCGTCGGAGCACCTCGAGCCCGGCGGCCGCGCATTGCCGGCGGTCGATCGCCGAGTCGTCCTGGGTGCTACCGAGGACGAGGGCCCCCGAGGTCGGCTCGCAAACAAGAGCAGTCGGTGCCGGGACACTCGGAACGACGAGAAGCTCCTGCGGCGCGCCTGACCGGAGATGAACGCTGAAACGCCCGACCGGCGGCTCGGTCAGACGGCCACCGCCTGGTCGAGTACCGGCCCCACGTAGGGCGCCCATTCGTCTTGGACCTCGCCGCTCGCCGCGAGCAGCCAGAGCCGCGAACGCGGAGCCCTCGGTTGGCGTGACAACGAGAAACCCGCCTCATCCGGCAGGCGATCTTCCTTGCGCGTATTGCACCGGCGGCAGCAGGCGACGACGTTCTCCCACGAGTGGGTCCCACCGCGACTGCGAGGCACGACGTGGTCGATGTTCTCAGCCTGGGCGCCGCAGTACTGGCAACGGTGACCGTCACGAACGAACACCGATCGCCGCGTGACGGCGACCCGCGTCTGGTGTGGCACGCGAACGTAGTGCACGAGCTTCACGACGGAAGGTTCTGCGAACGTGCGCCGAACGGTGCGCAACTCGATTCCGCTTCCCTCGAGGAGCACGGCTTTCTCCGAGAGCACCAATACCAGCGCCCGACGGGCGGTAACGACGGACAGCGGCTCGAACGACGCATTCAGGACGAGTGCGCGGCCGCTCATGTCAGGCTTGGCGCCCTCTGAGTACTAGACGTCGTCCCCCACGTCGCATCTGGCGACGTTAGCTCACCGCCGTGGCCGTCTCGCACATGGCTCGTGCCGCCAGCCGATCAGCGGTGCCACTGCGATCGAGGGGGACGAAGCGATCGGCGCATGTCCCGGGACCACCCGAGCCATGCGACGACGTCGTCTGCCGGTGGTCGCGCGAGCGGGCTCCCGTAGGCAGTCTCCATACGGAACGCCAGCCAAGCCGTTGCGGGCCGGGGAATCGGGGGCCATGACTTCCACCACCGCCTGACCAGGAGCGAGCGCGCCTGGACGAGGGCGATCCACCAGAGATCCGGGCGCCGGAGTACCGCCACGGCGGCGTGCAACCACCAGGGACCAGAGTGATCCTCCTCGCTCACGAGCGGGCCGACCCCGCGATCGCGCTCCCCCATCCGAGCGACGCCGCGCCGACGAGCGGCGCGCCGTCGTGAAGACCAGCGGGCGCGATCCGACAGCCCCGCGAGAAGCTCAACCGGGCGACCTCGTCGACTTCCCGCTGGGCGGCGAGGAAGAACCTGGCGCCGAAGCCGAGGGCGACGCTGCCACCGACTACAGCAAGGCGAAGATCGAGGAGGTTGGCGATCGATCCGACCGCCCGTCCGACGAGGCGGCCGGTCCGCTCGATCACCTCGGTGGATGCCATCTCCGCCGGGGCGCCGGTTGCCTGAGCGATGCCGGTGCCGGACGCTTCGGCTTCGAGGCATCCTCGGGCGCCGCAGCGGCACGATCGACCGCCTGGCTCGACGATGACATGACCGATATGCCCGGCATTGCCGTCGGCGCCGTCGAGGAGGCGGCCGTCGAGGACGATGCCACCCCCGACCCCCGTGGACACCACCATTGCGAGGTAGTTGCGCTCACCCTTGGCCGCCCCCAGCCAGCCCTCGCCGAGGGCGAGCGCCTTGGCGTCGTTGTCGATGCGGACGCTCGCGCCAGGCGCGAGGCGAGCCATTACCTCGCTCAGCCGCTGCCTCAGGGGGAAGTCACGCCACGCCGGGATGTTGAGCGGCGACACCGCCGCGCCGCCGCGCGTCATCGGACCCCCGCAACCCACCCCGCAGGCGACGATCTCGCCGCGGGCGGCTGCGGCCGCGAGCGCGATCTCGACGAGATCGGCCAAGACCCGGAACAAGGCGTTCGCATCGGTCGCCGCCGGCGTGCGGATCCGATCGCTCCACACGACCACGCCGGCGCGGTCGACCAGACCGACAGCCATCTTCGTCCCGCCGATGTCGATGGCGAGGCAGAGCTCGCCTTCGCGACCGGGCTCGTCCTCGCCACCGAGATCAGCCAGGAACAGCCCTCAGTCGTGGTTGCCGAAGCGCGAGCGCATCCGGCGGCGCATCTCGGACCAGTCGTTCCCGACGCTGT
>JBEKMC010000001.1:0-89531 GCA_050008715.1 Acidimicrobiales bacterium | reverse complement strand
GGGCACCACCCACGACAACGTCACGAAAAGGCGCAGATCACCGCGCGAGACATACGCAGCCGAGTTCGCCTGGCACCGGCCTCGACAACCGCAGCCGAGCATCCGCCGACACATGACCGGCAACTAAGGGAACGTACGTTCGCAATGATAGCAGGGGGGTGCGCGCCGGCAGGTCGCCCCGGGGCCCGTGGCGCCACCTGGGTCATCACCAACCTCGACCCGGTAGTGCCCGACTCTGACCGTCAAACGCCATCGAACGGAGTAGTAAATAATCGTGGACATTCCCACGGAGATCGGCCGAACCGCCGCTGTGCTCCGCCGCGCCGGGTGCGTCGCCGCCGAGGAGGAGGCAGTCGAGCTCGTCGAGGCCGCTGCCGGCGATCCCGGGCGACTGCGGCAGCTCGTGGGTCGACGATGCCAAGGTGAGCCGCTTGCTTGGCTGGTTGGCTCCGTCCGATTCTGCGGCGAGAAGGTGCTCGTTCACCCCGGCGTCTACGTGCCGCGATGGCAGACCGAGCCGTTAGCACTCGAGGCGGCGAAGAGGCTCCCGAACACGGGAATCGCCGTCGACTTCTGTACCGGCTCGGGCGCCATCGCAGTCGTGCTCCAGTGCCGACACTCCTCGGCCAGCATCGTGGCGACCGAGAACGATCCGTTGGCGGTCGCCTGCGCGAGGGCCAACGGTGTCGAGGTCTACGAAGGCGACATGTCCGCCAACCTGCCGGCCGCGCTCAGCGGAGTAGTCGACGTCGTGACGGCCGTGGTGCCGTACGTGCCGACGGACGAGCTCCGTTTGTTGCCACGGGACGTCACCACGTACGAGCCCCGTGGAGCGCTCGACGGCGGTGCGGATGGCACGACTTTCCTCGTTTGCGCCGCCGCCGAGGCTGTGCCACTGCTGCGCGCCGGTGGCTCATTGTTGCTGGAGCTCGGCGGCGACGAAGCCGCGATGCTCGAGCCAGTTCTGACCGGGCTCGGCTATCGAGACGTCGAGCTGCTCAGCGACGACGACGACGACGTGAGGGCACTCATCTGCCGGCACTGACTCGGAGCGCCCGGCCCACCCGGCTTACCGTCAACTCGACGACGACGTGAGGGCACTCATCTGCCGGCACTGACTCGGAGCGCCCGGCCCCCGTGCGTACCGAGCTCGCCGGCCGAGCTTGGTGCCCGAGCTTGCCGGCCCGCCGTTGGCCGAGCTCGCGTGGCGGTTCGAGCCCGGACGGGGCCGGCTTACCCGCAGCTCGGCACGTGGCGAGCCCGCCGGCCCGCTGGCGCGCACCCCCTCCGGAGAACCCGACACGGACTGCGAGCCAGTCTCTCAGGCCTTCCAGACACGCAGCGGCCGAAGACCGTAACCCCACGCGAAGGCCCCTTCGTGGTCGGCGTCCCAGGCGACGAGATCGCCTCGCAGACCAACCTCGACGCGGCCTCGATCATGCAGACGCAGCGATGCGGCACCCCCAGCGGTCGCCGCCGTCAGGGCCTGGCTGACCGACAGCCCGAGTTCCGCCACGCCCAGCGCCACGACGAGGCTCATCGACGTCGTGCCGCATGTGCCGGGGTTGTGGTCGGAGCCGAGGGCGATCGTCACGCCCGCCTCGAGCAGCATCTCAACCGGCGGCCGCTGCCCCATGGCAAGGGCGGTCACGGGCGCCAAGGTGGCAACAACGCCGGCGGTGGCGAGAGCCCTGGCGTCCGACTCGTCGATGAGCAGCAGGTGGTCCGCCGAGGCGCAGCCCAACTCCGCGGCGAGCTGAGCACCGCCCGTCCGTGCCAGCTCGTCGGCGTGGATCCGCGGCACCAGACCGGCGGTCGCCGCCGCCGTCAGCAGCCGCCGAGCCTGTTCGACCGTGAAATACCCCTCGTCGCAGAACACATCTGCGTGGCGAGCGCCCGCCGACCGAGCACGCTCGCACCAGCCGCAGGCATCGTTGATGTATCCGTCTGGATCGCCCGCAAATTCCGGCCCGACTCCATGGCCGGCGAGCCACGTCACCTCGATCGATGGCAACCCCGCCGGACCCCCGAGCCCCGCCAGGATCCCGACCGCCTCGAGCTCGCCGGGCCCGTTGAGGTGGTAGCCGGTCTTGGCCTCGACAGTGGTTGCGCCGCCGGCGTACCACGACTCGAGCCGCCGGCGAACCGAGTCAGCGAGTGAGTCACGAGGTGTGGCCCGCGTGGAGGTCACCGTCGAGGCGATGCCACCACCGGCAGCCGCGATCTCGGAGTACGACGCCCCACTCGACCGCAGAGCGATCTCGGCAAAACGATTCCCGCCATACAGCGGGTGTGTGTGGGCGTCGATCAGGCCCGGAGTGACGAGCGCCCCACCGAGATCGATCTCGTCGGCGGCTCCAAGCTCACGAGGGAGAGACGTTTCCGGCCCGACAAAGGAGATGAGGCCGTCGCTCACGACAACAGCCCCTCCGTCAATCGTGCCGGCCGCACAAGCGGTGAACAGCCGGCCGATCCCACGCACGACGACCGTCACGATTCCTCCAGTGCACTCACGACTGCACGGCTCATCTGCTCGGCAAGGCTCCCCGAGGACCGAGCGTGACATGCTCCACCCCCGTGATCGCGCCCGTCGCCGAGCACGCGACGAGCACGTCGGGCGCGAACGCGCCGGTCGCCGGGCTCACGGGGACTCCGGTCCGCCGATCCCTTCCGATGGCAGCCACATGCCACGATCCCGCGCGGTCGTCCGAGCGATCTCGTAGCCGGCGTCGGCATGGCGCATGACGCCGGTACCGGGATCGTTGAGGAGGACCCGGGAGAGTTTCTCGGCGGCGAGCGGCGTACCGTCGGCGACGGTAACGGTGCCCGAGTGGATCGACCGGCCGATGCCGACGCCACCGCCGTGGTGGACGCTCACCCACGTGGCGCCGCTCGACGTGTTCAACAAGGCGTTCAGGATCGGCCAGTCGGCGATCGCGTCGCTCCCGTCCGCCATCGCCTCGGTCTCGCGGTACGGCGAAGCGACTGATCCCGAGTCGAGGTGGTCCCGGCCGATGACGATCGGAGCCACGACCGACCCCGAGGCGACGAGATCGTTGAACCGCAGGCCGGCCCGGTGCCGTTCCCCATAGCCGAGCCAGCAAATTCGGGCCGGCAAGCCCTGGAAGGCGACCTTGTCCTCGGCGAGGCGCAACCACCGCAGAAGGTCCTCGGCCTCGGGGAACTCGGCGATCACAGCCTGGTCCGTCGCCCCGATGTCGGACGGCTCCCCGGATAAGGCAGCCCACCGGAACGGGCCCTTCCCCTCGCAGAACAGTGGCCGGATATAGGCGGGCACGAAACCGGGATAGTCGAAGGCTCGTGCGTATCCCTCCGACTGCGCCTCGGCGCGTATGCCGTTGCCGTAGTCGAAGACCTCTGCGCCCTTGTCCAAGAAACCAACCATCGCCTCCACATGCACCGCCATGCTCGCCTTCGAGCGCCGCACGTACTCGCCCACGTCACTCGAGCGCAGCGACGCCGCCTCCTCGAGCGACAAGCCGGCCGGCACGTATGACGTCGTGTCGTGAGCCGACGTCTGGTCCGTCACGATGTCGGCGGGAAAGTCCAAGGCGAGCAGCTCTGGAAGCACCTCGGCGGCGTTGCCGATCAAACCGATCGAGAGGGGACGGCGCTCCCGGGCTGCATCGAGGGCGAGCGTCACGGCCTCGGAGGTCGACTCGCAGGCCATGTCGACGTAACGCGTCTCGAGGCGGCGCTGCACTCGCGAGGGGTCCACCTCGACGCAGACGGCTACGCCGCCGTTCATCGTGACGGCCAGCGGCTGGGCGCCACCCATGCCGCCGAGGCCCGCCGTGAGCACGATCCGCCCCGCGAGCGTCCCACCGAATCGAGCAGTCCCGATAGCGGCGAAGGTCTCGTAGGTGCCCTGCAGGATGCCCTGTGTCCCGATGTAGATCCAACTACCGGCAGTCATCTGCCCATACATCGTGAGGCCGGCCGTCTCGAGCCGGCGGAATTCCTCCTGTGTGGCCCAGTCCGGCACGAGCAGGGAGTTGGCGATGAGGACTCGCGGTGCCCACTCGTGGGTGCGGAAGACACCGACGGGTTTTCCGGATTGGATGAGCAGTGTCTCGTCGTGCTCCAGCTGGCGCAACGTCGCCACGATCGTGTCAAAGGCCTGCCACGAACGCGCCGCTCGGCCACTGCCGCCGTAGACGACGAGGTCGTCGGGCCGCTCGGCCACGTCGGGGTCGAGGTTGTTCATGAGCATGCGCAGGGCAGCTTCCTGCGGCCAGCCGCGGCAGCTCAGCGAGGTCCCGCGAGGCGCGTGCACGACGCGAGGACCGTGCAGTTCGGGAGGCGAGGTCATCGGAGCACTCCGATCTCTTGCTCGACGGCTTCCACGAGGGCGCCCGAGGACACGAGCTCGATGGCAGCGTCGACATCCGGTTTGAGGAGGCGGTCGTCGCCGAGGTGCCCGATGACGGCTCGGACCGCCCGAAGACCGGCGGCAGTGCCGTCAGCCGGCCGCAAGGGTGACCTCAGGTCGCACGCCTGGGCGGCCGCCAGCACCTCCATCGCGATCACCGCCTCGGCGTTGCGGACACACTCACGGGCGTGGCGGGCAGCGATCATCCCCATGCTCACGTGGTCCTCCTGACCGGCCGACGACGTGATGGAGTCGATCGTCGCCGGATGGGCGAGGCTCTTCGACTCCGACACGAGCGATGCGGCCGTGTACTGGCACACCATGAAGCCGGAGTTGACGCCGGCGTGCTCGACGAGGAACGGCGGCAGCCCGTTGGACGTCTTCGGGTCGAGCAGCCGGTAGAGACGTCGTTCGGAGATGGATGCCAACCCGACACAGGCAGCCGCCAGCGAGTCACAGGCGTGGCCGACGGGCTGGCCGTGAAAGTTGCCGCACGAGAGGATCTCGTCGTGCTCGGCGAGCACGATCGGGTTGTCAGAGACCGCCGCCAGCTCGTACTCGAGCGTGCGGATCGTGTTGGCGAGCACGTCGCGGAACGCCCCGTGCACCTGGGGGGAACAGCGGATCGAGTAGGCGTCCTGCACGATGTGCTGGCTGTGGAGGTGCGACGCGAGGATTTCGGACCCGTCGAGGAGCCGGAGCAGGTTCTCCGCAGCGGCCCGCTGACCCGGCTGAGGCCGGAGGCCGACGACGCGCAAGTCGAAGGCGCGGTCGGTGCCGAGGATGCCCTCGATCGTGAGGGCGGCGGCGAGGTCGGCGCTCTTGGCGAGGATGCCGCCGCGGGCGGCCGCGAGCGCACCGATCGCCGTCATTCCCTGTGTGCCGTTGATGAGGGCGAGACCCTCTTTCGCCTTCAGCTCGATGGGTGCGAGACCACAGCGAGACAGCGCCTCGGCCGCGTCCATCTCCGTTCCCTCGAAATGCACACGCCCTTCGCCGACAGCACCAAGGGCAAGGTGTGCGAGCGGCGCCAGGTCGCCGGAAGCCCCGAGCGAGCCCTGCTCCGGCACGACGGGCAGGATCCCGAAACGCAGCATGTCGATGAATCGTTGGGCAACCTCGAACCGCACTCCGGAGTACCCAAGGCCGAGCACGTGGGCACGAAGGGCGAGCATCGCCCGGACTTCCTCACGCGACAGTTCCGGACCCACGGCCACGGCGTGGGTGCGCAGGAGCGAGTGCTGCAGGCGCACGGCGTCCGCCGGCCCGAGCTGCACATCGGCAAGGGCTCCAAAACCGGTCGTCACCCCGTAGACGATCTGCCCCGAGCTCACAGCTCGATCGACAACCGCCCTCGACGCCTCGATGCGGGCGCGTGCGCCGTCATCGAGGCGTGCCGGGGCACCACGGGCGATCGAGACCACGTCCGAGATCGTCAGCGTCCCACCGAGATCGATCGCATCGGGCTCGCTCGTGCTCACACCATCCTCGTCGACGGTTCTATCGCTCATCCCGGGAGTATGTCAGGTCGCCTCGGAGTGGGCTTTGGCCGATCTACCGCAGTTCCTCGATCGCCGCCTCGAGATCGGCGATGTCCGTCTCCCGGGCGCGCAGGTCGTCGAGGTTGATGGCGACATTGGCGAGCGCGCCTTCGCGGGCAGCGTCCAACAGGGCAAGAGCGACGGTCCAGTCGCTCTTCATGTATGGCCGGACCTCGTCTTCGCGCCCTCTCAGCTCCTCGGCGCAGGACCATGCCAGCCGAGCGGTCTCGAGTGGCACCTCGGCGGCGTGACGGATCGCAGCCGTGAACGCCCCCTCAGCCTCTGGACCCGGCTCGCTCTTCGTCGCTCGTCGCGCTGTCACGGTGCCGGCATAGGCGTCCGAGTCCAAGTCCACCAAGGCGAGGAAGCGACTCCGGGCCACCGTCAGCTTCTCGGCCTGGGCCGGAGCTTCGCCGGCGCCGGCCGAGTAGTTGGTCACCATCTCGCCGAGCGCCGCGCCCAGAGCTCCGGCGGCGGCACTGGCGCTCCCGCCTCCCGGCACGGGCGTACGGGCTGCGAGACGTGCGGCGAACTCGGCCAATGACTCGGCGGGGGCCAATGACTCGGCGGGCGCCTGCGCGTCGCGCACCTTGCGCTCGAGGACGGTGGCCCGGTCGAAGCCGTTGAGTTGCAAGTAGTACTCGGCCGCGTCGAAGAGGGCATCCTCAGGCACGAGGCCGACGATCTCGGTATCCTCCACGCTCACGCCGAAACGAGCCGCCTCCCGCCTCACCGCCTCGACGGCGCGATGGATCGGCGTGCGCCGGTAGTCCGTGAGATTCATCGAGACTTGTGCACGCTGTCGCTCGCGGATGTCGAAGCCGAGCGCCTTCACCTCGGCGAGCCCGCCGTCACGCCCGCGGACGGCCTTCGCCACTCGTTTGGCGACGGCGACGTCGGGCGTCGTCAAGTAGGCGTTGTAGGCGATGAGGACCGGCCGGGCACCGACGGCCACGACACCGGCGGTCGGATGTACCTGCGGTTCGCCGATGTCCGGGCGGCGGGCGGCGTCGGTCCCGATCGTGTCCCGGATGCCCTCGAACTGGCCGGCGCGCACCTTTGCGAGGTCCTGACGTTCCGGCACGCGTGCTGCCTTCGCGTACAAGTACACGGGGATCCGCAGCTCTTCCCAGACCCGTGTGCCGAGCGCCACGGCGAGGCCGACCGCCTCGTCGTCCGTCGCATCGCCAAGAGGCACGAACGGGACGACATCAGTGGCACCCATCCGAGGGTGCTCGCCTTCGTGCGTGGTGAGGTCGATCAGTGTCGTGGCCGCACGCATCATGCGGATCATGGCCTCGACGAGTGCCGGACCCTCGCCGACGAGGGTCACCACGCAGCGGTTGTGGTCGGCGTTCTGTTCGACGTCGAGCACGGCGACGCCCGGCTGTTCGCGTGCCTCGGCCACGATCGTGGCGATCTTGCCCAGGTCCCGGCCCTCCGAGAAGTTCGGGACGCATTCGAACCAGCTCACGAAGTGGACACTAATGCCGGGTGCTTTCGTCTGCCCTGGGCGAACCGGATCAGGATGACTTGGCTGCCCGGATCGAGTACATCAGCGGCAGGTCCGGCTTGCCTGCCGGCATCCGGTACAGCCGCGGCCCGACTTCCTCCATGAACGAGAAGCGTCGGAACGACGTCTCGGCGAACTCGTGGAAGAACTCGATCCGGAGCCCGGCATCGATGACCGCGCAGATCACCTCGGAGATCGGATGCGCCCACTCGACGGTGCGGGCGTTCTCGAGCACCGCTGTCGGGTCGGCGTAGTCGGTGCCGTCGTCCCAGACTTCCGGACCGCCGTTGAAGTATGGCCACTCGAATTCCACACCGTCGTCGTCGAGCATGCCCGAGAGCGGGTGATACTCCGTCAGGTAGAGGAAGCCCCCCGGCTGCAACAGCGCCGCCACTACCTGCGCCCACGCTGCCAGATCGGGGATCCAGTTGAGGGCCCCCTTGCCGGTGTAGACGATGTCGTAGGTGTCGCCGAGGGCTTGGACGGCGTCGTAGACGTTCGCCTCGACGAAACGCGCCTCGATGCCCAACCGGGCCGCCAGCGCCGTCGCCTCCGCGACCGCAGGCCCCGAGAAATCAACCCCCGTCATCTGAGCGCCACGCCTCGCGAGCGACAACGTGTCCATCCCGAAATGGCATTGCAAATGGGCGATGCGCTTGCCGGACACGTCCCCGAGCTCCTCTGCCTCGAAGCGGTGAAGGTGATCCTCACCCTCGACGAACCGGTCAACGGCATAGAAACCGCTCGCCACGTGCACCCCCACGCGCTCGTCCCAGTTGCGCCGGTTGAGCTCGAGGTAGTCGGCCGTGTCGTCGTCCCTTGCTCGCATTTGCGAAACTGTACGGCTCATGCGACCGGCCCCCGACGACGCCGCCCCGATCGGCGACTCCAAGGCTCCCAGGGGGGCCGGTCGGCGGCTGGCGTACCAGCCCGCACTGGACGGTGTCCGAGCGCTCGCGATCGTGGCAGTGCTCTTCTACCACGGCGGTGTGTCGTTTCACGGCAGTCCGGTGTCGTTGGCTCAGGGCGGCTTCCTCGGCGTGGAGGTGTTCTTCGTCCTGTCCGGATTCCTCATCACCTCGCTGCTGGTGGCAGAGTTCGCTGACCGGCACACCGTCGGCCTCAGGCAGTTCTGGTCCCGACGGGCGCGCCGCCTGTTGCCGGCGCTGTTCTGCCTCGTCGCCGCCGTGGGGTTCTACCAGGCCGTTGCCGGCTCGTCTGCAGCGGTTCCCGACCTGTTGCCGGACGGCCTCGCCACGCTGTTCTACGTCGGTAACTGGCACCAGATCTGGACCGGTGCCGGCTACTTCGCACAGACAGCCCGGCCTTCACCACTGCAGCACACGTGGTCACTGGCGATCGAGGAGCAGTTCTACCTCGTCTGGCCGCTCATCGTCCTCGGCATCCTGCGTCTCGCCGGCCGTTTCCGTCCTGACGATTCCGGGCGGTCGCGGGGGCTCAAGGCGCTCTTGGTGCTGGCAGTGGCGGGGTCGGTCGCCTCGGCCGCTGAGATGTCGTGGCTCTTCCATGGCGGCGGCGGTCTGAACCGCGTCTACTACGGCACCGACACGCGCGCCCAGGGCCTCCTCGCCGGTGCAGCGCTGTCCGTCGGCCTCGCTCTGTGGCGTGAACGGCCCGAACGCGACGGCCGTCCCGCCGGCAGGCAGAAGCTGTGGCGCCAATGGGCCGAACGCGACGGCCGTCCTGCCGGCTGGCGGCTGCAAGGCCGAGCCGCAGACGGCCGTCCCGCCGCCACCGTGGCGGCTCTCGGAGTCCTCGGCCTCGCCGGACTCGCCGCCGTCATCGGCGGCATGTACCTCGCCGGCGGGAGTGGTGGCACCGGCGGCGGGATCTACCGGGGAGGGTTTCTCGTCTTCGACGTCGCCGTCGTCGCCCTCATCGCTTCGGTCGCACTCGCCCCCGCAGCACCCGCTGCCCGCCTGCTCGCTACGTGGCCGCTGCGCTCGATCGGGCGGATCTCCTACGGGCTCTATCTGTGGCACTACCCGCTCTTCATCTGGCTCGACGAGCAGTCCACCGGTCTTGCCGGTTGGTCGTTGTTCGTCGTGCGCGTCGGGGCCACATTCGCCGTGTCGATCGCGAGCTACCTCGCCATAGAACAGCCGATCCGGCAACGCCGCTGGCCGGCCTGGGCCGTGCGGGTCGCAGCGGCACCGGCAGCCGCCGTGGCGGTCGCCGCCCTCGTCGTCGCTTCCGGCGTGCCCTCGGCGGCAGGGGTGGGCACGGTGGACCCGCCGCCTAACGAGCCGACGACCACGGTGGCACCGATCCCTGGAGTGTCCTGGGCCGGGGATCAAGGACCGTGCTCGGTGCGGCTGCCGACGACGATCCCGGCGTACGAGACCTTCCATACGTGCCCGCCGGTTCGGGCGATGGTGATGGGCGACTCGATGGCTCTCACGTTGGCGTTCGGACTCGGATCCGACCAGCAGCACTACGGAGTGCTGCTGAGCGACGACGCGGCGATCGGTTGCAGTTTCGGCGTCCGGGGTCTCGGGCAATGGGGTCCCGGGTTGGCTTTCTCGGCACAATTCACTCCCTGCCGCAATCAGTTCGCTACCTGGCGCGCTGAGGAGAAAGCCGTCCACCCACAGGCGCTCGTCGTGCTCATGGGCTACTGGGACTGCTTCAACTGGCAGTGGGGCGGTCACGAGGTCCACATCGGCCAACCCGCCTTCGACTCCTACCTGTTCAGCCGCATGGAGCTGTTCGTGCGGACCGAGGGCGCCGGCGGCATCCCCGTCGTCGTGTTGACGGTTCCCTACGTGGATCCGGCACCGTTCGCCGACGGGTCACCCGCCCCGGCATCGTCGGCTCAGCGCCATGGGCTCATCAACGGGATGCTCGCCCGGCTGGCGGCAGCGTTTCCGCGGCAGGTCCATCTCGTCGACCTCGACTCCTACGTCTCTCCCGGCAACCATTTCGATGCCACCGTCGACGGGCACCTGTGCCGCTACAGCGACGGCATCCACTTCGCGCCGTACTGCGGAGCGATTGTCGGCGCGCATGTGCTCCCGCTCATCCGGCAGCTGGTCGAGGCTCGGGGCGGTCCTGGGCCGCTCGGACCGCGCCGGTACCGGCCGTCATGAAACCGACATATTGCGTTAGCGTCTCGGAGTGACGTCGAAACAGCCGCATGGTCGCCACAGAGGTGGCCTGGTCTGGCAGTCGATCCGCTGGCGCTTGGGGTCGTCGCTCGTCTTCCTGCTCGTGGCCGTGGCGGCCGTCACCGCGGCGACGGCCGGCCCGATCTACCTCGCGGCGGCGGACCAGTCGGTCACCTACGCAACCCTCTCGACCGTCGTGCCGAGCGCCGACGGCATCCTCATCCAGCCTGTGCAGGGCGTCACCGGCGGTTCGACCGTGGATCTGGAGCGCGCCCTCGGCAAGCTCCCAGGAGGTTCGGGGACTGCGCCGACGGACCGCTACGGGCCGCCGATCGTCACCGTGGACGTGTCGGCCGAGCTGCTCGATCCGACGAGCAAGCAGATGGTCGCCGTCGAGATCGAGTCCCGCACGGGGGTCTGCGCGCAGCTCGACATCGTGGCAGGCCACTGCCCGAGCGGGAGCGACGAGGTTCTCCTCAGCACTCGTTCGGCCGCGCTGCTGAGCACCCACGTCGGCAACGTGATCGGCCGCCGCAACGAGCCGCTCGTCGTCTCCGGCCTCTATGAGACGGGGAATCCGGATGCCCCCTACTGGTGGGGTGAGAACCCCTTCCTGTACGGCACGATCAAGACCTCGAGCCCGTCCGAGGGCAGCGTCGAATACATCGACGACGCCTTCGTCTCGAGCGGTGGGGCGGCTCGGCAAGCCTTGCTCTTCCCGACGGCCGCGTTCGGGCAGGTCCCACTGCGCCCGTCCGTCATCGAGGCGACACAGATCCCCCACATCCTCAGCCAGTTGTCGTCCTTCGAGATCTCCTTGCCGTCCCTCCAATTGCTGGCAACCTCTGGGCTTCCCGGCGTGTTAGAGGGCGTCGTCAACCAGGAGAGCCAGATGCGGACGATCGTTGCCGCCGCCGCCCTCGAGCTCGTTCTGCTCGGGCTCCTCGTGCTCTACCAGGTCGCCGCCAGCAACGCGACCCAGCGCAGCGGCGACCTCGAGATCGCCGAGCTGCGGGGACTGAGCCGCCGGTCCATCGCCATTGTGGCCTTGCGGGAGCCGGCGATCTTGCTGGCGGTCGCCACTCCGGTCGGCCTCGAGCTCGGCTGGCTGCTCGTCGCCATGCTGGCCCCTCACGTGTTCGAGGCGGGCACTGGCACGTCGGTGGACGGGCTGGCAGTGGTGGTGGCGATCGGCACGTTCGTGGCGGGCTTCGGGGCGGCTGCGATCGGTTCTCGAGCCCTCGTTCGACCTTCGCTCGCTCGTGAAGGTCGTTCCGCCTCAGAGCGCCGCAGTCGCCGCAACGCCTCGATCGTCGACCTCCTCGTCGTCGTCCTCGCGGCTGCGGCCGTCGTCGAGCTCGTGAGCACCCACTCATCGACGTCCGGTGGTGCCCCGCTCGATCCGCTGGCGTCGCTCACGCCCGGGGCGCTCGCGCTCGTCGCCGGCATCCTCGGCGCTCGCCTGCTGCCGCTGGCGTCCCGTGCCGTGGTCCGAGCCACGCGTTGGTCGCCGCGTGTCGCGCTCGGCCTCGCGAGCCGCAGCATCATGCGGCGGGCGGGTGTTGCCCGCCGCGTCGTCGTGCTCGTGATCGCTGTAGGTGTGCTCGTGTTCTCCGTAGCCGGTTACGAAGTTGCGGACAGGAACCGTGCCACCCAGGCGGCGTTCCAGGTGGGCGCTCCGGACGTATTGACGGTGCGGCTCGCGTCCGGCGTGGACTTCCTGCAAGCCGTCGACAACGCCGATCCATCCGGACGCGAGGCCATGGCCGTCGCGAAGATCTCCGCCAGCAGCCCGACGCTCGCCGTGGACGCCACTCGTTTTGCCGCAATCGCCAGCTGGCCGTCAGGTACGACGACTGGACCCTCCTCCGCATCCGCCGTCGCGGCCGACCTGCATCCGCCCTCCGCGCCCGAGGCCACGCTCGCCAACGCCTCGGCAATCCGCATGAGGGTGCGGCTGAACACGGCCGTCAAACCCGCACCCGAGCTCGTCCTCAATCTGTTCGACGAGCAGAACGACACGAGCGCCTCGCTCGTCCTCGGCGCTCCGTTGCACGAGGGCACGGCAGAAGAGAGCACGTCCCTCGACTATGCCTGCACGCTCGTGTGCCGCATCGACTCGATCTATCTGCAGTGGAACCCCTCGCAGAACAGCAACGTCGACGCGGTGACGGTCCCCATCGAGCTGTCCGGCGTCGAGGCCGATCGCAGCGGCCGGTGGGTCCCGGCCGACATCGGCCTCACGAACCCGGGGGACTGGACGTCGGCGACCCCGACGAGCTCCTCGGACCAGTCGAGCTCGGTCTCCCTCTCGGCGACCGGCTCACAGGTCTCGGTGACGTTCAATGCGGTCGCCTCCACGCCGATGCCGGCGATCGGCCCCGACGACGCACCGAGCGTTGTCCCGTCCGTCGTCACGACGACGCTGGCGGCGCTCAACGCCAACCCGGCCGATCCGGGCCAGTTCCCAGCCACCGGTCTCGACGGGTCGGCCATCACCACGGTTGCGCGGACTGAGGCCCTCGCACTGCCCGGTATCGGCGACAACGCCACCTTGATCGACTTGGCCTTTGCCGAGGCGAAGTACGAAGGCCCGATCGGGAGCGTCACCTACGAGGTCTGGTGCCACGACCGGCCGAGTGCTGCCCTCCTGCATCGCCTTTCGGACAACGGCGTCACGGTCCTCGCCACGTCGACGGCCGGCGAGGCGGCCGAGTCGCTCGGGCACACCGCTCCGTCGCTCGCCTTCGACATGTTCGTGCTGGCAGCCCTCGGGGCAACGCTGCTCGCCCTCGGGGCCGTCTTGTTCTCGGTGGCCTCCGACGCTCGCCGGCGCTCCCTCGAATTCGCCGCACTGGCGGCGGTCGGTGTCCCGTTGCAGCCGCTTCGTCGTTCCCTCCTCATCGAGCAGGCGGTCGTCGTGGTCGTCGGCGTCCTCCTCGGAGTCGTGGCCGGCATCGTGGCGGGCCAGCTCAGCTTGAGCCTGCTGCCGGAATTCCCGCCGGGTCGCCAGGGCCCGGTGCTGCCCACCTCGGTCGGCACCGGAGTGACCGCCGCAGTCGTCGCCGCCGCCGCGGTGCTCATCGTGCTGCTTGTCGGAGGGATGCTCGCCAGCCTGCTCACGATGCGGCGCGTCCGACCCGAAGACGTCAGGTCGAGCACATGACGTCCACCATCGTCGGCGGAGCCGAGCGCCTTGCAGGCCTCGCCATCGACTGCTCGAACGTCGTTCACCTCTACCACCTTGACGGCGCCGAGGTCATCGCGCTGCGGGGCGTCGATCTCACCATCGACGCCGGCGAGATGGTGGCCCTGCTCGGGCCGTCCGGTGCTGGCAAGTCCACCCTGCTGCGAATGCTGGGCGGACTGCTGCGCCCATCTGCCGGCCAGGTCCTCGTCGGCAACCGCGACGTCACCCGGATGACGCCGGCAGAGCTGCGGCGGTACCGCGCCACCGATGTCGGCATCGTCCTGCAGGACCCGCTCGCCAACCTGCTGCCGTACGCCAGCGTCCGACAGAACGTCGTGTTCGCCGGTCGTGGCGCCCGTTCCAGTGGCCGGCATGACGTGCCCCCGCCGCCGGCGCCTGACGAGCTGCTGTCGCTGCTCCGAATCCATGCCCTCGCCCAGCGGCAGATCGGCAGCCTCTCCGGCGGCGAGCTGCAGCGCGTCGCCCTCGCCGTCGGCGCCGCCGGCGGCGGCAACCTGCTTCTCGTCGACGAACCGACGAGCCAGCTCGATCACGCACAACGCAGTGAGGTCATCGAGGCCCTTCACGAGCTCCACGACGGCGTCGGTGCGACGATGGTCATGGTGACGCACGACCCTGCGGTTGCCGCATCGGTCCCCCGCACGGTCACGATCCGCGACGGTCGCGTCGGAGCCGAAGGCCGCAAGGGCGGCCAGTACGCCGTCGTCGGGCGCGACGGCACGTTGCAGCTCCCGCCGGACGTGCTCACACGCTTCCCGCCGCAAACCCTCTTCCGCCTGTCGGAGCGGGCCGACGGCATCCAGCTCACTCGCGCCGATCCGGAGGACGCCTGATGGCGGCGGCAATCGAAGCGCGCAGGCTCTCGGTCCGGCTCGGCGGCCGCCAGGTGCTCGACGGCCTCGACTTGTCAGCGCACGCCGGGCGAGCGGTGGCGATCAGTGGGCACTCCGGCTCCGGGAAGACGACGTTGATGCTGGTGCTCGCCGGCCTGCTCCAGCCGGACGAGGGGCGGGTGGAGCTGTCCGGGTCGACGCGGCGGGTGGGTTTCGTTCCGCAGACCTTCGGGCTGGCGCCCAGCCTCACGGCGGTCGAGAACGTCTCGCTACCGATGCAGGCGGCCGCCCTGGTCCCGCCTCGTGACGAGATCGAGAGCCGCTCGACTCGTGCGCTCGCCGCCGTCGGGCTCGCGGGCACGGAGGACCGGCTCGTCACCGAGCTGTCCGGAGGTCAACGGCAACGCGTGGCGGTGGCACGAGTGCTGGCGGGCGAGCACGACGTGATCATCGCCGACGAGCCGACCGCAGAGCTCGATGCCGACAGCCGAGAACGTGTGCTGCGGCTGCTGCTGGACGTGGCCGGTCGGGGCAGGCTCGTCGTCATCGCCACGCACGACCCCGAGGTGGCGGACTGCTGTGACGACTGGTGGGAATTGTCGGACGGCCGGCTCGAGGAGGTACCGCTGCCGAGCTGAGCTTCCGAAACCCCGCTTTGTCCACAAACGCAGTCCTTGACACACCCCTCTCGTACCATCGTCCCAATGGCAGGTCGGATCGAGCGGGTCATCCCAGGCGTGGCGGCGGAGGCGGCGCTCGTGGACGAGCTGCAACGGGTGCATGTCGCCGACCGCCTGGCCCCGGTCTGGGTTGTCGTTCGCAGCCCGATCGTCGGATTGTCACTGCGGCGGCGCCTCGTCGAACGCGGGGCATTCGCCGCCGTTCGCTTCGCCCCGCTCGCTGCACTGGTCCAGCAGCTCGGCGCCGCCGGCGCCGCCCGTGGTGGGCGCCGGCCGCTGACGCCGGTCGCAGTCCGCACCGCCGCCCGCGTCGCCCTCGGCGTGGTGCCGGGTGTTCTCGCCCCCGTCGCCGGGCACGAGGCGACGGAGGAGAGCCTCGCCACGACGTACCGAGACCTTCGCCGGGCATCGGCGGTCGAACTGGACCGCCTCGCCTCGACGAGCGCCCGGGCCGGCGACGTCGTCGCCCTCGTGCGGGCGATGCGGCAGCTCCTCGAGGCCGGTTATCACGACAGCGACGACCTTCTCCGGGCCGCCATGGACCAGCTGGCTGCCGGTGGCGGTGCTGACGTCTCCGAGCTGGGCAACGTCGTGCTCTACCTGCCTGATCCGCTCGGGCCGGCGGAGGCCGGGCTGCTCGTGTCGCTGGCACGACGCCTCGAGCTGCTCGTGCTCGCCGGCGTGACCGGCGACGAACTGGCCGACAGGGCGATCCACAGGTTCCTGGCGGCGCTGGCCGACGGTTTCGGCGGTGTGTCACGCGGTGAGATTGAGGTGGTCGGCACTGCCGCGGCGGCCGCCGGCGCCGGGGCGACTGGTCTGGGGGCACCCACGGTCGGCTCCGGCGCCGACGCCGTCCGATTCACTGAGTTCTCCTCGTCTCCAGATGACGACGTCGAGGTGCGCGAAGCGGTGCGCCGCCTCATCGCTCATGCCGAGGACGGCGGGGATCTCGGGCGGTGCGTGGTGACATTTCCCGATGGCGCACGGGCGCCCGAGCTGCACCGGCGAATCGCCGAACAGCTGGCTGTCGCCGGCGTCCCGCACAGCGGCGGCGACCGTCAGCTCCTCCGAGACACGCCGCATGCGCGGCTGCTGATCGGTCTCGTAGCGCTGGCGATGCCGGCGCTGCCGGGGCAGGAGCTCGATCGCGGCCACGTCATCGACTGGCTGTCGAGCGGACCGATCCGCTCGGACAAGGGCCTGGCTCGCCACTTGGCGAGTGTCACCGCAGAGGGTGCCGTCCCCGTCGGCGCCTGGGACCGCTGCTCACGAGCTGCCGGCGTCTTGAGCGGGATCTCCCAGTGGCGCGACCGTCTTCGGACCCACATCGCCCGTCTTCAGCGAGACCCGGCGGCCGAGCCCACGCCGGCGGCCCAGGTCGCAGCCGACCTGCTCGAGTTCGTCGAACGGCTGCATGCTCTCGTTTCGGCGGCCGCGCGGGCCGACAGCTGGGCTGCGCTTCGAAGATGGACCGACGACGCGCTGGAGGAACTGCTCGAGCCAGGTGAGCAACGGACCACGATCGCCGACGCCGTGAGCGATCTCGACGCCCTCGACGCTCTCGAGCCGCTTGGCCGTTTCTCGGCTTCGGAGCGGCTACGGCGTCTTGCCGTCGCCCTCGACGTTGCCCTTGACCGCCCAGCTGGTGACCGCGGCCGCTTCGGCGCCGGGCCGGCAGTGGGGTCGCTCCGCGCCGTCGCGGGCACGAGCTCGGATCTGCTGATCGTCCTCGGGTGCCGCGAGGGCGATCTGCCGGCCCCCCGGCGTGACGATCCCCTGCTGCCGAGATCCGAGCGCGACCAGGTGGCCTCGCTGGCGGAGCGGGAGCAGGCGGACGAAGCAGGCCGCCGTCATCTCCTCTGGGCGTTGTCGGCCTCCGCAAGGTCATCTGCCTCCTTTGCCCGCATCGACGTGCGCGTCGGTCGGGCGGCCTACCCGTCCCGGTGGGCGGCCGAGCTGTTCGACGGCCGCCTCACCGACGTTCCGTCGTTTGCCGGCTCGATCCGCCAGGTCGTCGACGGCATGGCCGCATCGGACGCCGCCGACTTCGAGCTGGCCTCCCTCCTGGCCATTTCCAGCAGCGAGGCGCCCTCCTTCCTGGAGCTGTTGGACGGTGACTACCGGCGACGGCGACAAGCTGCCCTCGATCGCCGTGCCGGCGGCCTCAACCCCTATGCCGGGTACGTACCCGCCGCCGGCCTGGCTGAGGATGCCTGGGTCCACCCGCTGTCGGCCACAGGGTTGGAGACTTTCGCGGCGTGCCCGTTCCGTTTCTTCGTCGACCGCAAGCTCGGTGTCAGCAAGCTCGAGCAGCCGGAGCGCCTCGTGGTGATCGATGCGCGTGAGCGGGGGACGCTGATGCACGCGGTGTTGGAGGGTTTCTTCGAGGAGAACGGCACCGTCGTGCCGGTCACGGTCATCGACGAGCGTTCCCGTGCCCGGCTGCGTGACCTCGCGAACACCGCCTTCGAGGAGCTCGAGCGATCGGGCAAGACTGGCAAGGCGATCTTCTGGGACACCGAACGGGCGCGCATCCTGCGGGATCTCGAGCGGTACGTCGCTCGGGACGTGGCGGACTCCGTCGCTGCGGGCCGGGTTCCGATGTCGGTCGAGCTCGACTTCGGTGGGGAGGGACGGCCAGTCGTGGCCCACGCCGCCGGGCGCGACGTCCTGTTCCGCGGCCGCATCGATCGTGTCGACGTCACCGCCGACGGCCGCCTCGTGGTCGTGGACTACAAGAGCGGGAGGTCCGGCAACTTCCAGGACATTCTCACGGATCCGCTCGGGCGTGGTCGTCACCTTCAGCTCCCGATCTACGCGAAAGCCGCCGTCGAGGTCCTCGGTCGGGAGCTCACCCTCCGCCAGCCAGCTCGTGCCGAATATCGCTTCGTGCAGGCGGTGGCCGGCTACGCCGTGATCCCTGTGGAGTTGAACGAAGAAGTGGCTGCGGCCCTCCACGATGTGCTCGAGACGCTCGTGTCGACCATCGACGCCGGTTGCTTCCCTCCGCACCCGGGGCGCCTGCTCCAGTCGCAGTACGACAACTGCCAGTACTGCGACTTCGACGCGTTGTGCACGACGGATCGGGCCGAGCTCTGGGAACGTGCGAGCAATGATCACGAGATGAAGGCGTTCACCGAGCTCGTGGGACCGATATGAGCGTCTCGGCGCGGCGCCTGGCCGATTCTGCCGCGAGGCACACGATCGAGTACCGCCTGGACTCGACGCTGTTCGTGGAAGCGGGAGCGGGTTCGGGCAAGACGACCGCGCTCGTGTCGCGGATCGTGCAGCTGTTGAGGTCGGGCGCGTGTGGGCTCGAGGACCTCGCCGCCATCACCTTCACCGAGGCAGCGGCGCTGGAGCTCAAAGTGCGGGTGCGGTCGGAGCTGACGAGTCTCGCCAACCGGGGCCGGGACGGAGCGGAGCGACGCCGGGTACAGGACGCGCTCGATCATCTGGACGAGGCGGCGATCTCGACGATCCACGGCTTCTGCCAGCGGCTGCTCGCCGAGCATCCCATCGAGGCAGGCCTGCCGCCACGGATCGAGATTCTCGACGAGGTGCGCCAGAGCCTCGCCTGGCGTGAGCACTGGTCTGCCGTGCTCGATCGTCTCGGCGAGGACGAGCGTATGCGCCAGCTCTTCGGGGTTGCTTCCGTGGTGGGGGTCACGCCGGCCCACTTGCAAGACCTGGCTAAAGAGGTGAGTGAGGAGTGGGACCGGTGCGCAACCGCCGGTCCCGATGTGCCCGCCGTCTTGGCGATCGTGGCGGCCGCCGTCGATCGGGGCACGGCCGACGTCCTCGCCAGCCTCGAGGGGGCTCTCGCCCTCGAACCGCACTGCACCGATCCCGGCGACGTCCTCTTGCTGCGGCTGCGCGAGGCGAGGGATCTCCAGGTTCTTTTGTCCGGCTCGGACGAGGGCGAGGACGAGGACGAGGACTTCGCGGCGGGCGGTCGCGCCGCCGGCGGCGGAGTGGCTGGTGATCCGCGCCTTGCCGTGCTGGCGGCACAACAGCCGTCGCTGCGGATCGGGAACGCCGGCCAGAAGGGCGCTTGGGCATGTGACGTCGACGAAGTGCGCGGCCATCTCAGCGATGCCCGGGAGGCCCGGTCGAGGGCCGTCGCGGAGGTTGCCGACGCCGTGCTGCCGGCGCTCGTAGCCACGTTCGACGTCGTGGCCCTTGAGGCGGCGGCCGCTCGTCGTGCCGCGGGAACGCTTGTGTTCCACGATCTGCTCGTGCTTGCCCGCGATCTGCTGGCCGAGAACCCGGGTGTGCTCGCGCGGGTGCGGGGCAAGCTCAGATACCTGCTGATCGACGAGTTCCAGGACACCGACCCGCTGCAGCTCGAGATCGCCGAGCTCATCGGTGGCAAGGACGCTGGCCGGTTGTTCTTCGTCGGCGACCCGAAGCAGTCGATCTACCGCTTCCGCGGAGCCGACCTGGCTGCCTACGAAGTCGCCCGGGCACGTCTCGCCGAAGGAGGTCCTGTCGCGTTGACGTCGAATTTCCGATCCGTGCCCGGCATCCTCGAGTTTGCCAACGAGTGCTTCACGTCGCTCATGGGAGACAGCTACTCGCGACTCGAGCCGGTGCGGCCGTCTACGGGGCACCGGGTGCCGGTCCGGATCGCCGGGGGGGAGCTGGACGGCTCTCTCAAGCGGCACGACCAGCGCGTCGTCGAGTCTGAGGCCTGCGCCATGGCCATCGACCGGGCCGTGAACACCGAGGGCTGGCTCGTCGGCGACGATGACGCCCGCCGGCCGGCCCGGCTGAGCGACGTCGCCATTCTGGTGCCCCGCAGGACAGGCCTTGCCGAGCTCGAGGCGGCGCTCGACGCCCACGGGATCGGCTACAGGGTCGAGAGCGCGTCGCTCATCTACCGGAGCCAGGAGGTGCGCGACCTCCTCGCCCTGTGCCGGGCGATCGACGACCCGGCTGACCGGGTGGCGCTGTTGGCGGCGCTGCGCTCGCCGGCCTTTGCCTGCCGGGACGACGAGCTCTATGGGTACCGGCGTGACGGCGGAGTGTGGTCGGTCGAGGAGCGCCTGCAGGCCGGCGAGGGTGGCGAAGCCCATGTCGCCGGTGCCGAGGTCGTCGCCGGCGCGTTGTCGGCACTGCGGGGCTACCGAGCCAGGCGCTTCGAGCTCGGCCCGGTGGGTGTCCTCGAAGCGGCCGTCCGTGATCGGCGGCTCTTACAGCTGTCAGTCGGCTCGCCGCGGGAGCGGGAGTCATGGAGGCGGGTGCGTTTCTTGATCGAGCGGGCGCGGGCGTTCGTCGAGGCGGGTGGCGGAGGGCTGCGGGCGTTCGCCGACTGGGTCGAGGAGCAGCTCTCCGAAGGTCTTCGTTCGGTGGAGTCGATCCTGCCGGAGCCCGACGAAGAGGTCGTTCACATCCTGACCGTCCATGCGGCGAAGGGCCTCGAGTTCCCCATCGCCGTGCTGGCGGGATTCGGGACCAGTGACGACGTCCCCCGCGGCGTCGGCCGCAAGGTCCTACGTGGCGCCGGCGGGCGACCCGAGGTGCACCTGCGGGCAGATCTGCGGACCGCCGGAGTGGACGTGCTCAGAACCGCCGAGCAGGCGCTCGAGAGGGCGGAGGCCGTCAGGGTGCTCTACGTGGCGGCCACTCGCGCCCAGGACCATCTCGTCGTCTGTGCCCACCACGCAGCGACGGCCGGCGACGGCACCCTTGGCCAGCGGCTCTACGAGGCCGCAACTGAAGCGCTCGAGCGTGTCCCAGGGTTGTGGGAGCCGATCGCCGCCGACGACGTCCACGTGTCGGACGCGGGGGAGCGGCCAGACCAGGCCGGCGCGACGTTCGGCCCGGGGACGCAGGTCTCCCTGTTCGACGTCACCGCCATGAGCGTCCCCGTCGTCGCCCGACGTACGGCCAGGCGGACGGCCAGGTCGCCGGCGGACTGGCACGCCTGGCAGGGCGAGCGCATCGAGTTGCTGGAGCGGGTCCGGCGGCGCAGGAGCGTTCGGGCGACCGAGGTGGCGGCCCTGGCGGGGCTGGGCTGGGAGGGCGCCGAGGCCGGCACGCGAGCGGAGGCGCCCATCGACGAAGAGGCGCCCGGCGCCGACGCCGGTGGCGCAGGGCGCCGTCGAGGGCGCGGCGGCACGCAGCTCGGCCGGGCCGTCCACGCCGTGCTGCAGTCCGTCGGCCAGGACGTGGCCCGCCGGATCGCCGACGGCACACCCCATGGCGCGGATCTTTCCGAGCTTCGCGAGCTTGCGGCTGCCCAGGCGGGGTCGGAGGGCATCGGCGCCCGGGCGGGCGAAGTGGAAGACCTCGTGGCCTCGGCCTTGTCCAGCCCGACGGTGAAAGCCGCCTTCGATTCGGGCAGCCCTCGGCGTGAGGTCTATGTCGCCACGATGGTCGGCGGGGTCGTGCTCGACGGCTACGTTGACATCTGCTTCGAAGACGACGGTGGACTCGTCGTCATCGACTACAAGACCGACTCGGTACGGGATCAGGCGGACGTGCTCGCATCCGCTGAGCGCTATTCCCTGCAGGCCGCCGCCTACGCACTGGCGCTGGCGGACGCGACGGGGATGCCCGTACGACGGTGCGTGCTCGTCTTCCTGGCGCCGCCGGGTCGCCCGATCGAGTTCGACGTGCCAGATCTCCCGGCGGCCGTCGCCCGTGTCCGGGCGGCGGTCGCAGCGGCGTGATCAAGTATCTCGGGTCAAAACGCCGCCTCGTCCCAGCCATCACCCTCCTCGCCCAGTCCGTCGGGACGACACGGGCGCTCGACCTCTTCACCGGGACGACCCGCGTCGCCCAAGCCCTCAAGAAGAGCGGCGCCCACGTGACCGCCGTCGACTCGGCCACCTACGCCCACGTCCTCGCGCAGGCGTACGTCGCCACGAACGCCCGCAACATCGATGTCCGGGAGCTCACCGAAGTACTGGGCTATTTGGCGGCCCGCCCGCCCGTGCGGGGCTATGTCACGGCGGTCTTCTGCGAGACGGCGCGTTACTTCCACCCGGACAACGGGGCTCGTATCGACGCCATCCGGGACGCCATCGAGGATTTCGCCGGAACGCCGCTGTATCCCCTGCTCCTGTCGAGCCTGCTCGAGGCGGCGGATCGAGTCGACTCCACCACCGGGCTGCAGATGGCCTACCTGAAGCAGTGGGCGCCCCGCGCCCTGAAGCCGCTCGAATTACGCGTCCCGAACCTCATCGAGGGCGACGGCACGGCGCTGCTGGGCGACGCCCTCGACACGGCCAGGTCGCTGACCGGCGAATTCGACTTCGCGTACCTCGACCCGCCCTACAACCAGCACCGGTACTTCTCGAATTATCACGTCTGGGAGACGCTCGTGCGGTGGGACGCCCCGCAGCACTACGGCACCGCCTGCAAGCGCGTCGATTGCCGGGAACCGGCGTCCCACAGCCCCTTCAACGGCCGCCGCTCGATGGCGACGGCGCTGGCGAGCGTCATCGAGGCGGCCCGGAGCCGCCTCCTCGCCGTGTCCTACAACGACGAGGCCTGGCTGACGCTTGACGACCTCACCGCCATGTGCGGCTCGAGAGGACATGTCGAGGTCCTCAGCTTTGACTCAAAGCGGTACGTAGGTGCCCAGATCGGCATCCACAACCCAGGGGGAGTCAAGGTCGGCGAGGTGTCCCATCTGAGGAACACCGAGCTGATCGTTCTCTCGGGCGCTCGGGACGTTGTGTGCGCAGCCATGGCCGCCGCCGCCACTGGCCCGAATCCGGGCCGTGGCCGGCTAACGCCGGCCGAAGTTCTGGAGTGAGAAAACCACCGTAGCGGTCGCTTTCTCACTCCAGAAGTGGCGCGTAGCGACGACCCGCCGACCTCGCCGGCCCTTACGTCGGTGCCGGAAGCCGCAGCCGCCACACCCAGGCGCCGTCGACTCGAAGCGGAGCGACGCCCGTTGCCGCGTCGACGACGGCGGCCAGCTCGCCCGGCTGCACCACGGAGATGTAGCCCACGTACTCGACGACGACCGACACGTGCCAGGCCGACAGGTCCGCCCGCAGCTCTGTGACGTCTGTCGGGTCCGGACGCCGAGGCAACAGTCCGAGCTGCGCCTCCTGGAAGAGCTGATACGCGATGCTCGGCCACATCTGTCCCGTCGGCTGCGTGCCCGTCGGGCTCGGGATGAAGCCGTACCCGGCCACGAGGTCGTACGGCATCGACTCCTCTGCCTGCCACACGAGCGGGTCGGCGAAGAACCCGTTCGGCAACGGGAACCCGAGCAACACCGTCCCGGCGGGCAGATCGCGGAGGACGGGTGACTGGTAGACCGCCGGCACGGCGATCCGCCGGATGCTGTAAGGGATGGGGGAGCCCAGTGCCGGCGACGCCAACGTCACGACACCGAGCCCGAGGCTGACGAGACCGGCGACGAGGCGGCGACTGGCCCCCGGTGACGTGGACATCTGACGAGCCGCCCACCACGCCCGCACGTGCTCGAAGGTGATGGCGAGCGCGAGCGCCAGGAACAGGTTGATCATGAGGGCGAAGCGCACCGGCAACAGGTTCTTCAACAACGGCCAATGACTGAAGATCGTGTCGGGGAGCGGGATGTGCGTGTTCAGGGTCGCACTCCAATGGATGCTGTCACCGAGACCGAACATCAACGCCACCCCCGCCATTGCGGCCGCGAAGCGCAGCGTGCCGTCGCGGATCCGCCAGCAGGCGACGGCGACGACGAGAAGGATCGGAAGCCCGACATAGGACGCCGCTCTGGCTTGAGGCCAACCGCCGAGCGGCCACAGCCACGTGCGCAACACCATGCAGAACGCATACGGCACCGGGAAGACGGTGCCGCCGAAGCGGCGAGGCCCGGCCAGCAGCTCGTAGACGGGAACGGCCAGCAGCACGCCGGCGACGATGACACCGCTGGCGAGGCCGGTCGCCACCCGCCGCCAGTGCCGCTTGGCCTCGCCCGGGTGACGCAACGCCAAGATGGCGACCCCACAAAGGGCAACCATCGCCATCATCGCCATGAGCTCCTGGCCGGTGAGGAACTGAGCGGCAAAGACGAGGCCGAGCAGGACTCCTTTGGTGACGGCGTTTCCTTGCCGGCGTACCAGGAGATCGTCGAAGAGCACGAGCGCCAGCGGTGGGAACACGAGGATCGTCAGGTGCAGGTGACCCGACAGGAGGTCGTTGAGCACGAACGGCGAGAAACCGTACAACAGGCATGCCAGCCAGCGTCCGGGCGCCCATGGTGCCCACCGCCGGAATGCCGCGAAAGCGGTCAACGAGCTCAACGCCGGTGCGAGGACAACGGCGACGTTGAACGACACGAGCGGGCCGAACAGCTCGGTGACCGGCGTCATGACGAGGGAGGGCAGGAGGATGCTCGTGTTGACGGTGAGGTTGATCCCCTTCGGGGCGAACATCGCCCTGCTGAAGAAGGGATTGAGCCCATGCGACAGAGCGTGCGGTACCCAGGCGAGGAACCAGACGTCCTGGTCGGGATCGCCGTAGCCGCCCGCCACGATGCCGTGACCGAGCCCGACAGCCCACAGGTGCCACCACAGGACCACCGAGACGGCGAGATATCCGGCGCCGGCGGCGACGACGATTCCGACGCGGCGCAGCTGCACGGCGGAAGAGTAGTGATGTCGCGCCGCCGAGCGCCGCCAACCGAGTGCACGGAGCGACCGGAGCTACCCCTCTCCGGTCGTTTTGGGTCCACGGTTCGAGAAACCCCGCCCATCCGCGCCCCCACCGGCCACCGCCTCGGTAGGGTCGCCGCCGTGGCACGGCTGACCGTTACCGATCAGCTCGGGCGGGTCGTCGCCAAGCTGCCGGCGGCAGAAGTTCGCGAGGGACAGCGGGCGATGGCTGAGGCGGTGGCAGCTTGCCTGGCGAGCGCCGCCGGCGCCGGCCGAGCCGGCAACGCCGGCCGGGCCGACAACGACGGCAACGTCGGCCGAGCCGGCAACGCCGGCCGGGCCGGCAACGACGGCAACGTCGGCCACGCCGGCGGCGACGGCAACAGCAAAGGGAACGGCAACGCCTACGGCACCGGTCCCAGTCACCAGCCTCGTCACGTAGCGGTCACGGCCGGGACCGGGACCGGCAAGTCGTTCGCCTACCTCGTGCCCGCGGTCCTGTCGTCGTCGTGCGTGGTCGTGGCGACCGCTACGAAGGCGCTCCAGGACCAGCTCGCGACGAAAGATCTGCCCCTTGTAGCGAAGAGCGTCAAGCTCGGTCGCCCGATCCGCTGGGCGGTTCTGAAGGGCCGATCGAACTACCTCTGCCGGCAGCGGCTCGCCGAGATGGAGCAGGCGGGCCGGCAAGGCAGCCTCGAGGGAGTCGGCGCCTCCACCGCGAACCTTCGGGGCTCACTCGGTGAGCAGGTGACGCGCCTCGTGCAGTGGTCTGAGTCGACGGTGTCAGGCGACCGCGGCGAGCTCGACTTCGAGCCTCACCCGACAGCATGGTCCGCGGTCAGCGTCGGAGCCGACGAGTGCCCGGGTGCTCATCGGTGCCCGTCCGGTGCCGACTGCTTCACCGAGCGAGCCAGAGCTCTGGCGGGCGCGGCGGACGTCGTCATCGTCAATCTCCACCTCCTCGGGGCGAACCTCCGGAGCGGAGGGGCCGTGTTGCCGGAACACGGTGCGCTCGTCGTGGACGAGGCGCACGAGTTGGAGGACGTGCTCGCCGCTTGTCTCGGCGTCGACGTCAGCCCCGGACGGCTGCGAGGCATCGCCGTGGCCGCTCGCCCATCCCTCGACAGTGCCGGACGCGGGCTCGATGCCGGCGGCGGTCCTGTTGCGGCTGGCGGGCGGGCTGCCCGGGCCGGCACTGAGGCCGTGGACGGAGTACTGGCGGCGGCCGGTCGCTTCGAAGATGCCCTGGCCTCTGTCCCCGAACAGCGGCTGCCTCCCGGTCTCGGTGACGTGGTCGGCCCGGCCGTGAGCTTCACTGTGGCCCGGCTCGTGCAGCTCGAACGCGAGCTGCGGCGCGCCTCCCAGTCCGATCAGCCCACCACGAGCGACACCGCCCAGCGAGCCCTGCGGGCGCTCCTCGCCGTCGAGCGTTGCCGGGAGGAGCTCGAGTCGTGCTTGCTCGCCGCCCCCGCCCCGCTCGCCGCCCCCGCCCCCGCCGCCGGCGCCGCCGCTCCCGCCGCCGCTCCCGCCGCCGCTGCCGCCGCCCCCGCCGCCCCGCCCGCCCCCGCCGGCCCGCGCCCGGCGGCGGAGGAGGTCGTGTGGGTCACCGGCGGCGACCGGCCCTCTCTGAGGTCCGCCCCGCTCGACGTGAGCAGCTTTCTCGCCCAGCAGGTGTTCGCCGAGATCCCGGTCGTCCTGACGAGTGCCACGTTGCCGCCCGGCCTCGCCCAACGCCTCGGAGCAGCCGCCGGCACGGTCACGGAGCTCAACGTCGGCAGCCCGTTCGACTACGCCGGCCACGGCCTCCTCTATTGCGCCGCCCGCCTGCCCGACCGCCGCCGGCCGAACTCCGAGGCGGCGCTCCACGACGAGCTCGAAGCACTCGTCCGGGCAGCCGGCGGCCGCACGCTCGGGCTGTTCACGAGCTACCGGGCGATGCAGGCAGCGGCCGACGCCCTCCGTCCCAGGATCCCGTGGCCGGTCCACGTGCAGGGCGATCTCCCGAAGGCCGCGCTCCTGCAAGCATTCAGCTCGGAGGAGGCGGCATGCCTGTTCGCGACGATGGGGTTCTGGCAGGGGGTTGACGTGCCCGGTGCGACGCTGTCGCTCGTCGTGATCGACAAGATTCCGTTTCCTCGGCCGGACGAGCCACTCATGGCTGCACGACGGGAGGCGGCGGGCGCGATGGGTTTTCGGCTGGTCGACCTTCCGCGGGCGGCGACGTTGTTGGCCCAGGGTGCCGGACGCCTCATCCGGACGGAGACCGACCGCGGCGTCGTCGCCGTGCTCGACCCTCGCCTGGCGACGGCGAGCTACTCGGGCTACCTCGTGAAGGCGCTCCCGCCTATGCGTCGCACGAAGGAGCGTGCCGACGCCGTCGCCTTCCTCGCGGCGATGCAAGCGCCGCACCCGAGTCAGGACTCTTCGTAGAGCGGGTCGCCGCGGCGCAGGCGGGTGGCGATACGCACGACCTGGGAGCGCTCTCGCCGCGTCGGCGTGTGGGCGGCGAGGAAGCGGGAGCAGCCGGCGAGTATGAGCCGGCCCTGCTCGCTCCCCGGCGGCCAGGCACCGCATTGGCGCACTGCCGCCTCGTAGATCTGGAACCAGTGGAATTGGGCATCCTCAGTGAGGAGCGCCTTTCCGAGCACGGCGATCAGCTCGGCCGGCTCGCCGCCGCCGGCGAGGAACCGGTACGCGATCTGCCCGGCCTCGTCGACACCACCCTCGGAGTCCCAGCACGCCTGCAGCAGGGCCAGGTCGGCGGGCTCGTCGCCCGACGGCTGGCGAGCTGCCGGCACGTTCAAGAAACGATCGAGGTACACCCGCATGGCCCCCTGGTACACACCCCGGACGAGCTCGACCGAAGGTGCCCTGAGCATGGATTGATGTACGGCGTTGGCGGCGGTGAAGGCATGGTGGACCTCGTTCCAGTCGCCGTGGTCGTTCTGTGTGTGGAATCTCACGATCCGCAGCGCAGCCGCGTAGGCGACCGCACGGGCGAGCTGCTCTGGACTGGCGCCGGCGTCGAGGGCGCGATCGAGGCACCCGATGATGCCGGCCGGGTCGTCGGACAACAGCACCCAGGCGAGGGAGTCGATCTCCTCGTCCCCGAACACAGGGGTCGCCTCGCGTCCCGAGGCGGCACCGAGCCTGGCGCTGAGCACGTCCTCGCTCGCCGATGCCGACAGCAGCGCTGCCAGGTCAACGGGATGTCGCCATGCTGACTCTTCTTCGTGGCGCTGAGCTGACGCCGTTTGGGCGACGAGCGTCGTCAGCACCTCGCCGGCACGGTCCCAGCCGATGTGCTCGAGGCACTCGAAGGCCTTGTTCGTGAAGTCGATCGTGTGGCCCTCGTCGATGAAGACGTGATCGGTGACGGCCGCACCGAGCAGCGAGGCGATGTCGGAGGGATCGTTGCCGGCGGCGATGGCCGTCGCCAAGGTTCGCTCTGCGGCGTCGGCCGAACGCGTGTCGATGAAGCGCCGGTACCAGTCGGTCAGTCTCGAGATGGCGACGGCCGATTCGAGGGGTGCCAGGGGGAACCGCGGCGGGCGGCCGGCGGTATCGCCCGACAGGAAGGCCAGACCGTGCACGAGGGCAAGAGGGCGGTCGGCCGGGTCGAGCGCCGGGAGCACGTTCGCCATGGCGACGAGGACGGTGAGCCCGGGCCCCCAGCCTTGCACCCGGTACTTCGTGCCGAAGCTGACGCCGGCCTCGACGATCTCGTCTGCGCCGGCACCCACCTCGAGGAGGCCGAGCACCGCCTTGGCGATGACGAGCGTGATGCCCTGCTCGAGTCCCTCTTCGAGCCGCCGGAGAAGGCGGCCCACGCGGTCGGAGTCGGCCGCAGCCAGCACGATGACGTCGCCGTCGCGGATCTCGACGGGAAACGCCGGCACGTCGTCGGCAAAGGGGTCGAGCGTCCCGCCCGAGGCAAGGTCGAAGCGTGCATGATGCCAATGGCACGTCAGCAAGCCACCTTGCACCGTCCCCCGCCGCAACGGGAAACCCATGTGCGGGCATCGATCCTCGACGGCGAACACCTCGCCCTCGTCGTAGAAGACGCAGACGGGACGGTTGCCCAGCTTGGCCGTCAAGCAGCCGCGCTCGGCGAGCTCGGCCAACGTCCCGACTCTCACCTCATCCGGAGCGGTCATGCCTGCAACCGTACGCCGCGCCCCGGTGATTTAGCAATGGTTATGTTGCTAAAATATCAGTACCCCAGCCGCTCGATCAGCTCCGGGCGGCGCTGCCAGGACTTCTCGACCTTGACGAAAAGCTCGAGGTACGCCCCCGGGGGCAGCTGCTGGCGCACGGCAATGCCGGCGGCCTTGAGCACCGAGCCGCCCTTGCCGATGACGATGCCCTTCTGCGAGTCGCGCTCGACGATGATCTCGCAGCGGATGCGGGGCCACTCCCACTCCGTCACCCGGCATGCGATCGAGTGCGGGAGCTCCTCCTCGGCATGGCGGATGAGCTGCTCGCGCACGAGCTCGGCCACCCAGAACGCCTCCGGCACGTCCGTGACGGTATCCGGCGGGAAATATCGGGGACCTTCTGGCAGACGACTGACGAGATGTTCGACGAGAGCGGGGACCCCGTCTCCGGTACGAGCCGAGATGGGGAAGTACTCGGCGTCGGCGATGCCGAGGTCGGCGGCGGCCGTTGCGAGGTGCTGCAGGATGCCCTCCCGGTTCGCCCGGTCGGTCTTGTTGACCGCCACGATCGTGCCCGTCGGGAGCCGCTCCGCGATGAAGCGATCACCTGGGCCGATGGCTGCGTTCGCCTCCACCATGAACACGCACAGGTCGACGTCGGAGATCGTGTGTGACGCCGTGGCGTTGAGGCGGGTGCCGAGTGCCGTCTTCGGCTTGTGGATGCCGGGCGTGTCCAGGAACACGACCTGGGCGTCCGGGCGGTCGAGGACGCCGCGGACTCGGGTGCGTGTCGTGTGCGGCACCGACGCCGTGATCGTCACCTTCGTGCCGATGATCCTGTTGAGGAGGGTGGATTTGCCGACGTTCGGCCGGCCGAGCAGGGCGACGAAACCCGACCGGAAGCCCGCCGGCTCCTCCGGCCCCCAGTCCCCGTCGCCGCCTCGGCCGCCGCCCGGCCAATCGTTCTGGCCGCCGGCTTCGCCCCCGCCGGCCTCGCCGCCCCGGCCGCCGGCCTCGCCCCCGCCGGCCTCACTCATCGACACTCGTCTCGACGGAGTCGGACGGGGCATCCTCGTGCTGGAGCGGTGCGCGGCCGTCGAGTGCCTCGACCGTCACCGACCCGATGCGCTGGCCGGTCACGTTGCCGGCGACGAGGAGGTAGCCGTCGATCTCGATCGACTCGCCCTCGCTCGGGATGTGGCCGGCCTTTGCCATCACGAGGCCGCCGATCGTGTCCCAGTCGTCGCCGAGCGGCAGCTCCGCCCCGAGGAAGTCATTGACCTCGTCCACACCCATGATGCTCGGCACCCGGTAGCGGCCGTCCTCGAGCGGCTCCACCGTTGGCTCGACGACGTCGTACTCGTCGGATATCTCCCCGACAAGCTCCTCGATCAGGTCCTCGAGCGACACGATGCCGGCCGTGCCCCCGTACTCGTCCACGACGACGGCGAGATGGAAACGGTCTCGCTGCATCTCGCGCAGCAGGGGGGCGACGCGTTTCGTCTCGGGGACGAAGTGGGCGACGCGGGCGGTCTCGGCGACCGGCCGGGCGGCCTGCCCACGCCGGACCGCCAGCACGAGGTCCTTCGTGAAGGCGATGCCGACGACGTGGTCGATGCTGGCGTCGTAGACGGGCAGGCGACTGAAGCCCACGGTGATGGCGTCCTCGAGGGCGCGCTCGACGAGGGTGGAGGCGGCGAAGGCGACGATGTCGGGCCGCGGGACCATGACCTCGCGGACGATCGTGTCACCGAATTCGAGGATCGAGTGGATGAGCTCGCGCTCGTCGCTCTCGATGGCGGCCTCCTCCACGGCGACGTCGGTGAAGGCGAGCAGCTCGGACTCTGTTATCTCACTGCCGCCATGAGGCCGCCGGCCTCCCGGCGTGAGGAAGCGGGCGACGCCGATGAGGCCGGACGACAGCACGCGCACCGGTGGGAAGCGTACGAAGGCGGCCACGAGTGGGGCGGCGAACAGGGCGGCGCGATCCGCGTTGCGCACGGCCCATTGCTTCGGCACGGCTTCGGCGAACAAGAAGATCACGACGACCTCGAACAGCGTCGCCGCCGCCACGCCGAAGGGGCCGAACACGTGGGCGGCCACCACGCCGACGAGGGTGGCAGCCACGAGCTGGCAGAGCAGGACGAGGAGCAGGACCGGGGCAAGGAAGCTCTCGGGCGACTCCACGAGCCGCCGAAGCGACTTCGAGCCCCTGATACCGGAGTCCTCGAGCGCCTTGGAGCGTGCTCGCGACGTCCGCGTGAGGCCGGTCTCGGCGAGGGCGAGCACGGCCGAGAAGAGGATGAGGACGACGACGGCCACGAGGATCCAGCTGTCGCTGGAGCTCCAGGTGATGACGGCGAGCTGCGGGGTCATGCCGGTGCCTGGCGGTAGTGACGGTCGAGCAGTTCCTGCTCGAGCGTCTCCATGGCGACCGCCTCGTCGTCGTCTTCGTGGTCCATGCCGAGCAGGTGCAAGATGCCATGCACGAGCAGCAGCGCTAGCTCGTCGTCGTAGGAGCCGGCGTGGTCGGGAGCGTTGCGAGCAGCCACCTGCGGGCAGATCACGACATCGCCCAACAGCAGCGGGATCCTCGGCCCTGGCGAGTCGTCCTCGAACTCGTCGCCCCGGCGCCCGGGGCCGCTGCCGCGCGGCGCCATCGACTTCGGGGGCCCGATCGGGAGCACGAGATCGTCCTCGAGCGGGAACGAGAGCACGTCGGTCGGCCCGTCACGGCTCAAGAAACGCTGGTTCAGCGCCGCCATCGCCGACTCGTCCACGAACATCACGTTCAGCTCGACGTCTGAGCCGAGCCGGCGCTCGGCCAGCAGCCGCTCCGCCAGCGCACCCCATCGCTTGATGTCCACGGGCTGTTGGGACTGCTCGTCGGCGACGAACACCTCGATGGGCACGACGTCGCTCAGCTCACGTGGGCGATCGGTCCCGCCTGTGCAGCAGCAGGACCGGAGTCGGCCGCTACGTTGCCGGGGATCGTGATCCCGGCCTGGGCGGCGGCGTACCGGTCGTAGGCGTTCACGATCTCCCGGACGATGCGGTGGCGCACGACGTCGGCTTGGGTGAGGTGCACGAACGCCACGCCCTCGATGCCGCCGAGCACGGGTTCGAGGCCGATGAGCCCGGACCGGCCACCGGGGATGTCCACCTGGGTGGCGTCGCCGTTGACGACGACCCGGGTCCCGAAACCCACTCTCGTGAGGAACATCTTCATCTGCTCGGGCGTCGTGTTCTGCGCCTCGTCGAGGATCACGAAGCTCGAGTTGAGCGTCCGGCCCCGCATGTAGGCGAGCGGGGCCACCTCGATCGTGCCGCGCTCCATGAGCCGTTGGGTGCCTTCCGGCTCGAGCATGTCGTAGAGGGCGTCGTAGAGGGGTCGCAGGTAGGGGTCGACTTTGGCGAGGAGGTCGCCGGGGAGAAACCCGAGCCGCTCTCCCGCCTCCACCGCCGGCCGCGTGAGGATGATGCGGTTGACTTGCTTTGCCTGCAGCGCCTGCACGGCGAGGGCGACGGCGAGATACGACTTGCCGGTGCCGGCGGGGCCGATCCCGAACGTGATGACGTTCTCCGTGATGGCCTCGGCGTAGCGCTTCTGGCCGGCCGTCTTCGGGTGCACGCGCTTGCCCCGGGGTGAGCGGGCTACCTCGGTGGTCAAGACCTCCGAGGGCCGCAGATCCTCTTTCACCATCTCGATCGAGCGCCCGATGTTCGCCTCGTCGACGAAGTGCCCGTGCTCGAGCAGGGCCACGAGCTCCTCGAACAGATGGGCGACGCGACCGGCATCGGGCCCATCGACTGTGATCTCGTTGCCACGGACGTGGATGGAGTTGCCCTCGAAGGCCCGCTCGATGGTCCGCAACAGCTCGTCCTTCTGGCCGAGCAGTCCCACCATGAGGTGGTTGCCGGGGACGAGGATCTTGGCTTGGGTCGAGGGCACGCTGTGATCAGGACGAGGCTACCAGCCGACCCGCACCGAACCGGGCGACGGTCGCTCCGGTGTGGGTCGACCGCCCGGGATCAATACGCCTCACCCAGGGGGCCAGGACATGCGCCGGCCGCCGAGGACGTGGAGATGGAGGTGGGGCACGCTGTTGCCGGAGTCCTCGCCGACGTTGAACACGAGGCGGTACCCGCGTTCGGTGAGCCCTTCGAGGGCGGCAACCTGCTGGGCGGCGGCGAACACGCCGGCGAGGATGACGGCGTGGGAGGGATCGAGATCGGCGGCGTCGGTGATGTGTGCCCGCGGCACGACGAGCACGTGAGTGGGGGCGCCGGGGTTGATGTCCCGAAAGGCGTAGGCCAGATCGGTCGAGAGCACTTCTGTCGACGGCACGTCACCGGCCACGATGGAGCAGAACAGGCAGGCCACGGATCGGCTCAGCTCTCGGATCGCACGGGCTCGGGGTAGAGGTGCTCGAGGCTGCCAGGAGTGATGCGGCTGTGTTCGATGAAAGCGAGCACGTCGGCCTCCTTCAACCGGATGACGCGGCCGAACTTGTACGCCGTGAGCTCGCCCTCGTCGATGAGGCGATAGACGGTGCGAGTGTTGACGCCGAGGTACTCGGCCACTGCCGGCGTGCTCATCCAGACGATCGGTTCGGCCATGTCGAAAGACTACCGAGCGTCGCAGCCATCTCGACCACTTTCGGAGCATTTGGGCGTAAGCGGCACGCGACCTCGTTCGCCAGCAAGCGGCCGGCGAGCGTCAGGACGAGCCGCCCGCTCCTCCCGTCGACGGCGACGAGATCCTGCAGCGCCGGCTCGGTGGCGAGGGCGTCTGCCAGGGTGTCGACCGGGACGCCCAGCCTGGTGCGCACGAAGAGCTCGAGGGCTTCGAGGTGGCGTTGTGGGAGGGGGAGGGTTTCGGAGACGGACTCCGGCGAGGCGCCCGAGTCGACCAGCTCGATGTAGCGGTCTGGCGTGCGCACGTTCCACCAGCGCCGCCCTCCCCGGTGGCTGTGGGCGGCGCACCCCAGCCCGAGGTAGTCGCCCTCCATCCAGTAGTTGAGGTTGTGCCGGGACTCCTCGCCGGGCAGCGACCAGTTCGAGATCTCGTACCAGGACATGCCGGCGGCGCTCAGCACGGCGTCGGTCTGCTCGTAGCGGACCGCTTGGACGTCGTCGTCGGGATGGCGGGCGCGATCGAGCGCGAGCGGCGTTCCGGCCTCCACGGTGAGGGCGTACGCGCTGACGTGGCCGGGGGACGGCTCGAGGCCGAGGACGCCGTCGAGGGTCCGAAGCCAGCTCTCGTCGGTCTCGCCGAAGCCGCCGTAGATGAGGTCCACGCTGTAACGCCCGATGCCGGCAGCCGCGATGTTGGCGACCGCCTGCGCCACCGCTTCGGGGTCGTGGCGCCGGCCGAGGCCGTTCAGCACGACAGGGTCGAGGGACTGCACGCCGAGGGAGATGCGGTTCACGCCGGCACCGACGCAGGCGCTGAGCCACTCCGCCGTGACGTCCTCCGGGTTCGCCTCGACCGACACCTCGGCGCCGTCGTCGTGCTCGAAGGCGGCGAGAAGCCGGACGAGATCGTCGTTCGGCAGCTGGCTCGGCGTGCCTCCGCCCAGGAAGATCGTGGTCACCGACCCAACACCAGACCGCTGTGCAGCCTCGTAGTCGCGCAGGCATGAGTCGACGTACGCCTCGGCCAGATGGTGGCGGTCGGTCCAGGTGGCAAAGGCGCAGTAGTCGCAGCGGCTGGCGCAGAACGGGATGTGGACGTACAGGCCCGGTCCGACGGGCGGCAGCCGGGCGAGCTCGAGCTCGGCTGGGCTCGGCGAGAAGGTAGGGCTCGGCGAGAAGGTCGGGTCTGGCGAGGAGCCTGGGCCCGGTGAGGAGGCTGGCAGGGTCAGCCGGTGCCGTTCGAGCTCGGGTGGTACAGCAGGCCGAGCTCCTCGAGGCGGACGGCGAGGGCTTCCACGCTGCGGCCGAACATCGAGGCCATGACGCGCAGGTCGCCTTCGCGGATCGTGATCACCTTGCCGTTGAAGTCCTGGCGTTGCACCTGCACCGAGGCGAGGAAGTGGCGGAGCAGGTCCGGCTCGGGCCCGGTCGCCTCGTTCAACCGCTCCAGCTGGACCGTGATCTTGCGCACCGTACGGTCCGAGCCCGCAGTCGTGCGGGCGGCAGCAGAGGCAGCAGCGGCGCGGCCGAGCGGCTGCGACATGTCGGCCGGCAGCAGCTGGTCGACCGGCACGGCGTAGATCTGGGCGAGGCGCTGCAGGCGTGGGACCGAGATGGTGCGCTCGCCGCGCTCGTAGGCACCGAGGACGGACGCCTTGAACTCCTCCCCGGAGGCACGCTCGACGGCCTGCAGCGAGAGGCGCTTCTGGCGCCGGACGGCCCGCAGGCGAAGACCGACCACCTGGGCGTAGCGCGCCACTTCGTCGTCGGTCAGGCTGTTCTCGGAAACTCTCGCCGCTCCCGTGCTCATCTTCGCCTCGCACCCTCTCTCCGCGGCGGCTTCGTTGCGGGCCGCGTCCTACCCGAACCTGCTTCGCCCGGGGCCCGTCAGAAGATGGTTCTCTGGCGGCAGGACCGAGTATTACCACGTAACGCGGTCAAGACTACTACTCTCAGCGGTCGGATGTCACTCTGAGGCCGCCGCTAGGCCGGATGGTGCCCCAGCACACCGGCGCGAAACCCCGCCAACATGGCGCCGGCGACGACGGCGGCCGTCTCGATCCGCAGGATCGTGTCCCCGAGCCCGACCTGCGGGAACCCCATCGCCAGCTCGCGGGGAGAGAAGCCGCCCTCCGGCCCGACGAGGACCGTCGGCCGTGCAAGGGAGGGTGGCGCACCGCCGGGCTCGGCCAAGGCGATGCCGTCTCCCAGTGTCGCGGCCGCCTCGGCCAGCGGCAGCAGGTCCAGGACCACGGGGAGCCACGCCCGGCGGGACTGCATCGACGCCTCGCGGGCGATGCGCCGCAGACGTTCGATCTGGTGGTCGACGGCCTGCTGGCTCCAGCGGACGGCGGTCCGCTCGCACACGAGCGGCACGATGCGGTCGACGCCGAGCTCCGACAGCTTGGCCACCGCCCAGTCGCCCCGGTCACCTTTCGCCAACGAGAAACCCACCGTCAGCTCCGGCTCCACTCTCGCCACGACCGCCACGTCGGTGTCCGGCTCGAGCACGACGGGCGCGGGCCGCCCGCGCCGGCGGTCCACGCGGCCGGCGGCCGCCGCCGCGCCCGAGGCGACCACCCGGGGGTCGGCACCGGTGCTCCCGGCGGTCACCCGGCACCCGCGATAGCGCCCGGCACCGTCGGCGATGGCGACGACCTCGCCCGGGCGGAGCCGCAGCACCGCCGACAGGTGATGGGCGTCGTCGGCGCTCAGCTCGGGTGACTCCAGGTCCGTCACGTAGACGAGGGCGGCGGCCTGTCGCAGGAGCGGTGGGACGGACGCGGCCTGTGGCACCGGAAGGACGGCTAGTGCGTGCGGGAGCGCAGGCGGGACAGCAGGCCGTGGTCGGGCGGTGCCACGGCCTCGCCGCGGAGCTCGGCGAGCTGCCGGACGAGGTCCTCCTCCTGTTTCGACAGCTTCGTCGGCGTGTCGACGACGATGTGCACGAGCAGGTCGCCGCGGCCGCGGGCGCGCAGCTTCGGGACACCGAGGCCGCCGAGGCGGATGATCTTGCCCGACTGGGTGCCGGGCGGCACGTCGATCTGCGACGTACCGTCGAGCGTCTCGATCTCGAGCTCGGCACCGAGCGCCGCCTGTGCGAAGGACACGTGCACAGTGGCGACGAGGTCGTTGCCGGATCGGTCGAAACGTGGGTCGGCCGCAACGCGCAGATGCACGTACAAGTCCCCGGCGGGACCGCCCCGCAGGGCGGCGGCACCGTTGCCGGTCACGCGTAAGGTGGCGCCGTTGTCGACGCCGGCCGGCACGTTGATCGACAGCGTGCGCTCCTCGTTGCGCCGGCCCTGGCCGCGGCAGTCGGGGCACGGCGAGGCGACGGTCTCGCCCGTGCCCTGGCAACGGTTGCAGGGCGTCGCGGTCACCATCTGCCCGAGCAGTGACTGGCGCACTCGCTGCACCTGGCCGGCACCGCGACAATCGGGGCAGGTGGTCGGCGAGGTCCCCGCCCGGGCTCCGCTGCCCGAGCACGTCGTGCACGCGACGGGGGTATTGACCTTGACGTCCTTCGTGCCCCCGAAGGCGGCCTCCGTCAGCGAGAGGTCGAGGACGACTTCGGCGTCGGCACCGCGGCGTGCGCTCGGGCGGCCCTGGCTGCCGAAGCCACCGCCCCCGCCACCGCCGAAGAAGACGTCGAAGATGTCACCGAGGTTGCCGCTGAACCCGAAGGGGTCGCCCCCGCCGCCTCCGCCGCCGGCGCCAGATCCACGTACGCCCTCGGGCCCGAACATGTCGTAGCGCCGGCGCCGTTCCGGGTCGCGCAAGGTCTCGTAGGCGAGCGTGACTTCCTTGAACCGCTCCTCGGTCGCCTGGTCCCCGCCCGTGGCGTCAGGGTGCAGCTCCCGAGCGAGGGCGCGGTAGGCCTTCTTCAGCTCGTCCTCGTTGGCGTTCCGGCTGACGCCGAGCAGCTCGTAATAGTCAGTGGCCACGTCTCAAGTATCCGGATTCAGGGTGCGGCGTGCCGCACGGCAGAGGTCTGCGCGCTCACCCGCGGCGCAGCTCTCGCGACAGGCGCCGGCCGACGACGGCGACGGTAGCGAGAGCTTGCGGGTAGTCCATGCGCGTAGGGCCGAGGATACCGATGGTGCCGACGGCGTCGTCCTCGCCCACGTACGGAGCCACCACGAGCGAGCACGTCGAGAGCGGTGCAAGCCCGTGCTCCGAGCCGATGGCGACGGACTGTCCCTGCGCGAGCACATCCCGGAGCAGCGACACGACGACGAAGGACTGCTCGAGGATCCCGAGGACGGCCCGCACCTGGTCGACCGCCTCGAAACGCTCCGCCATCCTCGCCGCCCCGCCCACGAACACCTGGTCGCTCGTCTGCTCGGCATCGTCGGAGTCGGTGAGCGCCTGCCGGCAGGCGGCGACCACCTCGTCCACTTCGAGGCGACGGCTGCCGGGGAGCGAGACGCCGCCGGGCACGAGCTGGGTGAGGGAGTAATCGGCGAAATGCTGCTGCAAGTAGCTGCTGGCAGCTTCGATGTCGCCATCGGCCACGTCGGCGCCGAGGGAGACGGTGTGCTTCTCGACGACGCCGTTCGACAACACGACGACGACGAGGCCGGCGTGCGACGAGATGCGGACGACGAGCGCCGAGCGCACGACGAGTCGTTCGTGGCCCGGCCCGACGACGATGGCGGCCGAATCGGTCAGCTGGGCGAGGAGCCGGCTCGTGTCCGCCAGCATGCGCTCGAGCTCACCGTGGGCGCGGGAGAAGAATTCCTGGATCTGCTCCTGCTTCGACTCGCCGAGCAGCATCGGCGTCGCCAGGTGGTCGACGAAGAAACGGTAACCCTTGTCCGTCGGCACGCGGCCCGCACTCGTGTGCGGATGCATGAGGTAGCCGTCGCGCTCGAGCGCCGCCATGTCCGCCCGGATCGTCGCGGGCGAGACCTCGATCGTGGGATCTCGGGCGACCTGGGAGGATCCCACCGGCTGGGCCGTCTCGACATAGTCGGTGACGACCGTCTTCAAAATGGCGGCCTTCCGCTCGTCGAGGTCCCTCGTCTCCGGCGTACCGCTCACAATGCCCTTGATTTTATCGGCATTTCGGCCTTGAGCAGGACAAGCGGCCAGTTGGCGGCGTCCCCGCCTCAGTCCTCGAGTCGCAGGGCCGAGATGAAGGCCTCCTGTGGGATCTCGACGCGGCCGATCGTCTTCATGCGTTTCTTGCCCTCGCGTTGCTTCTCGAGGAGCTTGCGCTTGCGCGTGATGTCGCCGCCGTAGCACTTCGCAAGGACGTCCTTACGTTTGGCCTTCACGGTCTCACGGGCGATGATTCGACCGCCGATGGCCGCCTGGATGGGCACGTCGAAGAGCTGGCGGGGGATGAGCTCGCGCAGCTTGGCGACCATCTTGCGGCCGTACTCCTGGGCCCTCGCCTTGTGCACGATGGCGCTGAAGGCATCGACCGGGGCGGCGTTCAAGAGGATGTCGACCTTCACGAGATCCTCGATCTCGTACGAGTCCGGCTCGTAGTCGAGGCTCGCGTAGCCCTTCGTGCGGCTCTTCAGCTGATCGAAGAAGTCGACCACGACCTCGGAGAGGGGAACGCGGTAGATCAGCTCCAGCCGCTCGGGCGACAGGTACTGCATCTTGCCGAGCGTCCCTCGCCGCGTCTGGCACAGATCCATGACCGTGCCGGTGTACTCGGCCGGCGTGATGATCGTGAGGCGGAGTATCGGCTCGGCGATGGACTCGATGTTCTGTGCCGGTGGCATGACCGACGGGTTGGCGACCTCGATCCTCTCGCCGTTCGTCAGGTTGGCGATGTAGGCGACCGAGGGAGCCGTGGCGATGAGGGAGAGGTCGAACTCGCGCTCGAGGCGCTCGCGGGCGATCTCCATGTGCAGCAGGCCGAGAAACCCGCACCGGAACCCGAACCCGAGCGCCGCCGACGTCTCCGGCTCGAAGGTGATGGAGCCGTCGGACAGCTTCAGCTTCTCGAGGGCGTCGCGAAGCTCAGGAAGCTCGTCGCCGTCGACGGGGTAGAGGCCGCAGAAGACCATCGGCTTGGGGTCGCGGTAGCCCTCGAGCGGTGCAGTGGCGGGATGGGAGGCATCGGTGATGGTCTCGCCGACGCGGGCTTCGGCGACGGCCTTGATGCCGGCGATGAGGTAGCCGACCTCGCCCGGGCCGAGCTCGGCGGTCGGCTCGTGGTGGGGCGATCGCACGCCGACCTCCTCCACGTCGTGCGTCGAGCGGGCGTGGAAGAGGCGGATCTTCGAGCCCGACCGCAGCGTGCCGTCGAAGACCCGCACGGCGCTCACGACGCCGCGGTACTGGTCGTAGAGGGAGTCGAAGACGAGTGCCCGAAGGGTCGCGTCCGGGCTGCCCTCCGGAGCCGGGATGCGGGCGATGACGGCGTCGAGGAGCTCCGCGATGCCCTCGCCGGTCTTGGCGGAGATGCGCAGGATCGACTCCGCCGGCAGCCCGAGCACCGTCTCGATCTCGCCGGCGTAGCGGTCCGGGTCGGCCGCCGGCAGGTCGATCTTGTTGAGGGCGGGCACGATCTCGAGGTCGTGCTCGATGGCGAGATAGCAGTTCGCCAACGTCTGCGCCTCGATCCCCTGGGAGGCGTCCACGAGGAGGATGACGCCTTCACAAGCGGCCAGCGAGCGGCTGACCTCGTACCCGAAGTCGACGTGGCCGGGCGTGTCGATCAGGTGGAGCGTGTGGTCCCGCCAGTGCACGCGCACGTTCTGGGCTTTGATGGTGATGCCGCGCTCGCGTTCGATGTCCATCGAGTCGAGGTACTGCTCGCGCATCTCGCGGGCGTCGACGGCGCCCGTCAGCTCGAGGATCCGGTCCGACAGCGTCGACTTGCCATGGTCGACGTGGCTGATGATGGAGAAGTTGCGGATGCGGTCGATGTCGATCATGGCGGCCAACCATGCTGCCACCTGAAGCGCTCCCCTCCGGCCAGCCCCCCTCCGGCCAGCCCTCGCCGGCTCCCTGCGAGCCGCACGGGCAGGGACGGTCCGGGCTCCTGATACGATCGTGCCCGTTAGCAGCGGGCCGAACCAGGTCCCGGCACGACATCGTCCGAGTACCCTTTATCGCCGAGTACCCGTCAACTTCGAGTACACAGCGATTCGCGTCTGAGGAAGACATGGCCAATATCAAGAGTCAGATCAAGCGGGACCGCCAGAACAAGTTGCGCCACGAGCGCAACAAGGCCGTCCGCTCGGAGCTGAAGACGCGTACGAAGGGCGCCCTTCGGGCAGCCGAGACCGGCGCCGAGGACATGGGCGATCGTCTGCGCCTCGCTGTCAAGCGCATCGACAAAGCTGCCGCCAAGGGCATCATCCACCCGAACCAGGCAGCCCGGCGCAAGTCACGCCTCGTCCGGCACTTCGCCGACCTCGTCGAGGAGCGCTCCGGCGACGAGTGAGGTCACGGCCGGCAGCCCTCACGCCGGCAGCCCTCAGACCGGCGACCCCAACGCCGGCGACCCCAACGCCGGTGACTCCAACGCTGGCGGGCTCGAGATCTCCCGCGGGCTGGGCGCAACGCAACTGAGCGCTATCGCCAGCCTCGAGGCCGCCTGCGGCGCCGTCGACGGGGGTCGCCTGAAGCTCGAGTACGGAACGCTGCGCACTCGTTCCCCCGAGCTGGCGAACGACTTCCTCTGGCGCACGGCCGACGGCGAGATCGCCGGGTTCTGCGGCATCTACCAGAACATACCGACCGAGGTCGAGATCTGCGGGATGGTTCATCCCCGCCACCGCCGCCGGCACATCGCTACCCGCCTGCTCGACGCGGCCATGGACGAGCTGCGCAGCCGCGGCGTCGGGCGCGTGCTCCTCATCGTGGACCGGTCGTGTGCGGCAGGGGTGGGTTTCGCTGCGGGGCGCGGTGGCACGCTCCAGTCCTCCGAACACCGGATGCGCCAGGAACATGCACCCGAGCTGCAGGGTGCACACGAGCAGATGACCCTGCGGCCCGCTGTCTCGGACGACCTCGACTTCGTGCGGGACTGCACCGCCCGCGGCTTCGGGCTCCCTACCGAGGCGGTCGACCGTGACGACTGGGAGGAACGAGTCAGGCAGACAATCGTCATCGAGACTGCCGGCACACGCGTCGGGGTCGTCCGCGTCGACCGTGACGAGGTGGCGCACGATGCTGGTATCTACGGCTTCGTCATCGTGCCCGAGCTGCAGGGGCGCGGCTACGGGCGGGGAGCGCTGTCCACGATCACGCGGGCGGTGCGGTCCGAGGGCATCGAGTCGGTGCATCTCGAGGTGCTCGTCGACAATCCTGCGGCACTGCACCTGTACGAGAGCTGTGGTTTCGTCTCGACAGGGGTCGAGGACTACTACCTCGTCGAGCGGTAGCGCCCCATCTACGACGAGCTTGGCCTACGAAGCGCGGGCGACCTGGTCGCGACCACCGCGCTTGGCTTCGTAGAGGGCGGCGTCGGTCCGCTGCAGCAGGCGACCGAGGTCTGCGTCCCGCATGTCCATCTCGGCGACGCCGACCGAGACGGTCACCTCGACGGGCCCGGCGGCCGTGGCGATCGGCGCCTCGTTGATGACCTGGCGAAGACGTTCCGCCAGCTCATGGGCGTCCTTGAGGGGAGCTTGCACGACGAGGGCGAACTCCTCGCCGCCGTAGCGCCCGACGATGTCACCCGAGCCGATCACCTTCGTGACCCGCTGGGCGACCACCCTGATGACGTCGTCCCCGGAGGCGTGGCCGTAGCGGTCGTTGACGTTCTTGAAGTGGTCGATGTCGAGCATCATGGCCGAGAGCGGCGTGCCGACCTGGCGGGCGTCCCGGAATGTGCGGCCGGCCGTCTCGAAGAAGTAGCGCCGGTTGGCCACGCCGGACAGCTCGTCGCGTTGCGCCAGCGTCTGCACCCGAGCGAACAGCTGGGCGTTCTCGTAGGCGACGACACCTTGGCCGGCGAGGGCGGCGGCGACCTCGGTCTGGGTCTGGCCGAAGGCGTTCGGCCGGCGGGCGATGATCACAAGGGCGCCAACCGCCCGCTCGCGTTCCACGAGCGGGGCGACGATGAACGAACCGGCGCGCCCGAGGAGGCCGAACAGCGGAGAGTTGCGCTCGCTGATGACGCTGGCGACGGCGAGTGGCTTGCGGGACCGGAGCGCCTCGGCGATCTCCGGTTGGTCCGCCTTGGCGAGGTCGTAGCCTTCCGGCGGCAGCGACACGCCACCGCCCATGGCGGCGGCGATCTCGAGGCGCTCCCCGTCGGCGAGCAGGATGGCACCGGCATCGGCGGCGAGGGCCGAGACCGAGGTCTGCAGGATGGAGCGCAGCACCCCGCGAGGCTCCAGGCTCTGGCCGATCGAGCGCATCGAGTCGCGTAGCAGCTCGGCCACCTGACGCTGGCGCCGCTCGCTCGCGACCGACATCTCGATCTCGGCCAGGCGGGCCGTCTCGAGGGCGAAGGCGATGTTCGAGGTGATGGCGCTCAGGATCTCGACGTCGTCGTTCGTGAAGATACCTTTTGCCAGGCGGCTGTCGAGGTAGACGACGCCGAGCAGGCGGTCCTCGATCTGCAGTGGCGCCACGAGGATCGAGCGCAGTCCGTGGGTGACGGCGCTCTCCGACCCGAGGGCGGCGCCCTCCTCCGTCCCGGTGAGGACGATGGCCTCCCGGGTGGCCACGACCCGGTCGACGATGGTCGAGGAGTATCCCGTGAGCTCCTTCAAGTCGTTGCAGGCGGCGTCCCTCCCGAGGTGCGGTCGCACGAGGCCCGAGTTCTCGTTCGTGAGGAACAGCAGCGCCCGCTCGGCATTGAGGATTCGCACGGTCTCGTCGAGGGCGAGCCGGGCGAGCTCCTCAGGGTCGAGAACGCGGGCGGCGGCCGCTCCGACTTGCAGGAGCGCCTCGAGCTGGCGGGCGGCTCGGCTGGCGACGCGGACCCCGCCGGCACCGATGGCGTGAAAGCCGGACACACGTACCGGGCCTGCGCCCATGGACTGGGCGCGCACGGAGTGAGCGAAGGGACCGCGGCGGGGGCGCTCGATGACCCGCGGCTGAATCCAGCGGACGAAACCCGTGACACCGAGGTCCTCGGCGAGCCGCGAGGCCGCCACGGCCAACCGGTCCGACTCCTCCTGGTAGCCGGCGCCGGCGAGCGCCCGGCTGCGAACCATTTGGATGGCCATCTCGACGCCGGGCCCATCGAGCCCGATGAGCAGGGACTGGCCTTTCGAGCTGGCACGCAGAGCAGCCTTGTAGCGACCCTTCGCCACGAGGAGACCGCCGCGCGCCGCGTGGTAGTGAGCCCGCAGCAAGGGCGTGCGGGAGGCGATGTGCAGGTCCCGCACTGCTCTCCGTGCTTGCCGTGCCCGCTCCTTGCGCTCTTCCGGAGGACCGTTCAGCAGCTGTGAGAGCCTCCCGTAGGCCTGCATGATCCAGAACATGGAGAGGTTGTAGGGGCAGTTCCAGGGTGGCAGCTTCTGGGCGCGGAACGCCGAGATCGACTGTTCGAACGGCAGTCCGAGCTCGTTCAGCCCGTAGTGGAACGTCGTGAGGGCCACCTGATAGCCGGCGACGGAGAGGCGTGACGGTTGCGTGCTGGCAAAACGCTCCCGCACCCGCCCGATCCGCTCCAATCCGAGCGTCGGCTGCTCGAGGAGCCCGGAGATCCCGATCCCGACGAAGTCGAGCCCCGTCACCGTCCCGTCCGCGATGCGCGTGGCTGCGCCGGAATGCCAGGTCGCCTCCTCGACCCAGGCGACCTGCTCGAGGATGCGCCCTCTCATCCCGAGCCCGATGCAGGCAGCCAGGACGCCGCTCAAGTACTCGCCTGGCTGCAGCCAGCGCGTCTCGTGGCGGAGCACTTCGGCGAGCACCTGTTGCGATTGCACGGACTCGCCCTGGAACTCGAGGCTGATCGCTTCGAGAAGCTTCGCGTGCACGAGCGTTCCCTGGTCGCCGCTGCGCTCGGCAACGCGGGTCGTGTGACGGGCGACGATGCGGGCGAAATTGACGAGCCGGATCTGCGCGAGCACGACACCGAGGTGGGCGTACACGCCGACGTACTCGCGGGAGTGACCGAGGCGGTTCGCCGGCAGGAGCGCTCGAAGCGCCGCGCCGACTGACAGGAACGACCGATGCTCGAGATCGGCCGAGTCGCCGGCGACTTCGAGGAGACGGCATTCGAGGCGGACCTGCTCGCGCTTTCCTCGCTTGGCTCCCCCGAAGCCGATCCTCGTCACGCCGAGCACGAGGCCGAGGAAGCACTTCCACAGCGTCGACAGCACGGCGAGCACGTTGCTCGACGGCAGCGGCTTGCCCAGCTCCGCCAGGCCGGCGCGGGCGTGCTGCAGGCCCAAGGTGCCATTCGTCTGGGCGAAGTAGACGCGGGCGACGTGCTCGTGGATCCGGGCCTTGCCGATGCGCTCGCGTTCGAGCCGCAGGGCGTTCTCGTAGTGTGCGAGCGCCTCGGGGACCTTGCCGCTGCGAGCGAGCGCCGTGCCGTAGTCGGCCTCGAAGGCACTGCCGACCGTCAAGCGGTACTCGGCAGCTACCACCTCCGCCGTTGCGAGAAACGCCAGGGCGTCGTCGTCGGCCTGTGCGGCCAGGGCGAGGCGTGCCGCACGATGGTTGGCCTGGAAGCAACGCCGCGGCTCGGTGGCGATCTCACCGAGGGCGTAGTGGCGGGCGATGTCGTAGAGGATCTCCGGCCGGCTGTCCCCGGTCTCCTGCAACGCTCGTGCCAGCAGCTCGTGGGCCTGCTGCGAGGCCTGGGCGTCGATGGAGCTCAACAGGACGTCCCGGACGCCTTCGTCCAAGAAGACGTACCGCTCGCTCTCGTGGGCCTCTACGACCCGCGCCCTGGCGGCCTCCCCGAGCGCGACGTGCACGTCGCCGGTCGGCCAGCGCGTGATCGTCGCCAAGAGGTCGACGTTGAAGCTCGAGCCGATCACGGCGGCCTCGGTGAGCAGCCAGCGCGTCGCCGGCCGCAGGCCGTCGAGCCGGCGGAGGGCGAGGCCCCGCACGTCCATCGGAAGGTCGAGGCTCGCCAGCGCCTCCGCGTCCACCGAGAACGTGCCCCAGTAGGGCCGGAGGACGCCTGCCTCGAGCGCCGACCTGAGGTACTCGACGGCGGCGGACGGGTTGCCGTTCGCCCGGATCGTGATCTCGTTGGCAAGGCTCGGCTCGAGGGCATCGCCGCCGAGCTGCCACGAGAGGACGCCTTCGATCTGCGCGTCGCTCAGCGGCGGCAGCTCGATCCGGCGCCGGACGGCGTCGCCCATCTCGCTGCGCAAGCGTTGCACGGCCGGCGTGTTCGCAGGATCGGTACGGGCCGTAAGGACGACCATGAGGGGCAGGCGGTCGAGCTCGGGCGCGAGGTACGAGAGCACACGATGAGTGGCGTCGTCGGCCAGGTGGGCGTTGTCGATGACGAGCAGAGCCCCGCCCGTCGAGGCGTTGGCGACCGACATCAACAGGTGTGCCGCCTCGATGACGGCGAACTCGTGGAAGCTCGGCTCGGCCGCCCGCTCCGCGCCCACCGACAGGAACCGGTCGAGGTTCTGGGAGAGACCGACGAGCGAGTCCGCCGCCCCGCTGCGCCCGAGCCCCATCTGCTCGCGCAGATGGGCGAGCGTCTCCGGATCTCGGGTCTCGAGGTCGGCGAGGAAACGGCCGAGCGCCCGCGCGAGCGGCCCGAGGGGCCCCGGATGGTCGAGCCCGATGTGTGTCTCGAGGACGCTCATGCCGTTGCCGCGGGCGATGAGGGCCAACTCCGCCACGAGGCGGGTCTTGCCGCCGCCGGGGTCCGACTCGATCAGCACGGCGGAGCCGACACCGGTGGTGCGGCACTCGTTCGCCGTCTCGAGGAGGGCGGACAGCTCGGTCTCGCGACCGACGAGCGTGACCATCGTCGTCGGGCGATCCGATACGGAGTGACCAAGCGGTGCCTCGGTCTGCAACGTGCCCCGGCGGAGGGCCTCGAGGTCCGAGAGGAGCGAACCGGCGTCCTGGTAACGGTCGTCCGGATCCTTTGCCAGAAGCTTGGCGAGGATACGTGACAGTTGCACCGACACGTTCGGCTCGAGGGCGCGGGCATCGGGCGGCGCCTGCACGGCGTGCATGCGCACGACTTCCCCGGCGTCGGCGGCTCGGAACGGCGGGCGGCCGGTGACGCACTCGAACAGGACTGCTCCGAGCGAGTAGAGGTCGGAGCGGCGGTCCACGGGCCGCCGCACCATTCCGGTCTGTTCCGGGGCGCTGTAGAGCACGGTGCCGATGACGGCGTCCTCGGGCTGGCGTGTGCCGATCTGGGTGGCGAGTCCGAAGTCGATGAGGACCGCACGCCCGTCCGATCGCAGCACGATGTTGCGGGGGGCGACGTCGCGGTGGACGAGGCCGACCCGGTGGGCGACCTCGAGGGCGGAGGCGACATCAGCGGCCAGCGACAGGACGCGCGCTTCGGGAAGCGCCCCTTCCTCGTCGATGGCCTGTGCGAGCGTGCGACCGCCGATGAGCTCCATGGCGAGGTACGAGACCCGGTTGGTCTCGCCGACCTCGTAGACCTTTCCGAGGCAGGGATGGCGGATCGCCGCGAGGATGGCGGCCTCCCGGCGGAAGGTGAGCCGGGAGATGTCGTCCGGCCCGCTCAGCTCCTGGATCTTGACGGCGTAGTCCTCGCCGTCGCGAACCGCTCGGTAGACCGCTGTGGTGGCGCCGCGACCGAGCTCCTCGACGAGCTCGAACCCAGGTATCGCGATCCTTGACGCCTCGGTAGGCACCTCTTCACCCATCCAAGGTCGTAGGTAAGTGGCCGTCATCCGACCACCTTGGGCTCGTGACGAGCATACCCGTTGAGGATCCCGTGCCTTTGAATCCCCGCCGGCGGCTCGGCGCTCCGGCGCCTCGGTGCCTCAGGGTTGTGTGGCGAGCGGCTGTTTCAGGACCGGAGATCCGCCCGTGAGGACCGTGATCATCTGTGGTGCCTGTTGCACCATGCCGAGCTCCCATGCACCGACCCCGGCGATATGGAACTGGGCGGCCAGCGCCGTCTTGAGGGCAATCGAGGCCGGGTCGTCGAACCACGTCTGATGCCATGACCCGGAGCGGCGGAAGACCGTATACGGCGTGTCCGTCACGGAATCCCAGAGCGGTTTGTGACCGTCGTGAACGATGGACGCGAGGATGGCGTCGTAGGTGACGGCGTACGGCTGGCCGGAAGCCTGCGCTCCCACGCTCGAGCCTTGGGACGGGAAGTCGTAGCCGTAGAACGGCGTGCCGAGGATCGTCTTGCCTGCCAGGCCGGCGGCCGCATACGAGGCAAGCGCGTCGGCGACGGTGAGGCTCGCCCCGGTGAGGGGGGCGTTGGCGGACGGGATCTCGTTGTCCGTCATGTCGTAGGCCATCACGAACATCACGTCGACGTACCGGGCGAGTGCCCGCACGTCGAAGAAACCGCTCGTGTCCTCTGCCGACTGCGGGAACGTGTTCAGCATGATGGTCCACGACGGGTCGAGCGTGCGCAGCCGTGACGAGAATGCTGCCATGTAGCTGACAAAACCTGCCCGGTCAGCCCCGGCCTGACCCTCGAGGTCGAGATCGATCCCGTCGAAGCCGAACTGCGACAGCAGCGGCGCCAGCTCGTCGGCGAGGCGCCTCCCGCCGCCCGGGTGGGCAGCGAGAGCGGCGAGCACCGACGGGCTCTGCGAGAAGACGCTCAAGAGGACACGGTCATGAGCGGTGTGGCCCGACGCCACGAGGTTCCCGGCACCACCGTCGCGCAAGTCGCTCCAGCCGGTGGACGAGCCGGCCTCGTCGAGGAGACCGTTCGGCTTCAAGTCGAGGGCGTAGTACACGACGTCGGTGAAGTCGGCGAGCTCCATCTTGTCGATGCTGCCGAGCTCGTAATACGGCACGAAACCCACCACCTCGTGCCGTCCGAGCGGCGAGCGGTAGGGACTCCGCCCGAGAACCGGAGCCGCTGCACCCGACCCGTTCGGAAGTGTGACGTTCACAGCCCGCTTCGCCGCCAGCACCGTACGGATCTCCTCGGCGGCGTAGGGGTTGGTCGTCGTCGGGATGGTCGGTGGGCTGGTCGTGGTGACCGTGCCGGAGCCGCCCATGCCGGCGTGGCCCACGCCGACGATCGCGATGACGACGGCGACGGCGAGGATGATGGCGACGGCAATGGCGGTGCCCCGCCGCCCGCGTGGTGTCATGGCCCGCCGAGCGTACCGAGGCAATGGGGGCTCCGGCGGTCAGTACGCTTTCGATTGTGCGAGCCGCCACGAGGGGATCCGACGCCACGGTCTTCGTAGAGATCCTCCGCGTCATCGTCGTCGTCGTCGGAGCGCTCGTCGGCCTTTCGATCACGGAGAACTCGACCTCGGGCGCCCGCGTCCTCGGCGCCACGATCGGGGTTCTCGTCGCCTACGTGTTCGGCGGCGCCTTCGGGCGCGTCGTGGAGCGCGTCTCTGTGCATTGGACACGTCGTTGGCGCGACGTGCCGGCGACCGAGATCCTCGCCGGCGCCCTGCTCGGGGGCCTCGGCCTCCTCGTGGGCTGCGTGGCATGCATCCCGCTGTTCGTCTTCGTCAAGCAGGACTTCGACTACCCGATCGCCGCATCGGTCGCCTGGGTCATCGGGTATCTCGGCCTCCGTATCGGTCTGACGAAGGGCCGGCAGCTCTCCGATGCCGCCCGCCTCTCCCGGCGCCTTGCCGTCGGAGACGGCGAGGCGAACACGGACGCCCTCATGGTGGACACGTCCGCTGTGATGGACCGCGCCTTCCTCGTGCTCGGGCGAGCCGGACTGCTCGGCACCGAGATCCTCGTGCCCGAACCTGTCGCCGACGAGCTGCGCACGCTCGCCGACGCACCCGATCCAGTCGCCTCGCGGCGAGCGCGACGTGGGCTCGAGGCGCTCGAAGCCATCCGGGAAGCCGGGGTCACCGTGACGATCGTGAGCGGCGACGTGCCGGCAGCGGCCATGACCGAGGAGAAGGTGCTGGCGATCGCCGACCGTCTCGGTGTGCGCGTCGTCACTTCGTCGGCCGAGGTCGCCCGCCAGCAGGCCGCGATCGGCATCCGCATCATCGACATGAGGGCGCTCCTGTCGGACCTCGCCCCTGACCACGTGCCCGGAGAGCGACTGCGCGTCGACCTCGTGCGCCCGGGCAAGCAGCCCCGTCAGGCGGTCGGTTACCTGCCCGACGGTGACATGGTCGTGGTCAACGATGCCGCCCATCTCATCGGAGAGGACGGGGTCGATGTCGCCGTGCTGTCCACCCGACCGACGAGCCAAGGCCTGATCGTGTTCGGGCAGGTGATGGACGGCGCCGGGTCACCGCGCGAGACCGACTGGGAGGTCAACGAGCGGCGCTGAGCGGACTGCCCAGAGCGGTGTGACCCAGAGCCCCTTGACCCAGAGCCCCTCGACCCGGAGCGGCGTGACTCGGAGCTGCGTGTCTCAGAGCTGCTTGACGGCTGCCACGAGCTGTCCGAGCGAGGCCTTGGCGTCGCCGAAGAGCAACGTCGTCTTGTCGTCGAAGAGCAGCTCGTTGTCGATGCCGGCGAAGCCCGGGCGCATCGAGCGTTTGAGGAAGACGATGTTCTTCGCCTCGTCGACCGACAGGATCGGCATCCCGTAGATCGGGCTCCCGGGGGAGTTCTTCGCCGCCGGGTTGACGACGTCGTTGGCACCGACGACGAGAGCCACGTCGGCGGTGGCGAACTCCGGGTTGGCGTCGTCCATCTCCTTCAGCTGGTCGTACGGGACGTTCGCTTCTGCGAGCAGGACGTTCATGTGACCGGGCATCCGGCCCGCGACGGGGTGGATCGCGTAGATGACCTCGACGCCGCGTGACTCGAGCAGCTCGGCGAGCTCGCGGGCGGTGTGCTGCGCCTGGGCTACGGCGAGGCCGTAACCCGGCACGATGATGACCTTGCGCGAGTAGGCGAGGAGGACGGCGATGTCCTCGGCGCTGGCCGAGCGCACGCTGCGATCGGTGGCCCCCTCGGCGCCACCGGTTGCCGTGATGACCGATCCGAACGCGCTGAAGAGGATGTTCGGCAGCGACCGTCCCATCGCTGCGCTCATCATCCTCGTGAGCAACGTGCCCGATGCGCCGACGAGCGTGCCGGCAACGACGAGCACGACGGAGTGCAGCACGAAACCGCTCGCAGCGACCGCCAGCCCCGTGAACGAGTTCAGCAGCGAGATGAGCACCGGGACATCGGCGCCACCGATCGGGAGGACGAAGGCGATCCCGAACAGCAGGGCGAGCCCCGCCACCGCCGCCACGCGCCACGTGTGGGGGCTCACGCAGGCGACGACGCCGAGGGCGAGGATGGCGGCACCGACGAGACCGTTCAAGACCTGCTGGCCGGGGTAGGTGACGGGACGACCGGTCATGAGCTCCTGCAACTTGGCGAAGGCAATCGCCGAGCCGGAGAACGAGACGCATCCGATGATGACGCCGAAGAGCACCTCGATGACCTGGTAGGCGGCAAGATCGGCCGGCGTCGCCTTCAAGAACGTGGCCAGCGCGATCAAGGCAGCCGCTCCACCGCCGACGCCGTTGAACGCCGCCACCATCTGCGGGATGGCCGTCATCTTCACGAGCCGCGCCGCCGGGAAGCCGATGACGGCGCCGAGGGCCATGGCGCCGACCATGAGGGCGAATCGCGACAGTCCCGGCGTTGCGAACGTCATCCCGACGGCAAGGGTCATTCCGGCTGCCCCGATGAGGTTGCCGGCCCGCGCCGTCTTCGGCCCGGACAGCCCGCTCAACGCCACGATGAAGCAGACGGCGGCGATGAGGTAGGCGAGGCGAATGCCCGTGTCGAGGCTCATCGCTGGCCTCCGGTGTCGGGCTTGTCCGCTTCGGCGGCCTTGCTCGGCGCCGCCGGGCGTCCCTTGAACATCTCGAGCATTCGGTCGGTGACGACGAAGCCACCGACGACGTTGATGGTCGCCAGCACAACCGCCACGAAACCCAACGAGATCTCGAGCGACCCGTGCGCCGTCCCGAGCACGATCATCGAGCCCACGAGGACGACACCGTGGATGGCGTTCGTGCCCGACATGAGCGGCGTGTGCAGGATGCTCGGCACCTTCGAGATGACTTCGAAGCCGACGAACGCCGAGAGCACGAAGATCGTGATGAGCGTGAGGATGTCGGAGCCGTTCATGCGCTGTCTCCTTCGAGCGCCAGTCGCGTGGGCTCGTGGCGTACTTCGCCGGCGAAGGTGACGCAGCTCCCGGCGATGATCTCGTCGTCGAAATCGGCATGGAAGGCTCCGTCAGCCACCATCACGCCGAGCAGCTCGGCGATGTTGCGGGCGTACAGGAAGCTCGCGTGCGTCGCCATCGAGCTGGCGACGTTGCTGGCCCCGTAGATGGTGACGCCGTTCACGACGACGTCCTTGCCGGGCTCGGAGAGCTCGCAGTTGCCGCCGGACTCGGCAGCGAGGTCGATGATGACGCTGCCCGGGCTCATCCGGGCGACCATCTCCGCCGTGACGAGCAGCGGCGCCTTCCGACCGGGAATGGCAGCCGTCGTGATGACGGCGTCGGCCCCGGCGACCTCGTTGCCGATGAGCTCGCGCTGACGGGCGAGAAACTCTTCGGACTGCTCGCGGGCGTAGCCGCCTTGTCCCTCCTGCGCCTCGAGCTCCAGCTCCACGAAGGCGGCCCCGAGTGACTGCACCTCGGTTCGCGATGCGGGCCGCACGTCGTAGGCGCGCACGATGGCGCCGAGGCGTCGGGCGGTGGCGATCGCCTGCAGCCCTGCCACGCCGGCACCGAGCACGAGGACCTTGGCAGGAGGCACGGTGCCGGCCGCCGTCATGAACATCGGGAAGAAGCGGGGGAGGCGTTCGGCGGCGAGCAATCCCGCCCGGTAACCACCCACGGTCGCCTGCGAGGAGAGGGCGTCCATCGCCTGGGCGCGGCTGATACGGGGCAAGAGGTCGAGGCTGAAGGCGGAGATCCGCCTGGCGAGCAGGACCCGGACGAGCGGCAGGTGCGACGCCGGCTGCAGCAGGCACACGAGGGCGGAGCCTTCGGGGAAGTGACCTGCCTCTTCCGGCGTAGGAGCCTGCACCTTGGCGATGACGTCGGTCCCGGCGAAGGTGGCGTCGAGGTCGGGTGCGACCGTTGCGCCCGCTGCCACGTAGGCAGCATCGTCGAACAGGGCGCCGGCGCCGGCGCCGGTCTCGATGGTGACATCGATCCCCTTGGCTTTCAGCCTTGCGATGGCGCTCGGGACGGTTGCGACTCGGCGCTCGCCGGGAACGGACTCGCGCGGAACGGCGACGTGCATGAGCTGTGGTCTAGCAAAATGCGACGCGTAAGGCGACCTGCGGATCTGTTCCAGACCGGCATGCATTTCGGGTGGTGCAGAGTCGCTTACAATTGGGCGGATCACTCGTGGGGGTGCCATGCAGACGCCAGATGACGACAACGACGTGACGTCGTGTTGGTGGCCGCCCGCGCCCGAAAGCGGTTAGCCCAGATGGCGACTAGCCCAGATGTCGTACCGATGCCTCCGCCGACGGGCGAGGGCTTCGATCGCACGGCCGCCCAGCTGCGCGGGGTTCTCCGCCTCGCCCGCTCGCTCGCGTCCATGGATGACGAGCAGACCTTGTTCCACATGGTCGTGAACACGGCCCGGTCGGCGCTCGGGTACTCCGCCTGTGTCTTGGCCCTGCGGGGCGACGACGGCCATTTCCACCATGCCGCCTCGGCCGGGGTTCGCCTCGATGACGAGCGAGCCTTCCGCAACCTCGTCGTGAGCGACAGTGCCTTCGAGGCGCTCATCCACTCGTCCATCGCCCTCGGCGGAGTCCACTGGGTCCCTCCGGGGCACGCCGTGCGCGACCGCGAGGACGTGCGGGCGGTGGTCCGGTCGACGGGCGTCTCCGTCCCGCCGAGGACGTGGCAGCCCGGCTCGTTGCTGTTCGCCCCGCTCATCGACTCGGACGGACGAATCATCGGCTACCTCAACCCGGACGACCCCCTCTCCGGTGAGCTGCCGCCGCCCGAGCAGGCGCTCATGCTCGAAGCGCTCGCCGAGTTCACCGTCGTCGGGCTCGAGATCGTGCGGACCCGGGCGACCGAGCGGGCCGCTCGTGCGATCGCCGAGGCGCAGCGGGGCCAGCTCGAGGCGCTCATGGCCGCAAGCGCCCGAGTGCGTGGGGACGTGGGTCTCGACGACGTCCTGCGCGGCATCGCGGGCGCGATGTCGAACGCCGGAGGGTTCTGGCGAGCCGCCATCTACCTGGGCGTCGGCGGTCACCAGCTGGAGATGCGGGCGAGCGTCGGCCTCTCGGTCGACGAGGACGCCGAGCTTCGCGCCAACGCAGTCTCGCTCGACGAGTTCGCTCCTGCCATGCAGCCGGAGATGGTCGTGTCGCGGTCGTACCTCTTCGACCACCGGCGTTTCACGATCCCCGCCGAGCTCGATGCCAAGCTCAACACGCCGGAGCCCGATCCGGACTGGAAGGACGGGCAGTGGCACGCCGAGGACATGCTGACCGTGCCGCTCGTGGGTCTCTCCGGTGAGACGATCGGCTTGATCTCCCTCGACGAGCCGAAGAACGGTCTCCTCCCCGACCGCGCCCATATCCAGGCGCTGGAATTCTTCGCCGACCAATGTGCTACGGCGGTCGAACAGGCCCGGGAGTTCGAAGCCGTACGCGTCGAGGCACAGACCGACCCGCTCACGGGCCTTGCCAACCGGCGCGCCCTCGTCATCGCCGTCACGCGGGCGATGGAGCGGCTGCGACTGCGCGACGAGCCGAGCACGGTCCTGTTCATCGACATCGACCACTTCAAGCCCGTGAACGACACCTACGGCCACTCGCAGGGCGACCTGGTGCTGCAGTGGATCGGGCAGGCGCTGTCGGAGCGCTTGCGCAAGCACGACATCCTCGCCCGCTACGGCGGCGAGGAGTTCGTCGTCCTCCTCGGTGACACCGAGCTCGACGAGGGCATGACGATCGCCGAGGCACTGAGGGCGCTCATCGCCTCCCTCGACTCGACGAAGCTCACGGGGGACCTGCCCATCCGGATCTCGATCGGCGTGGCGTCGCTCTCGAGAGACTTCACCTCCGCCGACGAGGTGCTGGCGCTCTCCGACGCGGCCATGTACGAGGCCAAGCGCCGCGGCCGCGACATGGTGTGGGTGGCCGGTACCGGTGGCCGCGGGCGGGGCCGGTTCTCGTCCGGTCAGCATCTGTCACCGCCGGCCTCGCTCGGGCCCGACCGCTGAGGCGGACTGGGTCCATGATCGACCACGTCAACTTGCAGGTGTCCGACGTCGAGGCGAGCCGCCGCTTCTACGAGCCGCTCCTCGTGACGCTCGGCGTGACCGTGGCAAGCGATGGGGAGGGTTGGGTGGGTTTCTTCTTCGAGGACGACGGCGGATCCTTCTGGCTCATCCCTGCCGAGCGCGCCGGCGACCGAGAGCTGCACCTCGCCTTCAGGGCCTCCGACCGTGCGCAGGTGAGGGACTTCCATGCCGCCGCCATCGCCATCGGGGCGGAGATCCTGTATTCACCGCAACTGTTCCCCGAGTACCACGACGCCTACTTCGCCACGTTCGTCCGTGACCCGGACGGCCACAACGTGGAGGCGGTCTGCCACGTCGCCGAGCTCTGAGCCCGACCGCTCCGGATCGGCGGGGTCGGCCTCGTAGACTCGTTCCGTGATCGATCACGGTGCTGGCGAGGCAAATCGGGCTGGCGAGGCGAATCGGGCCGGCGAGGCGAATCGGGCCAACTGGAGCGAGTGGCGCCGACAGTACGAGAAGGCCCCGCTGCGCGACGCCGACTTCGAGACGCTGTCCGGCATCCCTCTCGACCCTGTGTACGGCCCCGGGGACGAGCTGCCCGGCGTCTACCCGTACACGCGGGGCCCGCACGCCTCGATGTACCGGTCCAGGCTCTGGACGATGCGGCTGTTCGCCGGCTTCGGGACGGCTGAGGACACGAACGTCCGCTTCAAGGAGATCCTCCGCTCGGGCGGCGACGGCCTGTCGACCGCCTTCGACCTGCCGACGCTCATGGGCCGCGACTCGGACGACCCGGAGTGCCTCGGCGAGGTGGGCCGCTGCGGCGTCGCCGTCGACACCTTGGCCGACGTGGAAGACCTCTTTGCCGGCATCGATCTCGGTACGGTGACGACCTCGATGACGATCAACTCGCCGGCGGCCGTGCTGCTGGCGATGTACTTCGCCGCCGCCGAGAAGGTCGGCACGCCGCGCCGGGCACTCGGCGGCACGATCCAGAACGACATCTTGAAGGAGTACCAGGCCCAGAAGGAGTACGTCTTCCCGCCGAGGCCGTCGGTGCGCGTCGTCACCGACATGATCCGCTACTGCTCGGCGGAGATGCCGAAGTGGAACACGGTGTCGGTATCCGGCTACCACATCCGAGAGGCCGGCTCGACGGCGGCGCAGGAGCTGGCCTTCACGCTGGCCAACGGTTTCGCCTACGTCGAGGCGGCGGTGGCGGCGGGGTTGCCGGTCGACGAGTTCGCACCCCGGTTGAGTTTCTTCTTCAACGCCCACCTCGATTTCTTCGAGGAGATCGCCAAATACCGGGCGGCGCGGCGCATCTGGGCGCGCTGGCTGAAGGAGCGCTACGGCGCCGAGACCGAGCGATCGCTGCAGCTTCGGTTCCACACTCAGACGGCCGGATGCTCGCTGACGGCTCAGCAGCCGGAGGTGAACATCGTCCGCACGGCCATCGAAGCCCTCGCCGGCGTGCTCGGCGGGACCCAGAGCCTGCACACCAACTCGATGGACGAGGTGCTCGCCCTCCCGACGGAGAAGGCGGCCCGCATCGCCCTTCGCACCCAGCAGGTCATCGCCCACGAGATCGGCGTCACCCACGTCGCCGACCCCCTCGGCGGCTCTTACTTCGTCGAGGCGCTCACCGACGAGATGGAGCGCCAGGCCGAGGCCGTGTTCGCGTACCTGGACGAGCTTGGGTCCGGCTCCATCCTCGAAGGCGTGTACGCCGGGATCGAGCAGGGCTGGTTCCAGTCCGAGATCGGCGATGCCGCCTACTCCTACGAGCAGAAGGTCTCCGCCCATCGGCGGATCGTCGTCGGCGTGACGGGCTACTTCGAGGGCAACGAGGAGGACCCGCCACCGATCCTGCAGATCGGCCAGGAGGTCGAGGAGCTACAGAACAAGCGCCTTGCGGACGTTCGTGGGCGGCGCTCGGGCGAGGCCGTCGAGGCGGCACTCGACGAGATCCGGGTCGTTGCCGCCAGCTCCGACTCGAACCTCATGCCGGCGATCCACCGGGCGGTGCTCACGTACGCGACCGTCGGCGAGATCATGAACGCCCTCGCCGACGTGTTCGGCCGGTGGCGCGAGACGGCCAGCATCTGAGCATCATGCCCGTGAGCGGCCGGGAGCCGTCCTGAGCGCGGCGAGATCGCGGGTGAGCGCCGGGCTGCTGTTGTACCGGCGCCGAACGGCCGGTGGACTCGAGGTCCTCGTCGCCTTTCCCGGCGGCCCGTACTTCGCCCGTAAGGACGAGGGCTCCTGGACCATTCCGAAGGGCGAATACGAGCCGGACGAGGAGGCGCTGGCTGCCGCCTACCGTGAGTTCGCCGAAGAGATGGGCAGCCCCGCCCCGGGCGGCGAGCGGATCGACCTTGGCGCCATCACTCAGAAAGGCGGCAAGGTCGTGCGCGCCTGGGCGGTCGAAGGCGACCTCGACATTTCGACGGTCGTCAGCAACGAGTTCGAGATCGAGTGGCCGCCGCGCTCGGGTCGCCGCGCGAGCTTCCCTGAGATCGCCCGTGCCGAGTGGGTCAGCCCCGACGCGGCCCGCCGCAAATTGAAACCCACACAGATCCCATTCGTCGACCGCCTCGAAGCCGCCCTCGCCGAAGCCGGACGTTCCTGACCCGCCACCGGCAACCGTCCTGTTGAGGCGGGCGGCGCTACCGTTGTGCCGCGTGAAACAGGAACATGTTCCAGTTACGACCGAGCTCCGCGGCTCGCAACAGCAGCGGCGCCGGCGCGTGATGGACGCTGCCATGGCGCTTGCCGCAGAGGGCGGCTACGACGCGGTGCAGATGCGCGACGTCGCCGAGCGGGCGAACGTCGCCCTCGGGACCGTCTACCGGTACTTCCACTCGAAGGACCATCTGCTGGCGGCCGCCCTCGTCTACTGGATCGACCAGCTCGCCGACCTGCTGAGGGATGCCCCGGTGGCGGGCACGACCCCCTCCGAGCGGGTCGCCAACCTGCTCGAGCGATCCATGCGGGTCATGAGCCGTCAGCCGAAGCTCGTTGCCGCCCTTCTGGCGGCGATGTCCTCCCTCGAACCGGGTGTGACGGAGTGCCGCGAGCGTGTCTCGACGACGATGGAAGCCCTCATGGTGCAAGCAGCCGGCGAAGGCGCCCCTGCCGACATCGCAGAGCGGACCCGCATGCTCGGCCACGTCTGGAACTCGGCGATACTCAGCTGGACCCACGGGACGATCGACAATGCCAGGGCCGTGTCGGACATCGGGATCGCCTGTCGCCTGCTGCTCTGAGCCTGCCTCAGGCTCTGGCGGCCGAGCGAGCCTCCGCCCATGACTTGCCCACCTCGACGTCGGGCTCGTGGGGGAGCCCGAGAACCCGCTCGGCAATGATGTTGCGCTGCACCTGGGCGGTGCCGCCGCCGACGGTGAGGGCTGGGGCGAACAGGTAGCCGTAGGGCCAGATGGGATTGGCATCCCCATACGGCGTGGCCGCTGCCAGCATGCCGGAGGCGCCGCAGAGATCTTTGGCGAGGCCCATGATCTCTTGTCCGTGCTCGTCGGCGAGCGCCTTGCGCAGGGACGCCTCCGGCCCCGGCGGGCGGCCGGCGAGGGCGGCGACGAGCGTCCGCAGCCGGATGAGGCGGAGCGTCTCGGAGCGGATGTAGAGCTGAGCCAACCGTTGGCGCATGAGAGGATCGGAGCTGCCGCCGGAACGACGGACGAGGTCGAGGAGGTCGTCGGCGGAGGGCCCACGACCCCACAGGGCACCTTCTCCCGAGAGCGAGACCCGCTCGTTGCCGAGGGTCACCTTCGCGAGTGCCCACCCGGCGTTCTCGTCACCGACGCGGTTGGCCACAGGGATGCGCACCTCGTCGAAGAACACCTCGTTGAAGTTGTGGTCCCCGGTCATCTCGACGATCGGGCGGATCGTCAGTCCCGGTGCGTCCATGGGGCAGATGAGGTACGTGATGCCCTGGTGTTTCGCCACGTCGGGGTCGGTGCGGCAGATGAGGATGCCGAAGGCGGCGCGATGGGCGTACGACGTCCAGATCTTCTGGCCGTTCACCACGTAGGTGTCGCCGTCCCGGGTCGCCCGCGTGGAGAGGTTGGCGAGGTCCGAGCCGGCATCGGGCTCGGAGAAGAGCTGGCACCAGATCTCCTCGCCGGCGAGCATTGGCAGGAGGTAGCGCTCCTTCTGCTCCTCGGTGCCGGCGTGAATGATCGTCGGCCCGGCCCAGCCGATTCCGATGGCGTTGTCGGGGCGTCGCACTCGTGCCCGCCGCAATTCGTCGTCGATGATGAGCTGGTGGATCGGGTCGGCACCGAGGCCCCACGGCGCCGGCCAATGTGGTGCCACGTACCCGGCCTCGGCGAGCTGGCGGCCCGTCGGCTCGGGGTGGGCCTCCAGCCACGAGCGTACGGCCGAGCGCCGGGCGTCGTCGTCCCCGGGCAAGGCGAGATCCATGGCGGCAGGGTAGCCCGGCCGGCCCGGCCGGCACGACGCACGAAACTAGAATCTGTTCTAGTTTCTCGCCATGGAGCTGCTGCGGGCGCACCACGTGAGCGAGTACCCGTACCACCGCTCCGTGGGGGCGGTGATGGGGGGTTTCTTCACGGCGTTGCGGGACGGTCGCATCGAAGGCGTGAGGGCCGACGGCGGCGCAGTCATCGTGCCGCCGGCCGAGTACGACCCCTTCTCGGGGAACGCCACGGCCGAGGCCGTGACCGTGAGCGACACGGGCACAGTGACGACCTGGTGCTGGGTGTCCGAGCCGCTGCCGCACCACCTGCTCGACCGGCCGTTCGCCTTCGCCCTCGTCAAGCTCGACGGCGCCGACACGGCGCTCTTGCATTACGTCGACGCGAAGACGATGGACGCCATGTCGACCGGCATGCGCGTCCGGGCCGTGTGGCGGGCAGAGCGGCGCGGCGACATCACCGACATCGCCGCCTTCGTGCCGGAGGAGTCGGCCGGCGCCGGGCTCGTGCCCCGGAACACGGCCGAGCTCGACGACCCCGCCGTGCCCGTCAGCCAGATCGTGACACCCATCCGCCTCGAGTACGACGTCACGGCCGGGCACGCACAGTCGGCGTTCCTGCGCGGCCTCGTCGAGGGCAAGTTCCTCGGCCGGCGTTGCCCGGTGTGCAAGAAGGTGTACCTGCCGCCGCGAGGTGCGTGCCCGACCGACGGCGTGCCCACGACCGACCTCGTCGAGTGTGGCCAGCGTGGCGTGGTGACGACGTTCTGCGTCGTGAACGTGCCCTTCCGGGGCCAGGCGATCGAGCTGCCCTACGTGTGTGCGCAGGTGCTGCTCGACGGTGCGGACATCCCCTTCATGGCGCTCATCCAGGAGTGTGCCGCCGCCGACGTGCGCATGGGGATGCGCGTCGAGGCTGTCTGGCAAGAGCCGGAGGAACGTCGCCCAAGCCTCGAGTCGCTCCGGTGGTTCCGCCCGAGCGGCGAGCCGGACGCCGAGTACGACTCGTTCAAGGCTCACCTGTAGGCGACTGGGACATCGATGAGGGGACACAGATGAGAGACGTCGCCGTCGTCGCCTTCGCCCAGACGCCCATGGTGCGGCGCGTCGAGGATGCCAACGAGGTGGAGCTCGTGATGCCGGTCGTCCGGGAGGTCTTCGAGGCGAGCGGCCTCACGATCGCCGACATCGGTTTCACGGTGTCCGGGTCGACGGACTACTTGATGGGGGTGCCGTTCAGTTTTGTCGGTGGGCTCGATGCGGTCGGGGCCTGGCCGCCCATCGAGGAGAGCCACGTCGAGATGGACGGGGCCTTCGCCCTCTACGAAGCATGGGTCCGGCTCCAGCTCGGTGACATCGACACGGCGCTCGTGTACTGCTTCGGCAAGTCCTCCCCGAGCGCCTCGCTCACCGAGCTCTTCTCCCGCCAGCTCGACCCGTACGTGATGGCACCGCTGTGGCCCGACGCCGTGTCGATGGCGGCGCTGCAGGCTCGAGCCGGGCTCGACGCCGGCTTGTACACCGAGGCCGACATGGCGGCCGTGGCGGCCCGCAGCCGGACGGCGGCCGAGTCGAACGAGCTCGCCCAGGTGAAGGGTTCGCCCGCCCCCGACGTGCTGCTGCAGGAGCCGTACCTCGTGGCGCCGCTGCGACGCCACGACTGCCCTCCGGTCACCGACGGGTCGGCGGCGGTGATCCTCGCCGCCGGCGATGCCGCCCGTCGCCTGGCCCGGCGGCCGGCGTGGATCCGAGGCATCGACCACCGCATCGAGACCCACTCACTGGGTGCTCGCGACCTCTCGGTGTCGTCCTCGACGACGACGGCCGCCCGGGAGGCGGGTGCGCCGGCGACGGTGGACGTCGCCGAGCTGCACGCTCCCTTCACCCATCAGGAGCTGATCCTGCGCTCGGCGCTCGGGCTGGACGACGACGTGTCCGTCAACCCGTCGGGAGGGGCGCTCGCCGCCAACGCCATCATGGTCGCCGGCCTCGTCCGCATCGGCGAGGCAGCCGCCCGCATCTGGTCGGGCGAGGCCGACCGTGCGCTCGCCCATGCCACCTCGGGACCGTGCCTGCAGCAGAACCTCGTGTGCGTGCTGGAGGGGGAGTAGTGGCAAATGCCTGCGCCGTCGTCGGGGTGGGCCAGACCCGCCATGCGGCCCGCCGGGACGACGTCTCCATCGCCGGGCTCGTGCGCGAGGCGGCCGAGCGCGCCCTCGAGGACGCCGGCATGGACTGGGCCGACATCGACGCCGTCGTGCTCGGCAAGGCGCCCGACTTCTTCGAGGGCGTCATGATGCCGGAGCTCTACCTGGCACCCGCCCTCGGGGCGGTCGGCAAGCCGATGATCCGCGTGCACACCGCCGGCTCGGTTGGCGGGTCGACGGCCCTCGTGGCCGCCAACCTCGTGCGGGGTGGCATCCACTCACGCGTGCTGACGGTCGCCTTCGAGAAACAGTCCGACGCCGACGCCATGTGGGCCCTCTCCTCGCCGCAGCCGTTCTCGCCGCCGTTGCTCGCCGGCGCCGGCGGCTACTTCGCCCCCCTCATCCGCGCCTACATGCGACGCTCGGAGGCGCCGGCGCACATCGGCATGCTCGTGGCGGTCAAGGACCGGCAGAACGCCCTGCTGAACCCGTACGCGCACCTCCACATCGACGGCATCGACCTCGCCATGGTCGAAGCCTCCCCGATGCTGTGGGATCCGATCCGCTACCTCGAGACGTGCCCGTCGTCGGACGGGGCGTGCGCCATGGTGCTCGCCGACGCCACGACGGCACGAGCTGTGGCGTCGTCGTCGGCCGCTCGTGGGCGCCCGCCGGCATGGATTCACGGGGCGGCCATGCGGAGCGAGCCGACGATGTTCTCCGGCCGGGACCAGGTCGACCCGCGGGCCTCACGGGACTGTGTGGCGGACGTCTACCGGCAGGCGGGCATCACCGACCCGATGGGCGAGATCGACTGTGCCGAGGTGTACGTGCCGTTCTCGTGGTTCGAGCCGATGTGGTTGGAGTCGTTGGGTTTCTCTGCTGATCGGGAAGGATGGAAGCTGACCGAGTCGGGCGCCACCCGCCTCGGTGGTCGCATCCCCTGGAACATGTCGGGCGGCGTGCTCTCCTCGAACCCCATCGGTGCCTCGGGGATGCTCCGCTTCGGCGAGGCCGCTTTGCAGGTGAGGGGTGCCGCCGGCGAGCACCAGGTCGACGGCGCCCGCTGCGCCCTCGGGCACGCCTACGGCGGCGGGTCCCAGTTCTTCTCGATGTGGATCCTGCGGGACCGGGAGCCCTGAGCCTCCGGCCGCAACTTGGCTGGTTCCTCGTGGCATATACGCAACCACGATCCGCCTACCATGACCGTGACGCCGACGCCCGACCAGGAGGACCTCGTATGCGAGTCATCGTCGACTACGACCTGTGTGAGTCCAACGCCATCTGCATGGGGATCCTCCCGGAGGTCTTCGAGGTGCGTGACGACGACTTCCTCTACGTGCTGAACGAGGAGCCGGCCGAGGAGCTCCGCGCCAAGGTGATGGAGTGTGTGAGGTCCTGCCCGAAGCAAGCGATCTCGGTCGAGGGGTGAGCGCCGAGGAGGCGCAGACGGACCGAAGCGTCCGGGTCCGCATGGCCCCGTCCCCGACGGGTTACTTCCACGTGGGCTCGGCCCGGACCGCCTTGTACAACTGGTGTGTCGCCCGTCGTGCCGGCGGCGTCTTCGTGCTCCGTATCGAGGACACCGACCGGGAGCGGCATCAGGAAGAGCAGTACGAGGGCATCCTCGCCGCCCTCACCTGGCTCGGCATCGACTGGGACGAGGGCCCCTACCGCCAGTCGGAGCGCCGTGGCCTCTACGACCAGACGCTCGACCGGTTGTGGGACGCCGGTCACCTGTACGCCTGCGAGTGCACCCGCGAGGAGGCGGACGCCCGGACGAAGGGCAGCCCGACGCCCGGGTACGACGGGTACTGCCGCCACCGCGGGCTCGAGCGGGGCCCGGGCAGAGCCCTTCGTTTCGCCGTGCCGGACACCGGTGTCACCGTCGTGCACGACCTCATCCGCGGCGACGTCGAGTTCGCCAACGAGACGATCGAGGACTTCGTCGTCGCCAAGTCCAACGGGGACGCCCTCTTCGTCCTCGCCGTCGTCACCGACGATCGCGACATGGCGATCAGTCACGTGATCCGCGCCGAGGAGCACCTGCCCACCACACCGAAGGCCGTGCTCATCTGGGAAGCGCTGAACGCGGCGGCGCAGGCCGGCGGACCCGGGGCGGTGCTGCCCCTGCCGGCCTTCGCCCACTTGCCCGTGCTCGTCAACGAGCGGCGGCAGAAGATCTCCAAGCGACGCGACCGGGTGGCCATCGAGGACTACCGAGCGGAGGGCTACCTGCCGGAGGCGATCGGCAACTACCTCGCCCTGCTCGGCTGGAGCTTCGAGGACGGCCGCGAGTTCTTCACCCGTGACGAGCTCGTCGAGGCCTTCCGTCTCGAGGACGTCAACCACTCGCCGGCGTTCTTCGACATCCAGAAACTCCTCCATTTCAACGGCGTCTACATCCGGCAGCTGACCGACGAGGAGTTCACGCAGCGGTGCCGGGCGTGGTCGCTCGAGACGGATGATCGGCTCGGGACGGCGTTCTACGACACCCCGGAGTGGTCGCTACTGGCTCCCCTCGTGCGCGAGCGGGTCGCCGTCTTGGGCGAGGTGCCGGCGTACGTGGAGTTCCTCTTCGCGCCGGAGCTCGTCGTCGAGGACGCCTCCTGGCAGAAGGCGGCGGCCGGCGACGAGCTCGCTGCGGAGATCCTGCGGGAGGTGCGCGGCGGCTTCGGCCAGCTCGGCGACGGCGCCTGGGAGGCGGCCGCCTTGAAGGATGCGCTGGTGGCGGTCGGTGAGGCGCACGGCCGCAAGCTCGGCAAGGCACAGGCCCCCGTACGGGTTGCAACGCTCGGTCGTTCGGTGGGTCTCCCGTTGTTCGAGTCGTTGCAGGTCCTCGGCCGTGACGAGACGCTGCGACGGCTCGACCATGCCATCGACCGCCTTGCGGAATAGTGTGGGCGACCAAGCCTGAGGAGGCAGCACGGACCAGAACCGTCTGCCCACCCTGGCCGGCATAGAGGGGACGCAGGTTCGGTGTTCACGATCTTCAGGTGGTTCCGGCGGCTCGTGTATCTCGTCGTGCTCGTCGCCTTCGTCTACCTCGTCGTCACCTCGGCCCAGGTCGTCATCGCCTCCCGTTCGACCGTGGCGTTCGCCCAGGTCAAGCCGGCGGCTGCCATTGTCGTCATCGGGAATGACACGAGCTCGGGCGTGCTCACGAACGATCTCAAGCTGCGCTGCGAGGAAGCCGTCTCGCTGTATCGCTCCGGGCGTGCGCACCGCGTCATCACCCCTACGGACACCGCCGGCGTCTCGCCGGTGGCCACCTGCCTGCGAGCAAGCGGTATCCATGCGATCTCGCTTCTGCCGTCCTCGCAGATTCCCGGCCAGCTGCATGCCGCCGCCGGCCTGCTGCCGAGCTCGGCGAAGGGCGACGTGATCCTCGTAGCCGATCCGTTGCAGACGAAGTGGCTGCAGAAGCTGGCCACCGCCGAGAACCTGCACGCCCAGGTGGTGACGGTGCCGGCGCCGAAGGGGAGCTTCTGGGGCGATATCGGCACGATCTGGGGCCAGAGCGTCGCCGTCGCCCTCGGCCGGATCGTCGGCTACGAGAACGTGGGCTGGATCGGCGGCTGACCCGGCCCGGTTCAGGGTCGCCCGGGGCAACTGTTAGAATTCGGGACGCCCATTCGGGGGTGGTGTAATCGGCAACACGACAGGTTCTGGCCCTGTTATTAGGGGTTCGAGTCCTCTCCCCCGAGCTCTCGAATCGCCGGGACCACCGTCTCGACGGTGGTCCCGGCCTCTCGGGACGGCTGTAGGTGGCGGTTGAAAGGGTGGCGGACATGCAGGGTTCTGCGGTGCAGAGGCGATTCAGCGCGCATGCGGTCGGCCCCGTGCTGTCCGGCCTCGTGCTGGCCGGCCTCGTCCTGCTCACGAGCGCCTGCGGGCTCGCCAACGACGCCAGCACCGCCGCCACCGGCCCGCTCCTCGCCCTGAAGGACAGCGACACGGTCGTGGAGCAGAACTTGCAGACGGCTCTCACCTCACTCCAGAGCGGAGCACCGAGTGGCCAGGCCGTCACCGGCATTGCCACGACCTCCGGCCCCTCCACCGGATACGGGGTCGTGAGCATCAGCAACCCCGCCGGCCAGCCGGCCGTCCTGGCCGGCTTCAACCAGCTGTCGGACGACTGCCTCGGCCTCGTCTACATCACGACTCCTGGCGCGACCGTGCTCGGGCAGTCACAGGCGGGCACCTACTACTTCTGGTTGACGCAGACGACGTCGTCTGCGTGCGACGCCGCCAGCTTCGCGGCCACTCCGGCCGTGCCGACGGGCTGGCCGAGCGGAGATCCCTCCGGGTCCACCTGGCCGCTCCCCTGACCCTAAGGTCGTAGGGCCAGACCGGACCAGGAGGAGTCGACGCTCAATGGACAACGGCCCACCGCGGGGCACCCGTGACGTGCTGCCCGACTCGGTCGCCCGCCGTGAAGCGGTCATCGCCGAGCTGGCTCTGAGTTACGGCCGGTTCGGGTTCCGCCGTATCGACACCCCTTCCATCGAGGACATCAACCGTCTCTCCTGGGGCGAAGGCGGCGACAACGAGAAGCTGATCTACCGGATCCTCCGGCGCGGCCTCGATCCCGTCCTCGACGCCGGCACACCTCTCGCCGACCTCGTCGACCTCGGACTGCGTTACGACCTCACGGTCCCGCTCACTCGCTTTTATGCCGGCAACGCCGGCAAGCTCCCGTCCCCGTTCCGCGCCATGCAGATCGGCTCGGTGTGGCGGGCCGAGCGTCCCCAGAAGGGCCGTTACCGCCAGTTCACCCAGTGCGACATCGACACGATCGGCGAGCCGAGCGTGCTGGCGGAGTGCGAACTGCTCGAGGGCACCCTCGCCGCCCTCGATGCGATCGGCATCGACCAGGTGACCGTGCGCGTCAACGACCGGCGCCTGCTCGCTTCGATCGCGGGGGAGTCAGGTGTCGCCGACGAGGCGCTTCGTTCCTTCTTCGTGACGCTCGACAAGCTCGACAAGATCGGCTGGGAGGGCGTGAAGGCCGAGCTCGCTGAGCGGGGGTACCCCGAGATCGTCGCAGGACGGTGCGAGGAGGTCGTCGGCTTGCTGGCGGGCGCTGAGTCGCCGGACGAAGCGCTCGATCGCGCCGGCGACCTGCTACCGAAGCTGCCGGAGGCGGTCCTGTCCGATCTGTCGACGACCTTCGGTGCCCTCCAGCGGATCGAGGAGGCGTCGCCGGGAGCAGTCGACTCGCGGCTCGATGCCACGATCGTGCGCGGCATGGGCTACTACACCGGGCAGATCTTCGAGTTCGCCCACCCGGACGCCCCGAGCTCCATCGCCGGTGGCGGGCGCTACGACGACCTCATCGGCCGGTCGCTCGGCAAGGCGACGCCTGCGTGCGGGATCTCGATCGGTTTTGACAGGGTCGTCGAGATGGCGCGGTTCTCGCCCCCCGATCTCGGCGTCGCCGTCCTGTATTCCGACGACCAAGCCGTCGCCCACGTCCTCGAAGTGGCGAGAGGGCTTCGCTCCTCGGGTGGATCAGCAGCGCTCGTCGTGCGCCGTGGCCAGATGAGGCTGCAGTTGGAGTCGCTGAAGACCGACGGCTACACGTCTTTCGTCGTGGTGGAGGACGACTCGGTGTCCGAGGCGCGCCCGCTGCGTGATTGAGGGCGACCGGGTGATTGAGCCGGCGGGCGAGTAGGCCTAGCGGTTGAGCTTCACCGTCACGAGCTCGAACGGTCGCAACTCCAGCTCGACTGTCCCGCCGGCCCCGACCCCGAGCGACTCGAGCGGCCGTTCGAGAGCGTCGGTCCGGCACGCCGCCGCCACGGGTGCTCCAAGGGCCTGCCCGAGGCGGATCGACGCTCGCCCGTGCGAGCCGGCCGACTCGAACAACCGCACCACGACCTCGTCGCCGTCGTCGGCCCGCTTGACGCACGAGACCATCGCACCGTCGACGTCCACGACCGAACCCCGAGCCGGCAAGTCCCCGCCGGCGCCACCGCTGACCACGACCGGCCGCAACCGCAGGTTGAAGGCCTCTGCCTCCGCCGTGACCGACCCCTCACGGCGGAGCGACGACGCCAGGCCCTCGTGCGGCAGGAGCGCGTACGAGAAACGGTGCGTTCCCACATCCGCCTCCGGATCCGGCCACGTTGGTCCGCGGAGCAACGACAGGCGCATCACCGATCCGCGCACGTCGTAGCCGTACTTGCAGTCGTTGAGCAGGGCGGCACCGCATCCCGGTTCGCTCAGGTCGGCCCAGCGCTGCGCCGGCACTTCGAAGCGGGCGGCATCCCAGGACGTGTTGGCGTGCGTCGGCCGCTGCAAGTACCCGAACTGCACCTCGTAGGTCGCTGAGGACGCCCGGATCGCCAAGGGGAACGCCACCTTCAAAAAACGATGCCGCTCGCCCCACTCGACCTCGGTGGCGAACTCGATCCGACGCGCTCCCGCACTGAGGCGGATGTCCTGGGTGAGCCGCGAGCTCCCGAACACGTGCACGACACGCAACGCCACCCGCACCGGCCCGTGTTCGACGATCTCGATGGACTCCGGTGTTCGCAGCTCGGTCGCCCGCGCGAAGGAGCCTTGGTCGACGTCCCAGGCGTCGGCGTCGTTCGGCAGGTCGTAGTGCAGCTGGAAGACGTTGCCGGTGGCGCCGGCCTCGATGAGCTGGCGCCCCGTGGCATGGTCGAGCACGGAGGACAACGTGCCGTCCGGTTCGACTCGAGCCGTGAGCGATTCATTCGACAGGACGAAGCCGCCCGGCACTTCGGTGGCGTCCACCGTGGCACGCTGCTCGGAGACCGGAGTGCCCCCGGCGGGCTCGATCCCGTAGCGCTCCCAACCACATCCCGGCACCGAAGCGACAAAACCCAACCGTCCGTCCGCCAGCTGCTGCACCGGCTCGGTGCGGGCGCCGTCAGGTGAGCGCGCCACGAGCCCGCCGATGTCGAGCCCGGCGATGTCGAGCCCGGTGGCGGCGAGCCCAGCGGCGGCGAACAACGAGGGTTCCAGCTCGACGAGATCGCAGCGGGCGTGGGATCCGGCGTTGAAGACGACGACGGCCGCCCCGCTCCCGCCGGCCCCCACTGCGCCGGCACCCACTGCGCCGGCCCCCACTGCGCCGGCACCGACTGCGCCGGCACCAACTCTGGCGGCAATGGCGGCGCACGCACGCTCGATCACGTCCTCGGCGATGAGGCGGACGCTGGCGTAGTCGGCCTGCGAGTCCTCGTGTACCCAGTGGATGCTCGAGCCCGGCAGCATGTCGTGGAACTGGTGGAGCAGCACGAGCCGCCAGGCCTGGTCGAGCTCGCCCCGCGGGTACTCGTCCGCCAAACCGCCGAGCGCCCACAGCTCCGCTTCCCTCAGCAGGTCTTCCGAACGACGGTTGCCGAGCTTCACTTGCGCCTGGGTGGTCTGCACTCCTCGGTGTTTCTCGAGGTAGAGCTCGCCGACCCAGATGGGCAGGCCGCCGGCGCCCGGGGCATGGGCGGTGGCGACCGTCCCTGGCCGCGTTGCCGCCAGCGCCTCGTCGGCCGCCAGGGCCTCGGCCTCGATCGCCCGGAAGAAACCCGCCGCCGTTCCCAACTCCACCCTCGGCAACGGATCGAGATCCTTCACGCGCCGATAGGAGTCGAGCATCGCCCGGGTGGGGCCGCCGCCCCCGTCGCCGTATCCGTAGGCATAGAGCGAGTGCCCCGAGATCCCGTGCTGTGCGAACTCGCGCTGGCCCTTCAGCAGCTGGGCCACCTGGAACTCGCCGTTGTAGGTGTTCGTGGGCGGGCAGTGCGCAAGCACGCGGGAGCCGTCGATCCCCTCCCACCAGAACGTGTGGTGCGGGAAGCGGTCGAGCTCGTTCCAGGAGAGCTTCTGAGTGAGGAAGAAGCGCACGCCGGCGGACCGCAGGATCTGTGGGAGGTTCCCGGAGTAGCCGAAGGCGTCCGGGAGCCAGCAGTCCTCGGTCTCGATGCCGTAGTTCTCGAGGAAGAAACGCTTGCCATGCACGAGCTGGCGAACCAGCGACTCGCCGGAGGGCAGGTTCGTGTCCGGCTCCACCCACATCGAGCCGACCGGTTCGAACTGGCCGGCGGCGACCTTCTCCTTCATCGCCTCGAACAGGCTCGGGTACTGCTCCTGCATCCAGGCGTGCTGTTGAGCTTGGGAGCAGACGAAGACGAAGTCGGGGTTGTCGTCCATGATCGAGATGGCGGTGGAGAACGTGCGGGCGCATTTGCGGCGGGTTTCTCGGAGGGGCCAGAGCCAAGCCGAGTCGATGTGGGCGTGGCCGACGGCGGTCACGAGGTTGCCCCGATCGCCGGTGGGCGAGTCGAGCAGCGGCTCCCAGGTGCCGTGTTGCGCCAGGAGCGAGCCGCGCAGGTCGCCGAGGTCGATGGCGAGGGCGACTCGATCGAGGGTGCGGATGATCTCGGTGGAACGACGGTTGTCCTGCCCGAGGGCATCGGCCAGCTCGGCCAGGATCCGCAGGTCCGTCCAGGCCGCTTCGAGCTGACGGTCCGCCACGGCCAGCTCGGCGCGGTCGAGGCGGTACAGGGGGGTGCCTTCGTAGTCGGGCAGGAGCAGCGGCCACTCGATACCGCCCCAGGGGACGTAGGGGTTGGCGGCAGCCTCGAGGTGAAGGTCTACGGCCTCGCCGCCACGGGCGGGCGACGCCACCGCTACCTCGTTGTGCCGTGAATTGATGCCCTGCACCGGGCGCTCACCGTCGAAGATCAGGCCCTCCCCGCCGAACCCGACCATCTCGGTGAACCCGAGACCGATCCGGGCGACGACGTGTTCGCCCGCCCACTCGGCCGGCACGGTGCCCGAGAGGCGGAACCACGCCGTCGACCAGGCGCCGCCCCACGACTGGCCGACACTGAACGGCCGGAACTCCCGGCGGTACGCCTCGGACGCGTCGATCGGCTCTCCGCGCACGAACTGAGCGGCAACCTCGAGCGGAGCCGAACGCGGATAGAGGCGCGGGAAGACGACCTCTTGGATCAGGCGCCTGACCCGCCGGCGCTGTATCTCCTGCTCGCTTCCCACTGGCCTCCTTCTCCCGGCCTCCTGCTCCCGGCGTCCTGCTCCCGGCCTCTCTTCTCCCGGCCTCCTTCTCCCGGCGTCCTGCTCCCGGCGTCCTGCTCCGGCCTCTCAAGCCGGCCGGCTTCTCCGGCCGCTCAGGCCCCGATGGCGACCGCCGCGCTCTCGAGGGTTCCGGCCGGATCCCCTTCGAAGTGAGCATGCCCGATGGGCACGACCGTACCGTCGGACTCGACGAGCCAGCATCCCTTCCCGCTCGGCGCCGGTGTGGCGCCCACGACGTCTGCTGCCGGGGACGCCGCCGGGTCTGCCAGCTTCGCCGCCCCGCCGAAGGCGTAGATACCGCCGGCGGAAGTCACGATCCAGTAACCGTGGCCGATCGGATCGGCCATGATGGCGACGGCCGTGCCGGTGCCATGCAGCCCGACGAGCGAGCCCTTGTTCTTGGCGTCGCCGAAGGGGAACACCTTCCCGGCCCGGCTCACGAGCCAGTAACCGCCGCCGTCGTTGGTCTCGGCTGCGCCGACGATCGGTGAGCCCGGCTTCCCGGAGACGAGACCGTGTGCCTTCGCATTCCCGAAGGCGAAGACTCCACCGCCGGCGGTGACGATCCAGTAGCCGCCACCGCTGACGTCGGCGACGAGGGCGACGACGGGCGTGCTGTGGCGTTTTGGCGCCAGCGAACCGTAGCTCCGCGTCGACCCGAATGCGTGCACGACGCCGTTGGCCGTCACCGTCCAGTAACCGGTCGCCGACGGTGCCACCGCCAGCCCCACGACCGGGCTCTTCGGATGCGTCCCACCCGCGCCGGGTACGAGACCACCGAGGTCGCCATAGCCGAGGACCGTGCCGTCAGCCGCACCGACGGCGTACCCGTCGTCCCCAAGTGTCACGAAGATGTTCTCGGGGGACCGGGCGCTGCCCACTCCGAGGGCCGAGTGGGCTTTCACCTCGAAGCTCCAAAGCGTGTACGGCGTCACCGGCAACACGGCGGAACGAGCGCTCGCCGGGACGTTTAGCGACGGGGAATAGGTGGTCGGTGGAGCAGGCGAGAACGGGTTGACGACGGCATGGGCCGAGATGGTGTACCCGAGAATCGGCGATCCGCCGTCGCTCGCCGGCGGCATCCAGGTGATCATGCCTTCGCCCGCGCCCGGCGAGACCGACACGGCGACCGGCGGTCCCGGGGCGCCCTTTCCGTAGGTGAAGAAGACGCCGGCGGGCTTGCTCGTGCCGGCAAGGGTGATGACGGTGATCGGGACTTTGGAGCCCACGACTCCCGCCGGCACTGTGGCGACGACCGAGGTCGTGCTGTTGCCGAGCTGGAGCGCCGGGTTGCTCACCTGCCTGGTGAGCCGCGATCCGAACTTCACGCCCGTGACGCTGCCGAGTCCGGACCCGTCGATCGTCACGCGCTCGCCGCCACCGGCCGACCCCGACGACGGCGAGATCGACGTGGCGACGGGTTGCACCGGGTCGTAGGAGTCGGACGTCGTCACCGGTGACCCGCCCACGCACACCGAGGCATCACAAGCCGAGAAGGCTCCCGTGCCCACGACCATCGCAGGTGTCACGAAAGTGAGCTCGGTGGCGGACTTGACGGTGAGGTCCGTCGTCGTGCCGAATCCGCCGAGCGGCGGGCCGCCGGCGTAGAGGATTCCCGTCACGGCCGTCAGGTTCGTACCGGTGAGCGTGACCGTCTTGCCGCCAGAGGTCGACCCGGCATGGCGCGATATCGAGGTCACGGTGAGGTTGCTCGTGGCGACGCCCACGACGACGGTGTTGCTCGTCAGGCCGGCGGACACGACGCTCAGCTGGAAGCTCGCCGGTACGAAGTCGTCCGCCTTGGTCGAGGTGGACCTGGTCGAGAGGACTGGGCCGGCGCCGGCTGGTGGTGGCACAACACCGCCCTGTCCGAAGACGGGCACGTCGAACTCCACGGTCGTCGGCGTGATGATCCCCACGAACAGCGACTGGTTGAGGGATGGATGACCTGGGACCGTCGCCTCCACACGCTGCAGGCTGAAGTAATTGAATCCGGTCCCGGTGACCGTGAGGATGGGAGGCGTGAACGGATCCGGCCCGAAGGCGTTGAGTCCGACCACGTTCGGGCTGACGCTCGAGATGACCGGCGCTGGGGCGTAGTCGAACTCCGTCACCGCAGGGACGTCCTCTGTGCCGGCTGCTGGGATGAAGAGGTTGAACACCAAACCGGTCGGCGGCGGGAGGATCGGCTGAGTGGCACTCGTGCCGAACGAGTTCGTCACGGTCACCTGGGCCTGGCAGAGACTCGAGAGCGGGACGCCGTCGTCGACGGTGGCGCAGTCCGTGGACCCGGTCTGTGCCGGCACCGTGACCTTGAGCTCGGTGTCCGACACAACGCTGACACCGGTGCCGGCGACGCCGCCGAACTTCACGCTCGGTGTCCCGCCTTCGAGATAGCCACTCCCGTAGATCGTGACTCTCACACCGGCCGCCGCCGAGCTGGGGGCGACGTAGTACACCGACGGCACTGGGTTCGAGTCGCTACCGGCTAGGTAGTGGAACTCCGTGGCAAGAGACGGAGCACTCGTGCCGCTCGGGCCGGATACGGCTACGAGCACGCCGCCGACAGGAGTGTGGCTGTCGAACGCCTCAGTCGGCGACGGCGGCGTGTCGACCGTGATCTCGGTCCCGCCGCCGGTGATGTCCGAGGGCGTCACGGTGACTGACGCCGGTCCGAACTGCACCTTGGTCACGCCGGCGAGCTTCGTGCCCGTGATCGTCACGACCGTGCCGCCCGCGTAGCTGCCGTGGTTCGGTGTGACGTTCGTCACGACCGGGTGGGAGGCGTTGCTCGTGCCGTCGGAGCACAAGAGGGACGCCAGGCCGGGCGAACCGCCTGGACCTGTCGCGCGGGGGCTGCCGAGCCCGCTCGCAAGGTCGTAGCCGACCGTCGCCGGGTAGGCGTTGTCGTGCGAGCCGAGGACGTCGTTGTTGCCCTCCGTGATGTCGTTGAAGGCTTCGGCGTACGTCACCGGGTTGGAGGCGATCTGGTACAGCGCAGGGCTGACGAAGCCGACACTCCCGTCGTGCAGCGTGGCGCAGTAGTTGTTCGTAAGTGCGAGCAGGGCGACCCACTTGGGCGCCGCCGCGGAGGTCCCGCCGATCGTCGTCCAGCCGCCGCCGTAGACAACGGTGTCGCCGTGGAGCTCGTCAGCCGACGCCGTCACGTCCGGCACCTCGTGGCAGTCCGTCCCCGCCGGCGCACCGCACAGCGAGCCCGTCGAGTACTTGTCGTGAATGCCCGGTGTCGTGGCAGCGGCTTGCCACGCGGGCATCGTCCAGACCTGTGAGATCCCGCCGCCGCCGGCGCCGTTCTCCCCGAAGCTGCCGATGGCGCCGGATCCCCCGTCGTTCCAGACCGTCTCCACGGGCGGGAACGTTGCTGCCTTCAGGCTGGTGCCGCCGACCGACGTTGCGAAGGGCTGCGACGCCGGGTCGCTGACGGACAGGGTCGTGTTCGATGGGTCGTTGCGGAAGCACGTCTCCGAGCCGGCGTCCCCGGAGGCAGCCACGAAGCTCTGGCCCTGCAGGGCCGCTTCCTCGAACAGGATGTTCTCCGTCTGGATGAGTCCTGGCGCAGCTTGCGCCATCTGGGTCTCGCACAGGCCGTAGCTGACGTTGACCACGCTGGCCTTGTCCTGGTTCACGATGGCCGCCATCTCGTCGACCCACCCGATGAGGGTCCCAGGGGCGTCGTAGACGTCGACGTCGGCGCCCGGGGCGTAGGCCGACACGTCCTCGACGTCGAGCGTCGCCTCGCCTCCACCGAATCCTGGCGGCTCGCCGCCGTCGATGTTGACGAGCTTGACCTGCGACGTGTGGTCGGCACCGAGGTAGCACTCGTCGAAGGCCCGAAGGTCGCCCGTGGCGTAGACGTCTTCCTCGAAGAGCCCGACGGTCTGGCCGGCGCCGAGGATTCCCTTCGAGTACAGCCCGTCGAAACCGTAGGCATGGGCGACCTGGTCGTCCGTGAACGCGTTGCCCTCCTTGGCGGCGAGTGAGGCTGCGGCGCAGGCCGCTGGGCCACCCGTGGACGGTCGAGCCGCCCCCGGTCGTTGCGCTCCGGCGGTCGTCGCCCGAGCCGGGCTTCGGGCGCCCGCCGGCGTGTGGAGAGGCGCCGGCGTGACGAGCTCGTCCAGACCCACGACCGCCAGGACGGACGAAGCCACGCTGGCTGGCAGCTCCGGGGCGGTCACCGCCCACTGGCCCTCACGACCGTCCGGGAGAAGGACCGAGTCGAGCGTCGTGCGGAACGCCGAGCCCATGCGAGCCGCTGTCGCCTCGACGGGGACGACGAGGCCATCAGCCGCGACAGGGAGCACGGTGAGGCCGGCGGCACGCAGCTGCGCCTCGACACGTGCTCGAGTGGTCGCTGGTGGGGCGAAAGCCTGGCGAAACGTGGCCGGCGACAAGTACTGGCGGTACAGGCCGGAATGCGGTGAGGACACCGCCGTCGCGTAGCGCGTCAACTGGTCGGCGCTGCGCGGTTGCAGCACGACGTCGGCACGGATGACCCGCGAGGCCGGCACCCGACCGATGATCCGGTCTCCGGCGGGCAGTCGCGCCGCGCCACCGATGGCGCGGTAGGTGGTGGGCGTCTTGACATGTGCCGTCGTGGTGGCTCCCGCCGTACCCGTTGGCACGAGACCGAGGCCGATCGTGACGAGCGAGGCAGAAGTCAGCATGACGGCGCGTGCCAGTCGCCGTGTGGAACGAGTCGTAGTCATGCGTACCCCCTTTGGGCGACGCCCCGGTGCGTCGGCACGCCGATGTCTAGCACCGTGAGGGCCGGGCGGATTGCCGGCCCGTAGCTCACCGTCGACTGTTCAGGGCACGACCGTCGATCGCCATGCTTCCGCCGCCGCCAGGTCCCCGAAGGCTTCGATCTCTCCGTCCACCGGGCGGCCCCAGCACCATCGTGCGAGTGCCCAGGCAGTCCCGCGGATGGCAACGTCGCCTTTGGCATGCCGCCTCGCGATGGTTCGTGCCGACGTGTCGAGGGTCCATTCGGCGCCCGCGACGTCGGTGGCGTGCAAGTGGACCGAGGCGGGCGGCGCGCCGGGACCGGCCGCCGGCGGTGCCGGGGTACCCGCCTCGTCGTCGGCCGCGTCGGCGAAGCCGAAGATCGTGAACAGCTCCGACACGGTGTCGGCGGCGATGTCAGGGTCCAACGGCGACACCGGCACGCCGGCCGTCAGCTCTGCGTCGGCACGGTGGATGGCCGTCTCGTGCAGTTGGCGCCGGCGCCAGAAGGCGGCCGAGGACGGGCGTTCCGGCCCGAAGTTCCACATGACAGCGTCGTCCGGCGAGTCTCGCAGGGCCGCGAGAAGCCTCGCGAGGCGGTCGGCCGTCCAGTCGGGTGGGTTGATGCCCCCGGGCCGGCGAGGCAGGTCGGACGGCGGCTCGAGGAGTGCTCCTCCGACAATTGTGCCTGCCCAGTTGTAGACGTCCCCGAGATGCAGGACGAGCCGGCCGAAGTCCCAGTCCGGACACGACGGCACCGGGGCGCTCAGGTCGGCACCTTCGGCGGTGGCGAGCTCGAGCAACCGTCCCGCCTCGGCCTCGGTCCTCGTCAGCGCCAGGTCGCGATCCATGAGCCGTATTCTGCCGGGTCGCAGCGTCCGGGGCCATTGAGATGTCGACGGTGGACGATGATGGATCGGTGGACCAACTACGTCCGGACCGGGCGGTCTTGGCGGCGCTTCTCGAGGCCTATCGGCCGTCGAGCGATGGAGAGGTTGCCGACCTCCACCGTGTCTCGGAGCTCGTCGAACGGGCGGCCGATCCGTGGTCGAGATCGGAGCCGCTGCACCTGACGGCCTCGGCACTCGTCGTCGATGCCGGGTCGGGTCGCTTGCTGCTCAGATGGCACGAGCGTTTCGGTCGTTACCAACAGGTCGGCGGTCACGGCGATCCCGGCGAGCACGACCCGCTCGAGGTGGCGATTCGCGAGGCACGGGAGGAGACGGGCTTGAGCGACCTGCGTCCCGTGGGGCGGGCTGGTCGCCTGGAGCCCCGCGCACTCGTTCACGTCGTGATCGTGTCCGTGCCCGCGCGTGCCGACGAGGCGGCGCACGAGCACGCCGACCTCCGGTATCTGCTCGAGACCGACCACCCGGAGGAGGCCCGGCCGGAGACGGCAGCAACGCCCGTGCGCTGGATGTCCTGGGACGATGCCTTCGATCTCGTCACGAACGAGAACCTGCAGGAGCTCTTGTCGCGCGCCAAGGCTGTGCTGGCGTAGGCCGGCGGAGTTCTGGAGTGAGAAACCCACCGTTTGGGGTGGTTTCTCACTCCAGAACTCCGGAACTCCATTGGGCCAGCCGTGCCGTGGCCGCATCACGACCGTCCGGCGGTGGTGGAGCTGATCGTTGCTTTGGGTCCTCGACCGTCGGGTTTGACTGAGCGGGGTGCTCTGAGCCGGAGGCTACGATGAAGCGCTCCCGAGCGACCGGTACACGGTCGCGCCGGAGCCACCGGGATCGCCCCGAAGGCACCCGGCCCCATCGTCTAGAGGCCAAGGACACCACCCTCTCAAGGTGGAGACACGGGTTCGAATCCCGTTGGGGCTGCTACAAGGCCTTGCCCTAGATCGCGGCACCGGTGGGATGCAATTCGAGCCTGCGCAGCGCGACACATATTTGCTCTCGCGAGGGCTAGACCCGGCGCTCCAGAGAGCGTCGAAAGTGAGACCGACGGCAGCAGGGCTGCGTCAGCTCCGCGGGCTGCTCCCTTATCCCGAGGCGGCACCTTCCCGAGACCGCCGTCCGGGGCAAGGCGGAGCACCGCAGCCACTACGCGCCGCGAGCCTTCGGGCTCATCCGCGCCAGGGTGGCACCAGACATCGACGTCGAGATCGGTTGATGGTTCGGCGAGGACTCTGGATCTGCCGACGCCTTCCATTGTGGCTGCCGATCGCAGCTGGCGGACCGGCGCCGGTCGCGGCGACCCTTCGGTCCACAACGGCGCGGGACGGCGGCAGCCGCGATCGAGGACGTTCCGTCCGCGCGATCGGCGAGTGGGTGATGACGGCAATCCCGAAGGGACGGAGAGCGGCGATCGGGCGCCGCTGACCGACCGGGAGCGATTGGCGGCGTTTCGTGAGCCGCTCGGCGTACACCGCGTGTGAACAACTCGCCGGGTGCAGGCCACAGCCAGTTTCTGTCTCGTGCCTGAGTTGGCGAAATCGAGTGCCTCGAAGCTCGGGGCCAAGACTCGCCTACGGTCGATTGGATGCGAGCCTCACAGGGGCCTGAGGGGCACCGGTAGAGTGCCACGATCCGAATGAATAGGCGTGCCGGGAAGCCTGGTCGGCGATTCGACATCGTGGTTCCGTCGAGAGCGCGGTCGTGGCACTCGACGTAGCCGGACTGGTCTTCAGCCTGGCTGTGCTGGCACTCACCGGCGATCAGTTCGTGCTTGCCGTCGCAGGCCTCGCTGGTGCTCTCCGGATACGTCCGACTGTCGTCGGCGCACTCGTGGGCGGCTTCGGGACGAGCGTCGCAGAGCTGATCGTGGCGGTTCTCGCCACGTTGCGTCGCGCCCCCCAGTTGGCCGTCGGCAGCCTCGTCGGCTCGATCATCGCCAACGTGTGCCTCGCGCTCGCAGTAGCGGCATTGATCACCCCGGTGCGAGTCGACTCGCGCACCGTGCGGCGCGAGGCCCCCTTGAGTGTTGCCGCTGTCGCTCTGTTTGCGCTGCTGGCGGCTAACGGTCTCTCGTCGAGAAATGGCGTAGTCATGCTGGTGGTACTCGTGCCGGTCGTCGGGCTGATGCTGGTGAGCGCTGGCCGCCGTGGCCCCCAGGACGAGCTCGGCGGCGAGGTGGTCGAGTTCCTCGAGACGCCGGCTCACCGTTCTCGTCCCGAGATCCTTCGCGCGTTTGTCAGCCTCGCCTTCATGCTTGGCGGTGCGGAGTTGATGGTGGTTTCGGCCGTCGACCTCGCCAAGCGCCTGGGGCTGGCACAGGGCTTCGCCGGTCTCACGCTCGTGGGTATCGGCACCTCTGCTCCGCTGATCGCTTCGTCGATCCAGGCGGCCCGGCGTGCCGAGCACGATCTCGTTGTCGGCAACGTGCTCGGCGGGAACCTGTTCATCGCGCTCGGCGGCGGTGCTCTCGTCGGGTTGCTATCTCGAGGCGAGGTGCGCGGCGTCAGCGGGCTCGCGCTCTGCATGATGGTCGGCGTCGTCTTCGTGTCCTGGCTGGCGATGGCGCGGGGGAGTGTGGTCGCCCGGTGGGAGGCACTCCTCCTCCTGCTCGCGTATGCGACCATGCTTCCCTTCATCAACCGCTGACGCGCCGACGACGGACGCAGCGCCGGCTTGTGAGTGCCCTATGTCTTTCCTGATGCGAGCTGACTGAGTCGATTCAGGTCGTCCGGTGCGCCGAGGACCATGATTCGGTCACCAGCGTGGATGAGGGTGTCGCCGGTTGGTGGGACGACTTCACGGCCGCGTTCGATAGAAGTGACGAGCACGCCGCGCGGCATCCGCGCTGAGCGTAGCGACGCCCCGACAATCGCAGAGTTCTCTGCGACGACAACCTCGGATATTCCGCTCGGCCCACCCAATTCGGAGACACGACGGAGGCTGGCCTGCAACGTTCGGCGGTAGCTCCGGACGATGTCCGAGGTTGCAATCGTGCCGATGACCCGCCGTTCGTCATCGACGACGGCCGCCCAGGTCTGTGGAGTGGAGGTCAGGGTGTCGAGGACGACATCGAGGTGTACAGCTTGGTGGATCGGAGCGAAGCTCACATCGATCAGACTTCCGACCCTTGGGACGTCTGCGTCCTTGCTCCTCCTTCGCAGCGCCTCCAATGTCACGACACCGACGTAGCGTCCCTCGGAGTCGATGAACGGTGCAGCCGCGGCACCACTTGCCTCCATCTGTCTTTGGGCACTGGCGCTGTCGGTGGACTCTGCCAGCACACAACGTGGAGATGCCATCGCCTGGGAGACGGTCACGGTATTGAGCAACGGAAGACCCGTCAGAATCCGGTGCGCAGGGGACTCCGCTCGGCTTCGGAGCTGACTTCGGTAGATGGTGTCGTCGGACCTGCGGACGATGAGCGTCGCAAGTCCGACCGCCACCATGGCAGGCACGATCAAGGTGAGCGTTCCTGTCATCTCGGCGACCATCAGCATGACGGCGAGCGGCGCTCGGGAGATGCTCCCGAAGCAAGCCATCATCCCGACGATGACATAGGGAGCAGGGTCACCACCCAGGCTCGGGACGACTGGCTCCAGCAGGCGCCAGACAGCAGCCCCTGTGAATGCACCGATCACCATGCCTGGACCGAAGATCCCCCCTGAGCCTCCCGAGCCGATCGAAAGTCCGGTCGTCACAATGCGGGCGAACGGGAGGAGAAGGATGATCCAGAGCGGGATGTGCAGAAGCTGCACTCCGAGGCCCTGTTGTATCCATCCATAGCCGGTCCCGAGGACTTCGGGGATGGCAAGTGCGATACAACCGACGATGAGCCCGCCGATGGCTGGACGGGCCCATCGAGGGACGGCAGTCCGACTAAAACCAGCTGCGATGCCGTAGAAACCCTTGGCGTACAGCAACCCGATACACCCGCCGAGGATGCCGATGATGCCGAACCAGATGAGTTGTGAGGCATTCGTCAGTCGGTAGTTCTCGACGTAGCCGAAGAGCGGGCTGAAGCCCTCGATGGAACCGAAGACGGTATACCCGACAATGGAGGCAATGAATGAGGGGAGGAGCGCCTCGACCTCGAAATCGTCCCGGTACATGATTTCGGTCGCGAGCACTGCACCGCCGAGGGGAGCACCGAATATCGAGCCGATGCCCGAGCCGATCCCGCTTGCCACTGCGATACGAGCATCCGCTGGACTGAGGTCGAAGAGTCGGGCAAGGAACGACCCGAAGCCTGCACTGATCTGGCCTGTTGGCCCTTCTCTACCTCCAGAGCCGCCAGAGCCGATGGTAAGCGCAGAGGCAACGATCTTGACGACCACTGTCCGGAGGCGGATGCCACGGGGGTTGTGGTGCACGGCATCAATCGCGGCGTCAGTGCCATGGCCTTCGGCATCGGGAGCGATTCCGAAGACGAGGATCGCTCCAGCCAGTGCTCCGATGCATGCCACGAGCGGGATCGCCCAGGGTCGGGCGTAGTGCGCCGAGGCAACCTGACTTCCTTCGCCGACCGGGGTCGGAACGTTGTAGCCGGCGATGACCCCCAGGAACAGATGCGTGGCAGCGCGCAGGACCTCGTAGAAGACAACTGCGCCAAGACCGGCGATGATCCCGATGAGCGCGCCCAGCACGAGCCACTTGCGTGTGTAGGGCGCCGATGCAAACCAGCGAGCAGCTCGGGCCTGGAGCGAGCGCAGCCGCAGCCGCCACCGGGGTGCTCGGGCAAGGAAGCCGCGAGTCATCTAGAGGTCCCACCCGGTTGTCCAGTCCTGCTCTGGCACCTCGCCTGCAGCTGCAGAGAGCCGCCCGAGCGCCTGAATGAGGACAACCTGCTCCTCGGGGGGAATCTCGCTCATCATGCGCTCGATCTCTCGACGCCGACGGTCTGTGACGGTATCGACGAGTCCCCGGCCCTTCTCGCTCAGCACGACCCGGAGGAGTCGTCGATCGCCTCGCTCTTCCCTCCGACGAATGAGGCCCTTCCGCACCAGGCGGTCGCACATCCGGGTCGCTGTTGCTGGCGTCACTCCCACTGCCTCGGCGAGCCCGGCAAGGTTCTGAGGTCCACGGGACGCGAGCACGACGAGCGTCCGGTACTGCGTGAGGGTGACCTCCTCGCCGACATCGGAGAGAGACCGTGCAGCCACCGCCACGAGGACCCGGCTGGCCGACAGTACGGCATCGACCACAGACTCGGGCGGCTCAGATGGACCGGAACGGCTCTCGCTCATACACTAATCATTACATATACTAACTTCGTGAGCTCTCATCGGAGGAGCTGGCCAGATACCGCCGAACTGCAGGCGAGGGCCAGGATCGCGCGGCAGCGGAAAGGACCTTCGCGTCGCACCAGGTGTTGCTGCACTCACAACGCGTATGGCACGCGAAAGGCCGGAAGATAGCAATGATGGAGTCTGACAGCGCCCCGTCCGAGGCTCCCGACTCGAAGCCGGGATCGATGCCCGACGCAAGCGACGATCTGAAATCGCTGCCTCTGCCGGAGGTGGAGAAGCGGTTGGGGTCGTCACCAGAGGGGCTCACGCAGGCAGACGCGGAGAAGCGGCTGATCCAGTACGGCCCCAACGAGATCGAGGAGAAGAAGGTCAACGCGCTCCTGCAGCTGCTCACCTATTTTTGGGGTCCCATCCCCTGGATGATCGAGGCTGCAGTGATCCTGTCCGGCGTGCTCCGGCACTGGCCGGACTTCATCATCATCCTGGTCCTGTTGCTTGCCAACGCGGGCATCGGCTTCTGGGAAGAACACCAGGCCGGCAAAGCCATTGCTGCCCTCAAGGCTGAACTGGCGATCAAGGCACGGGTGCTCCGTGACGGCAAGTGGGTCACCCCGCCGTCGCGTGAGCTGGTTCCAGGTGACGTCATCCGCTTGCGCCTGGGCGACATCGTGCCTGCCGATGCACGTTTGCTCGACGGAGACCCAGTCGAGGTGGACCAGTCAGCGCTGACCGGAGAGTCACTGCCTGCCACCCGCACAAGTGGGGAGACCGTGTTCTCCGCTTCGATCATCCGTCAGGGTGAGATCGGGGCCATGGTCTACGCCACAGGTGCAAAGACCTACTTCGGCAAGACGGCGGAGCTGGTACAGGAAGCGCAAACGGTCAGCCACTTCCAACAGGCAGTCCTGAAGATCGGTACCTTCCTGATCATCCTCGCAGCAGGGCTGGTGACGTTGATTACCGTCGTCTCGATCCTCCGAGGTGACGCGATCCTCGACACGTTGCAGTTCGCCCTGGTGCTCACCGTGGCAGCGATTCCGGTGGCAATGCCGACAGTGCTGTCGGTGACGATGGCAGTCGGTGCTCGACTGCTCGCCACGAAGAAGGCGATCGTGAGCCGCTTGGTGGCCATCGAGGAATTGGCGGGCGTAGACGTGCTCTGCACGGACAAGACCGGCACCCTCACCCAGAACAAGCTGACGCTCGGCGAGCCCTTCACTGTGAATGATCTTCCCGCCGAACAGATGATCCTCAATGCGGCGCTGGCATCGCGAGCTGACGATGCCGACGCCATCGATCTGGCCGTTCTTGCCGGCCTGAAGAGCGAAACGGCGTTGCAGGGCTATGAGGTGGTCCACTTCGAACCCTTCGATGCCGTGCGCAAATGCACAGAGGCGACGGTCACAGGCGCTGATGGAACCACGTTCAAGGTCACGAAAGGCGCTCCTCAGGTCATCCTGGAGCTGTCGGCCAATGCTTCGAGCGTGACAACAGACGTTGATACGGCAGTCAACGATTTCGCTGCACGAGGCTTCCGCTCGTTGGGCGTGGCCCGAGCCGAAGGAGAAGGTCCATGGCAGTTTCTCGGCGTGCTGCCTTTGTTCGACCCGCCACGGGAAGATGCGAAGGCAACCATCGCTACCGCCCGACAGATGGGCGTGGACGTGAAGATGGTCACGGGCGATGCAAGGGCCATCGCCCAGGAAACCGCCAAGACACTCGGGATGGGCTCGGACATTCTCGATGCTGCTGGATTGGGCAACGTCAAGAGCGAAGAGACGGCAGCGACGGCTGAGTCCATCGAGAACGCCGACGGCTTCGCCCAGGTGTTCCCAGAACACAAGTTCCACATTGTGGACGTCCTGCAGAAGCGGGGCCACATCGTCGGTATGACGGGAGACGGGGTAAACGATGCCCCGGCGCTGAAGAAGGCTGACTGCGGTATCGCTGTCTCGGACGCCACCGACGCCGCCCGAGCAGCGGCATCCATCGTGCTCACAACGCCCGGCCTGACAGTGATCATCGATGCGATCAAAGAGAGCCGGCGAATCTTCCAGCGGATGAACAGCTATGCGATCTACCGCATCGCTGAGACGCTCCGAGTGCTGCTGTTCATCACTGCCGTAATTCTGATCTTCAACTTCTTCCCCGTGACAGCGGTACAGATCGTCATGCTGGCGTTGCTGAACGACGGTGCGATCCTGTCCATCGCCTACGACAACGTTCGATACAAGGATCAGCCGGAGGCCTGGAACATGCACCTCGTGCTTGGCATCGCCACGGTGCTCGGCCTTGTCGGCCCAATTGCCGCTTTTGGCCTGTTCTCCCTTGGCAAGGAGGTCTTCCACCTCGATCATGCGCAGCTGCAGACCCTCATGTACCTGACGCTCTCTGTTGCTGGACATCTGACCGTCTTCCTCGCCCGCACACGTGGCCCGTTCTGGTCGATACGCCCCGCCCGTGTTCTCCTGCTGGCTGTATTGGGCACGCAGACGCTGGCGACCTTCATCGCGGTCTACGGGGTCTTCATGACCCCGATCGGGTGGGGGTATGCGGCCTTTGTGTGGGGTTATGCCCTGGCATGGTTCCTCGTAACGGATCGCGTGAAGTTGCTTGCGTACCGGCTTCTCGATCCCACCAAGACCAAGAAACCATCTGATGTGGCACCACAGCTGGCCAAAGTGAGCGAATGAGCAGTACCAACGGCAAAGCCGTGCCCCATGGCACGCCGACGGGAGACGCAACACGGAAGGCCGATATCGGGTTGGTCGCTGCTCTCAGCATCGGGGTAGGCGGCATGATCGGTGCCGGGATTTTCTCCATCCTCGGAGTCGTGGCAGGTGTTGCAGGTTCCGCCATGCCCCTTTCCTTCGCGATCGGAGGAGTGGTCGCAGGACTCGCGGCGTACAGCTACGTCGCCCTCGGGAAGACGTTCCCAAGTGTCGGTGGTGCTGTCACGTTCTTGGTTCGTGGATACGGCGAAGGCGTGACGTCTGGTTCGCTCAACCTCTTCCAGTACTTCAGCTACATCATCACCATTGCGCTGTACGCCACAGGGTTTGCTTCCTACGCCGTGACCTTCATTCATCTGCCATCCAAAGTGTGGGCAGTCGGTGTCGTGCTCGCCTTCACGGCGATCAACTTTCTGGGCAGCCGACTCATGGGTCGAGCAGAGTCCGTCATCGTGATCATCAAGCTCGCCATCCTCATCGTCTTCATCGTCGCAGCCTTCTTGGCCCTCACTGGGAAGGGAGTTGCTCGCCTCGCGCCCGCCACCTGGCCAGGTCCACTGGCGATCTTCACCGGGGCAGGCATCCTCTTCGTTGGCTACGAGGGCTTTGGTCTGATCACGAATGCTGCAGCCAACATGGCCAAGCCGAGGCGCGAGTTGCCACGGGCGATCTACGGCAGCGTGGCCATCGTGATCGTCATCTATCTACTAGTTGCGTGTGGCGTGGTGACCAACGTGCCGCTCGCCTTCCTAAAAGGACTTGGCAATTCCGCCTTGGCCGTCGCAGCCAAGCCGTCCCTCGGACAGGTGGGATTCAGGTTGATCGCCATCGCTGCCTTGCTTTCGACTGCATCCGCAGTCAACGCCACCTTGTTCGGGTCCACGAACATCGCCTATCAGATCGCCAAGAACGGCGGTCTCCCACCGGCGTTTGATCGCAAGCTCTGGGGTCGTGATGTTGAGGGACTCTTCATCACCTCTGGGTTGGTTCTCCTCTTCGTTCTGCTCTTTCCCTTGAGTGCCGTCGCCTCCATGGGAAGCGCAGGGTTCCTCCTCGTGTACTCAGCGGTGAACATCGGTCACATGAGAATTCGAAAGCAGACGGGCGCGAAGGCGTGGCCGGTGGTGGCGTCGGCGGTCACGTGCCTCTTCCTCTTCGTCGTCCTCGTGTACCACATGATCGCCACGGCGCCGACATCCGCGATCGCTCTTGGCGTCACGCTGGCGGGGAGCTTTGTGTTCGAGATTGTGTATCGCCGCCGGACCGGGAGAACCTTCAGCGAGATTCTGACCCAGACCGACCCGGCCGCTCCTCCTGCGGCTCAGTGAGCGAGAGCAGTACCGCTTCCTTCCGGTTTTGCGGTCGCTGCCGCCCATGTTTGTGGACATTCTTTTCGCTTTGACTCGTAAACTCCGTCGTTGTCCATCAGGGCAAGGGGGTTCCGTGCCGGGACGCAGTCAGCGTCCACCCACCCACCCACCCACCCACGAGAAGGGCCGGTGTCAAGGGAGACCCTCAGCTCCTGGTAACGGACTCGCGTCGGGGCGCAGTCGGGGTCACGGTGGAGCGCCCGGAGCGCGCAAGAGCGCGCGAGGACGAACGACCTTGACGGCGGCGAGCACCGGCGCATGCTTCGAGGAGGAGTATCACGCAGACCTGGGTGCAGTTGCGGTGGACGTCCATGCCGACGAACATGGGGACGAGCCTCCTTGCTGAGCTCGATCTGGAAATCGTCCCCAAAGGGACGTTTAGCCGCTCTTCGGATTTGAGCGGGGTCGAGTGCTCGTGGGAGTTATCGCCAGGCTTTGGCTTGTCCCCCACCGGCATCGGGCACGGATCGTCCGCTGTCTCGCAGTACCAGTCGGCGGCAAAAGAGACCTCTCCTGCGACCCAGTTGCGAGGATCATCCTCCCAGGAGGGCAATGTCGCGCACGCAGAAGCCGTGGTGCTCCCATTCCTCGTTCAGCACCACATGCACGCACTCGAGCACGGACTTGCCTCGGGCGTAGGGCGGCCACCCCGAGCCCTCCGGCACTGGCGCAGGCTTCGACAGCTCGTCAGCAGTCACGGTCGATAGCCAACGGTCCAGCTCGGCACTTTGCAGCTCGCGCACAGCCAGCACCTCGTCGAGGCTCGGGGTTGCTGCCCGGTCCAGGCCCGGTTCGTGCTGAAGCACGTCGTCGGTAACCAGCCCGAAGGCGGTGAGCGGCCCGGTCGATCCCAGGCAGCAACGACCGAACCAGCAGTCGTGCACAAACACCAGGTGGCGCAGGTTCTCTACCGGCGACCATTCGCCACCGACGCGCCGATGTTCGGAACCGCTGGGCATCCTTCGGAGTCGTTCGAGCGTCGCCGACCACGCGGCCCGCAACTCGCGGAAGCCTTTGAGCAGTTCGATCGGATCGGCTGATCGGATCAGCACCCGCACCGGATGTTGCCGGTCAAGCTCGGCCTCGACGTATGAGGACACCTCAACCCCGTTGATCACCAGGTTGCTGACCAGCCCGTCAATGATGGCGTCCTGCAACACCACCCCGATCAACCGGGCACGAGTGAAGTCGCACTCGCGGAACTCGGAGTCGGTCAGGTCCTGGTCGTCGAATCTGGTCATCCTCGCCAGTATCGACCCGAGCAGTGACATCCGCACGCATGACGCCGACCAGTTCTTAGCTCCGAGCTACCCGTTGGGGTGCAGCACCTCTCGCGAACACTCGGAGCCCGTAACCGACCGACCCCGCTCAGATCCGAAGAGAGCCCGTTTAGCAGGCCGCTAGGCCCAGCTCGTATCGAGCATGGCTCGAAGTGAGCAGGGAGGGAGGCCCGACTCATAGCGTCAGGTCAGCGGGCAACTTGGGAGGAGAGCATCTACCTGGTACCCGCCGGCGACACTGCCGCCGTGCTCCCAACGGGCGTCCGAGGTTCACTCGTGAACTCGCCCCCTCCTCCATTCATTCTCAAGGATCGAGCAAACGACCGAATCGTGCCAGGCTCCATCGACGAACCGATCGTCCCGCAGTCGCCCCTCCTCCTGGAACCCGACCCGGTCGAGGACCTTGCGCGAGGCGATGTTGTCCGGATGATGCGTCGCCCAGATACGGTGCATCCCGAGCGACTCGAATCCGAAGCCAACGATCAGTCGGGCTGCCTCCGTCGCGTAGCCGTGGCCCCAGCAGTCCGGGCGAATGCCGTACCCGATGCTGGCGTTGCGGTGGCGCTCCGATTCGATCCCAAGGCGGACCATGCCGACGAGCGAGGAAGCGTCGACGACCTCGATGCCGAGCTCGTATCGACGACGCGGCATCTGCCGGGCGTCGGCCACGATCGCTTCGAGCCACGCTCGCTCTTCCTCGCGCGTCGGCTGGTCAACGGGGAGAAAGCGGAAGAACTCTGCACGCGACGCCCATGCCCACGTGGCCTCGAGGTCACCAAGGTCGACCTCGCGAACGCGAATGTGCTCGCCCTCAAGGACACACGGGAAGATTCTCGGGACTGCACGAACCATCTCGGCAGTCTGCTCCCAATCGCCTTTCCCGTGCTCGAGCCCCCCAGTCCTCGAGCGGCGGTGCCGTGCCGTCGAGTACGGCTCAGGAGAGCCTATTTTCCTTAGTGCGATCCAGCATGGCGTAGCGCGGAGCGTCACCGGTCGCCGTGCCCACTGCCTTGAACCATCCGAATTCCTCGAGGCCGGGATCGCAAGCGCCAGGCCCGTGTGAACGGTTCGATGGTGCGCGAAGAAGGCACCGGCATCGGGCGGTTGGTTGCCGGAGACGGTCAGTCGGATCTTGGGCATGCCGGCAACCGAGCCCGCTCGCCGGCGAGCAGGCTTTGAGATCCGGGTCAGACGTCGCCGCAGCATCCGGTCCGGAGCTCGTTAGCACCAGCGACGGTTTTGCACCCCGTACGAGCACTCCTTGCAGGGGCGACGTTTGCGTCCGTCTTATAAGTCGCCGCCAATCGAGCGTTCTGGTAATCTCCAATGCGGCGCGCCGGGAAGCCTGGTCGGCATCACAACTCACGATTCACAGGAGTTACGATGCGAGTCAGGCCGCGAGTTCGTGGCGTGTCAGAGCGCGTACCAGGTCTTTGGTCGCGCGACCGGACACTCCGTCGCAATGCGACGGAAAGAGAGTCAGCCCACGGCATCTCGGGTCTGGCGATGCCATCCGATGGTGCCCGCCTCGCTGCCGAGGCAGCTGCGTTTTTGGCTGAGGTACCGGATGAGGGACGTGCGGCTTGGCAGGGCGGAAGTGGTTACCGACTCCTCCTCCCGTACACGAACTCAGAACCGGCAGAGCGAGCCCTTAACGCAGCAGTCGATCTGTCGTGTCTGTTCAGCGCAGAAATCTGGGTGCTCCATGTCCGGGAGTGGGACGAGCTCGTTCGCGGTGGACGCAGCTATCTCGAAACCCGGCAAGAGGCCGTCGCGCTCGTCGGCGGTGCCGTCGAGCAGCTGAGAGAGCACGGGTTGACAGCCAGGGCTGTGGTGAAGGATTCCGCCCGCGGCAGCGTGCCACAACAAATCGCCGTAAAGGCACAAGAGCTGCGCGCTCACGCCATCGTCGTAGGAGCGCGACAGCGTCCGCTCCTCTCCGCCGTCCTCTCCGGGAGTGTCTCTCTCGGCCTCATGCGGCGGGCGAACTGTCCGGTCATCGTCGTTCACACTCCAGCGCGATGACGTGGCTTGCCGCGCAGCGCGTGCTGAGTCGGGGATCTTCAGGGCTCGCCCGGTGCCTGCGGGCAGACTCGGTGCGGGCTGCGATCCACGGCTCACAGAGGAGTCGACGGGAGAAAGTGTCGCGGTCGGTAGAGCCGGGTATCGCTGGCGCCCCGCCGCGCTCGGTCCGGAGCGAGCCACCCGTGCATCCGACCGGGCCGATTCCACGTAGTTCCTCAGAGCTGTCGGCTGGCGTCTCGGATCGCGATGGTCGTAGATTTGGAATTGTCATGCTGTATCGCGTCGTTCGTGGAGCAATCCCCGGTGGGCTGGCCCTGCGAGCCATCGTTGTCCTCGAGACCTCTTCGTTCCGGAAGCATCGGCTGTCGGACCTGCCGCCTCTTTACGGAAGCTCCCAGCCGGCCGCACCTTGATGGAGACGTGCTGACCATGGCCAAAGTGCTGTTGGTGGACGATGACCGGGCGTTGTTGCGGGCGCTTCGAATAGGGCTGACGAGCCGTGGCCACGAAGTGAGTACCGCCGCCACTGGCGAGGAGGGGCTGTCCAAGGTTGCACTTGACGAGCCTGAAGCCGTGATCCTCGACCTCGGCCT